>JAQGMV010000472.1 GCA_028292225.1 Betaproteobacteria bacterium
AAACTGCTCGGCACCCACGCCGACCGCACGGTGAAAGCCGGCGACGTCGTCGTCGCGCGAGTCGATTTCGCGATGATTCACGACGCCCGGGCAGCCAATGCGTTGAAGCAGCTCCAGAAGCTCGGCGCCGCGAACCTGCCGCACGTGGCCAAGACCGCGCTGGTGCTCGATCACTACTCGCCGCCGCCCAACCCCGAAGCCGCCAACACGCACGTCGCGATGCGCCGGTTCGCCGACGAGCGCGGAACGTTTCTCTACGACATCGGCGACGGCATCTGCCATCAGGTGCTTCCCGAGGGCGGGCACCTGACCTGCGGCGACATCGTCGTCGGCACCGATACCCATTCCACGACCTATGGCGCATTCAATGCGTTCGGCACCGGGGTCGAAGGCACCGACGTCTCCGCCGTGATGATGACCGGCAAGCTGTGGTTCCGCGTGCCCGAGACGATCCGCATCGAGCTCACAGGGCGGCTGCAGCCCGGCGTCTGGGCGAAGGACGTCACGCTGACGATGCTGGGACGCTTCGGCGCGGAAGGCGGGAACTACAAGGCGCTCGAATACTGCGGTGCAGGCGTTGCCGCGATGGACATCGACGATCGCATGACGCTCTCGAACCACGCTGCGGAGCTCGGCGCCAAAGCGGCGCTCCTCGAAGCGGACGACAAGACCTTTGCTTGGCTGAAGGCGCACGGCGCGCGCGAGCCCAAGCCGGTCAGCGCCGATGCGGGTGCGGTGTACGCCGAGCGCATCGTGATCGACGCCGCGGGGCTCGCGCCGCAGGTCGCGCGCAACCACCAGATCGACGACGTCATCGGAGTGCCTGAAGTCGCCGGCCGGAAAATCGACATCGCGCTGATCGGCACCTGCACCAACGGCAGGCTCGACGACCTGCGCCAGGCCGCGGCTATCCTCAAGGGGCGGCGGATCGCCAAAGGTGTGCGCATGATCGTCACGCCCGCATCGCGCCAGATCTATCTCGCAGCACTGAAGGAAGGGCTGATCGAAGCCCTGACGATGGCCGGCGCATCGGTCGAAGCCGCCGGCTGCGGCACGTGCGTGAACATCACCGGCCATCTCATCCCCGGCGACGACCAGACCGTGATCTCCAGCGCCAACCGCAACTTCAAGGGGCGGCTCGGCAATCCGAAGTCGGACATCTGGATCGGCTCGGCCGCGACCGTCGCCGCGTCGGCGCTCACGGGCAGGATCACCGACCCGCGCGAAGTGGAAGGCGGGCGGTGGCGGAATGCGGCGTGACATGAATTCGATCATCAAAGGCCGGGCACGCCTGCTGCCCGCAGAGATCAACACCGACCTGCACTGCTCGGCGAAATACCTGCCGGGCAAGGACACCGCGTATATCGCGCAGCACGCATTCGAGCAGCTCGATCCGGGTTTCGTCGGGCGCTTCAAAACCGGTGACGTCATCGTCGCGGGCAGGAACTTCGGCATCAATTCGTCGCGCGAGCAGGCGGTGCACGCGATGCATGTGCTGGGCGTGTCGGCGGTCGTCGCGCCGTCGTTCGGCAGGCAGTTCTTCCGCAACGCGATCAACAATGGGTTGGCAGTGGTCGAGTGCGACATCGCCGGGGTTGCCGAAGGTGACGAAATCGAGATCGACCTGAGCGCGGGCACGATGGCGGTCGCCGCGCATGCTGCGGCGCGCAGCTTTCCCCCGCTGCCTGCCGAGATCCAGTCGCTGCTCGCGGCCGGCGGGCTCATCCCTTTCCTCCAGGCGCATCCCGACTGGAAAATCGCATGAACGTCGACAGTTTTCAGGGCAATCAATGACCACAGCAAGACAGAAACTACGCAAGCGTTTGACCGATGGGCCGATGATCGTCGCGCCGGGAATTTACGACGCTTATGGCGCGCGATTCGTCGAGCAGGCGGGATTCGAAGCGGTTTACATGACGGGCAACGGCGTCTCCGCGAGCCTGCTCGGCCGCCCCGACGTCGGGCTGATCGACCTCTCGCTCTTCGCGAGCCACGCGCATCGCGCTGCGGCGTGCATCGACATCCCGCTCATCTGCGACGCGGACACCGGCTACGGCAACGCAGTCAACGTGCAGCACACCGTGCGCGAGTTCGAGGCGGCAGGCGTATCGGCGATCCACATCGAAGACCAGGTCCTGCCCAAGCGCTGCGGGCATCTTCCGGGCTCGCGGCCGGTCGTAGAGATGAAAGAGCAGGTCGGCAAGATCGAGGCTGCTGTGGCAGCCCGGCGCGACGACGACTTCATCATCATTGCGCGCACCGACTCCGCATCGGGGCACGGCATCGACGAGGCGATCCGCCGCGGCCGGGCGTACCGCAACGCTGGCGCCGACGTGGTGTTCGTCGAATTGAAAAGCCACCCGACCATCATTGATGAATTGAAGCGCGTCACCGGCGAGATCGACGGGCCGTGCCTCATCAACGTCGAGGAGGGCGGCACGCTGGGCGAGCTCACCGCGGACGAATACGATGCGCTCGGTTTTCGCATCGCGATCTACCCCGGGCTCGGCCGCAACGCCGCAGGCTGGGGCATGCGCCAGGCGCTCAGTGTGTTGAAGCGCGACGGCAATACCAAAAAAGGCCGCGAGCAGATGCTGACCTTCAAGGAATACAACGAGGTGCTGGGGCTGAAGGACGTCGAGGCGTGGGAGAAGAAGTACCTCAACCGCTGAGCAGCCGCTATGGACATCACCCGCACCCTCGCGAAATTCGTCGTCGATCACCAGCCCGCCGGCATTTCCCAGGCGGTTCGCCACGAAGCTGCGCGCTCGGTCCTCAACTGGGTCGGCTGCGCAGTCGGTGCGAGCCGGCACGAGACCGTCGAGTACGCGCTCAAAGCGCTGTCGCCGTTCTCGGGTCCGCCTCAAGCCACGGTGCTCGGTCGCGCCGACCGGCTCGACGTCATGCACGCGGCGCTGATGAACGGCATCACCTCGCACACTTTCGATTTCGATGATACGCACCTCAGGACCGTCATCCACCCGAGCGGTCCGGTCGCCTCGGCGATCCTCGCACTCGCGGAGCGCCAGCGGGTGTCGGGCGAAGCTTTTCTGCACGCCTTCATCCTCGGCGTCGAAGTCGAATGCCGCATCGGCAACTCGGTCTATCCCGAGCACTACGACGTCGGCTGGCACATCACCGGCACCGCCGGCGTGTTCGGCGCGGCCGCGGCGGCGGGCAGGCTGCTGGGACTCGACGAGCAGCAGATGACGTGGGCGCTCGGCATCGCGGCGACACAGTCTTCGGGCCTGCGCGAAATGTTCGGCACGATGTGCAAGCCTTTCCATCCCGGGAACGCCGCTCGCAACGGCCTGCTCGCGGCGCTGCTCGCACAGCGCAACTTCACGAGCTCCGATCAGGGCATCGAGGCGAAGCGCGGTTTCGCGCACGTGCTCTCGACGAAGTTCGATCCGGCGGAGATTACGTCGCGTCTGGGTGAGACGTGGGAGATCGCGCTCAACACCTACAAGCCTTTCGCGTGCGGCATCGTGATCCATCCGATCATCGACGCGTGCATCCAGTTGCGCAGCGAGCACGGCCTGCTTGACGCCGACGTCGACGCCATAGAGGCGCGCGTGCATCCGCTCGTGCTCGAGCTCACCGGAAAGAAAATGCCGCAGGTGGGGCTCGAAGGCAAGTTCAGCGTCTACCACTCCGCCGCGGTCGCGCTGATTTACGGTGCGGCAGGCGAGGCGGAGTACAGCGACGACGCGGTACGCGACGCGCAGGTCATCGCGATACGCGACCGCGTCACCGCGACCCTCGATCCGGCGATGCACGAAGACCAGACGCGAGTCACGGTGCGCCTGAAGGACGGGCGCGTGCTGGAGAAATTCGTCGAGCACGCGATCGGCAGCCTCGATCGTCCGATGAGCGACGCCGATCTCGAGGCGAAATTCCGCGGGCTCGCGAAAGGCATCCTGTCGACGCACGAGGCCGATCGGCTGATCGGGATGTGCTGGGAGATCGGCAAGCTCAGCGACGCGGGCGAGGTCGCGCGGGCTTCAGTGCCTGGAGTGCGGTAGCGATTAACGATCGATGAGACCTACGCCGCTGCTGCCGCCACGGGCTTGCGCTGCTTCGGCAGCAGCATCAGCAGCAACACCCCGGCGATCGCCCACGCGGCGCCCGGCGCCCATGACAGCATTCCGGCGAGCTGCGGGTCCTTGTTGAGCTCCGCGGCGAGCACTGCGATGCGCGCGAACGTCGCCAGCGCGAGCAGGGAGAAGAGACCTCCGGTCATCTTTCCTTCACGGCCGGTGTGTCCGATCGCGATCGCGGCCGACACGGCGCTCATCAGGACGCAACCCCAGCCGCCGCCGGCGATGAACTGCGCTGCGATCAGGGTATTGAGGTCGCCCGCGTGGAAAGCCGCGAACGAAGCGACCGCGGCGACCAGTGCGCCGACCGCGGCGACCACGAGCCCGCCATGGCGCTTCACCGCGATCGAGGCCGGCAGCATGAGGACGTTGAAACCGATCCAGAAGACGGGCATCAGGTACGGTATGTCGGACGCCGGCGCATGCCGCAGGTAGAGCGCCGCGCTGTTGAGCGAGAAATGGATCTGGAAGCCGAGTCCGAGCAGCAGCACCGCAAACAGAAACCACAGCATCCATGGCGTCGCCGGCGGCGCGGCCTCGGGTGCCGGCGCTTCGGTGCTCGCGGTCCTCGCCAGCGCGCGCTCGGCCCAGACGATGCCGAGGGTGGCGAGCGCCAGCGCGACGCTCGACAGGACGAACGGGATGCGCGGGTCGGCGTCCCTCAGCGTGATGGCGAGATACGGCGAGATCGCCGCTGCGATGCCGAGTCCGAACAGCGACAGCGCGGACAGCCACGGCACCGACGGCTGCGCCGCGTATTTACCGACGAGCACCAGCGGCGGGGCGCGAAGCGCGGACGAGCTCACCGTCCACAGCACGGTCAGGAGCAGGAACAGCCACGCCGCACCCTGGGGCGCCACGAACGGCAGCAGCAGGAACGCCGCGCACGAGGCGAGGGTGACGCCGAGAACCACGTAGCCGAGCTTGCCGAGCACGCGCGACACGCGATCGGCCATGAGACCCATCGCATAATCCATCACGACGAAGATGAGCTGGTCGAGGAGGAGGATATAGACGGCGGCATTCTTCGGAATGCCGGCCTGCGCCGCGAGCCTGGGCAGGTAGATGACGTACACCGTCCACGTCAGCGTGAAAAAGAACTGAACGAGGGCGAGGTAGAGCCCGATCCGGTGCGGGACGCGCGCAGCCATTCGATTCCCTGCGGTGGTGGTCTTCTTCTTCAGGTGCATTCTGCCTACGCAGGCACGCCTGCGGCAAGCGATTCCACCGCCCCGCTCGGGTTACGTACGAAGTGCGTGGACGATATAATCGCCCGGTTCTGACGCCCCGCTACGCTCACAAAAGGACTACGCAGTGCTGAAAATCGGAATTCTGGAAGGCGACGACATCGGTCTCGAAGTCGTTCCCGAGTGCGTGAAAGTGATGAAAGCGGCCGCCGCGAAAGCCGGTCTCGAGATCGAGTGGCTGCCCCTGCCGATCGGCGCGAAAGGGCACGAGACTCACGGCCATACGATGCCGCAGGTGACCGTCGACACGCTGGCGACCGTGGACGGCTGGGTGCAGGGCCCGATCGGCCACAACGCCTATCCGCGCGATGACGCCACGTGGATCAACCCGCCGCTGCGCAAGAAGTTCGAGCTCTTCGCGAGCGTGAAGCCGGTCAAGTCGTATCCCAATCTGCCGTCGCTGCATAAGGATGTCGACATCGTGTTCCTGCGCGAAGTCACTGAAGGCATGCAGTCGGGTAGTGTGGTGTTCGCCGGCAGCGGCGAATTCAGGCCGAACGACGAGATTTCGATCGGCTCGCGAGTCGTGACGCGCAAAGGCGCCAACCGCGTCGCGCGCGAGGCTTTCGAGATCGCGCGCACGCGACCGCGCAAGAAGGTTACCGCAGTGCACAAGGAGCCTGTCTATCGCCTGGTCTGCGGGATGTTTGCGGAAGAATGCCGCAAAGTCGCCAAGGAATTTCCGGATTGTCAGCTCGAAGAAGTGCTGGTCGACGGGATGGCGATGAAGCTCGTGATGCGCCCTCAGCAATACGACGTGGTCGTCACGACCAACCAGTTCGGCGACATCCTCACCGATGAAGGCGCGGGCATCGTCGGCGGCCTCGGCCTCGCGCCGGGGCTTTGCGTCGGGCATACGCAGGCGATGGCGCAGGCGACTCATGGCTCGGCGCCCGACATCGCAGGAAAAAATATCGCGAATCCCTACGCGATGATCATGTCCGGTCAGATGCTGTTCGAATGGCTCGGCCGGAAACGCAATGACGAGCGCGCGGTCCAAGCAGCCAGGTTGATCGAAGCTGCGGTCGACAAGGTGATCGCGCAAGCGCGTCATCTCACCGGAGATCTCGGCGGCAAGGCGAGCACGAGCGAGATGGGCGACGCGATCGTTCGCGCGATGTAACGAGTTGTAAACGGGTTGAACCGCTGCGAAACCGCAGCGTAAACTCAGGCGCTGCGCGCGGGGAACACCCGCGCAGCAGCCCGACGAGGAGATAGCAAACGCATGCTCAGCACCCGGCTGATTCCGATCGCAGTCCTTCTGGCATTCAGCACCGCAGGTGTTGCCGCCACCAAACCCGAAGCCAAACCCGCCGCAAAAACCATTGCCAAGCCCGCGCCCGGCCCGAAAAAGCTGAGGGGCAAGATGGAAACCCTGGCGTGCCGCCTCGGCACCGAGGATCGGCACGCGCGCATCGCGGTCGTCACGATCGGGGGCGTCGTCGACAGCTTCGCGTACTACAGCAAGTGGAAACCGCGAACGTGCTCGGTGTATCTCCAGCGCAACCGCGACATGTACAGCAAGTGGGCGGACACCGGCGCGATCACGACGGTGAACATCGAAAAAGGCGCTTTTCTCATCGAGAACAAGAAAGGCGAGTATCACTTCATCTTTCGTGACGTCGACCGCGAGCGTTATTGCGGCATGGACGGCGTGATCAATGGAAGCCTCACCATCCGCAAGGGCAGCGAAGCGTGCGTGCTCGACGGGGAGATCATGGTGGAGGGCACGCCGCTCGGTCAGGCGTTCGTCAATCGAGAGGAGGACAAGCCGCCGGAAGGCCTGATGCCGGGTGTGCCGTCGTCGAAGGACGAGACCGTAGCGGCGCCGGGGGCGCCTGCGACGTCGACCGAGGCGCAGGCGAAGCCTGCCGCACCCGCGACGACACCAGTCGTGAAGCCCGAGGTGAAACCCGCTCAGCCGGCGGCGGCAGCGGCGGCCACACCCGCTGCGAATGGGGTCGCAAAGCCCGAGGTCAAGGCCGAGCAGGCACCGACTGTGCCGGCGGCGAACGCAGAAGCACAACCCGCGCAGAAACCCGCCGCCTCGGTTGAGGCGAAACCGCCTGCGGATCAAAAGGCTGCGGGGTCAGAGTCGGGCGGCGTTCGTTCCTTCTTCCGCGCATTCGGCGAGAGGAAGGCTCCGCAATCGGCGGGCGGTCAGAACGAGTAGACGACAGACGTCGGTTTTAAAACTGCGAGCATCGCCGGGGGCAGACCCCGGTTTTGTTTTGCTTGGGGTCTGACACCGGTTTTAGCGCTGCCCGGGATTAAGTCCAAACCGGGGACAGACCCGTTTGAAAAGAAAAACCGGGGTCAGTCTCCTACACGACTTTGAGTCCCACGATTCCCGCGACAATCAGTCCGATGCACGCGAGCCGCGCAGCCGTCGCGGGCTCGGCAAAGAGCACGATGCCGAGGATCGCCGTTCCCACCGCCCCGATTCCCGTCCACACCGCATAACCCGTCCCGACCGGAATAGTCTTCAGCGCGATCGCGAGCAGCCACACGCTCGCGATCATCGCCGCGATGGTGATGACGCTCGGCACGAGCCGTGTGAAGCCTTCGGTGTACTTGAGCCCGATCGCCCAGATGATTTCGAGGACACCCGCGAATAAATCCAGGGCATTCGTCGAAATGATGACTGAGAAATAAGGTCCTTACTGCGCCGTCACCGCATTCGTCGCTGAATTCCCGGTCGGACCGGCCGCGCCTTCACGATACTTGTCGTACAGCACGCCCTCCGACCACATCGCGGCAAGGTCTTTATCGCTGTAGCCTGCGTCCTTCAGCACTTCTTCGGTGTGCTGCCCGAGCCACGGCGCGGGTTTGCGGATCTCGAGCAGCTCGCCCGTCGACTTGACCGGGATGCCCATCGCTTTCATGCGGCCGATCTTCGGGTGGTCCATTTCGACCACCATGTTGCGCGCCTTGATGTGCGGATCGCCGAGGATCTGGTCGTAGCTGTATACGGGGCCGCCGGGAACGGCGGCTTCGTCGAGCTTTTCGACCCAGTGCGCAGTCGGCTGTGTAGTGAGCACCGCTTCGATCTCACGCTCGAGCTCGTCGATGTTCTTCAGCCGCTGTGCGAGCGGATTGAAACGCGGATCGGCCAGCCACTCGGGTTTGCCCACGACGATGTTGCAGAAGTTGGTCCAGAGCTTGGCGTTGTTCGCGCCGACCGTCACGTAACCGTCTTTGGTTTTATACGCCTGATACGGCGTCGAGCGCCGGTGACGCGTGCCGGTTGCAGTCGGAATCTCGCCGCCGCCGAAATACGCGCCGAATTCCCAGAACGTCCAGGCGAGCCCGGCTTCCAGCAGCGAGGTCTCGAGGTACTGGCCTTTGCCCGTGCGCAGCTTGCCGATGTACGCCCCGAGGATTGCGCTGAGCGCGGTCACGCCGCTCGCGATGTCGTTCATCGCGATGCCGACTTTCGCAGGCCTGCCGCCGGGGTAGCCGGTCATCATCATGATCCCGGACATCCCTTGCGCCACGATGTCGAAACCGCCTTTCTTTCCGTACGGGCCGGTCTGGCCGAAGCCCGACATCGACGCGTAGATCACGCCGGGATTGAATTTGCTGATGCTGTCGTAATCGATGCCGAGCTTCTTCACGACGCCGGGCCTGAAGTTCTCGGTGATGATGTCGGCTTTCGCCGCCAGCTTCATGAAAGCTTCGCGCCCGCGAGGATCCTTCATGTTGATCCCGACGCTCTTCTTGTTGCGGTTGAGCACCGCGAAGCAGTACGACTCGTCGTTCACTTTCGGCTCGAAGCGGCGCGAGCCGTCGCCTTCGGGGAAGTTCTCGACCTTGATCACGTCGGCGCCCATGTCGCCGAGGACCATCGTGCAGTAAGGGCCCGCCATGATGCTCGTCAAATCGAGCACCCGGACGCCTTCGAGAGGAAGCGCCATGTTGTGTTCTCCTGTCAGGGGTGGGCCGCGCTGTCGGGCCCTCGAGATGTGAAATACGCACACGATTCTAGCCGTCCCGCGTTGAAGTGTCTTGTGGGCTCACCCATAATGGCCGCAAATACGTAGCGCGCACGATTCCAACAAGCCGCAGCCGAGGAGGAAGTAGCAATGAGGACCAGCCGGTATTGCATCGCGCTCGCCGCAGCGCTGTCGTTGCCCAGCGGGCCGCTCATGGCCCAGACCGCTTCGTCCTACGACAAAGGCTCAGGACAGGCTTACCCGTCCAAACCCGTTCGTGTGGTCGTGCCGTGGCCGCCGGGCGGCTCGAACGACATCGTGGGCCGGATCATCGCGCAGAAGCTGAGCGAGACCACCGGGCAGCAGTTCGTCGTCGACAACCGCGGCGGCGCGGCCGGAACGATAGGCTCGGACCAGGTTGCGAAAGCAGCGCCCGACGGCTACACCTTCATGGTCCACTCGGCCACTCACGTGTCCAACCCGCACCTGTATGCGAAGCTTCCTTACGACACGCTGAAGGATTTCGTGGGCATCGCGCCGATCAGCGCGCAGATCGGCATGCTCATCGTGCATCCGTCGCTGCCGGTGAAATCGGTAAAGGAATTCATCGCGCTCGCCAAAACGAAGCCGGGACAGCTCACCTACAGCTCGTCGGGCAACGGGAGCTTCGTGCACCTCACGATGGCGATGTTCGCGGCGATGTCCGACATCAAGCTCGTCCACGTGCCGTATAAGGGCGGCGGACCGGCGGCGATCTCGATAGCGTCAGGCGAGACCCAGGCGCAGATGGGGACGATAGGCGCGGTCATGCAGCAGATCGCGAACAGGCGGGTGCGTCCGCTCGCAGTCACGTCGGACTACCGCGTCGAAGCTTTTCCGCAGGTTCCCACGCTTGCCGAAGCCGGTGTGACCGGATACGAGTTCACCGCATGGATCGGTGCGCTCGGACCCGCCGGAATGCCGAAACCCATCGTCGACAGGCTCAACGCCGACATCCAGAGAATACTGCGGATGCCCGACGTGGCCGAGAAGCTCAAGAGCCAGACGCTCGACCCGATGCTGATGAGCCCCGAGCAGTTCGCGCGCAGGCTGAAGTCGGATTACGACAAATACGAGAAGGTAATAAAACTGACCGGGGCGAAGATCGACTGAGGCTGGCGCGAAAAAAAGCAGGGACGCAAGGGACGCAAAGGAAAGACCAAGGACGCGAAGGGACGGCACAACAGGCCGTCAGAATTGCCGTATCGCGTGGGCTTCTGTTTCTCGATCTACGCTGCCTGGCCTTCCTTGCGTCCTTTCGTTTTTCCTTGGCGTCCTTCATTTCCTGCTTTGACCTTCCTTAGAAGTCGCACGCGTTGTAGCCCGACCCGCGCTGCCGGATAATGGCCGCACGCAGCACGCCTGCACGAAATCCCCAGGAGAAAGCCCCGATGAGGGTCGTCGTACGTTTCGCAACGGCGCGCGCCGTTGTCTGCATCCCCGTTACCGCTGTCGCGCAGGCGGCTCGCCTGCCGCACCGCGTGGCCGCCGAATGAATCTCGGCATCGAAGGTGAAACCGCGCTCGTCGTCGGCGCGAGCGAAGGCATCGGGTTCGAGAGCGCCAAAGCGCTGCTCGAAGAAGGCGCGGATGTCCTGATCTGTTCGCGCAATGCGCAGAAGCTGGAAGCGGCTGCACGCGAGCTGAAAGCATCGACGGGGCGCGCCGTGCGCCGGTTCGCGGCCGACATCACCAAAGCGGCCGACGTGGGTGCGCTGAAGCAGTGGATCTCGGACGTGGCGTCGAAGCTCGACATCCTCGTGAATGCGGTCGGTGGAAGCCGCCGTGCGCTGTTCGAGGATCTCGACGACGCCGCGTGGCTCGAGAACTACGAATTCAACGTGCTCGGGACGGTCCGCGTGATCCGCGCGATGGTTACGTTCCTGCAGAAATCCGGCGCCGGGCGCATCGTCGTGCTCGGCGCTGCGGGCGCTCGCATGCCGTATCCTAACCAGGTGGTCTCCAACGTTCACAAAGCCGGCCTGATCGCGCTCGTCAAAACGCTCGGGGTCGAGTTCCAGAAGTACGACATCCGGGTGAACTCGGTCTCGCCGGGCCGCACGCTGACCGCGCTGTGGAAGACCCGGGCGGAGCAGATCGCGCTGGACCGCGGCATCACCGTGGACGCGGTCATCCACGAGTTCAGCGAGGAGATCCCGATGGGCCGTTTCGGCAAGCCCGAAGAGATCGCCGCCATGGTGGTCTTTCTCGCGTCGCACAAGGCGAGCTACGTGAACTGCCAGTCGATACTGGTCGACGGGGGTATTGCGAGGGGGCTGATCTGAA
>JAQGMV010000513.1 GCA_028292225.1 Betaproteobacteria bacterium
GGCGATTTCATCGTGGTCGAAGCCGACGAGTCCGACGCGTCGTTCCTGTACCTGCAGCCGTGTCTGGCGGTCGTCACCAACATCGACGCCGACCACATGCAGACTTACGACCATTCGATCGACAAGCTGAGGCAGGCTTTCGTCGAGTTCCTGCAGCGCCTGCCGTTCTACGGCGTCGCGGTGGTGTGCATCGACGATCCCGGGGTGCGCGAGATCGTTCCGCGCATCACCAAGACCCTCGTCACCTACGGGCTCTCGCCGGAAGCGCAGATCCGCGCGGTGGACATCGAGGCGCGCGCAGGAAAAATGACGTTCAGCGCGGTCTACACGCCGAAGGGCTCGCCGGCTGTGACGCTGCCGGTCACACTCAACCTGCCCGGGCTGCACAACGTGCAGAACGCGCTCGCCGCGATCGCCGCGGGACTCGAGCTCGGCGTCGCTCCCGAAAAGATCGCCGCTGCGCTCGCGGGCTTCAAAGGCGTCGATCGAAGGTTTCAGCAGTACGGGCAGATCCCGGCTGCCGACGGCGGCAGCTACACCCTCGTCGACGACTACGGCCATCACCCCGTCGAAATGGCTGCGACCCTTGCCGCGGCGCGGGGCGCGTTTCCGGGACGCCGACTCGTGCTCGTTTTCCAGCCGCACCGCTATACCAGAACCCGCGACTGCTTCGAGGATTTCGTGAAGGTGCTTTCCACCGCTGACGCACTGATCCTGAGCGACGTCTACCCAGCCGGTGAGGCGCCGATCGTCGCGGCTGACGGCCGGGCGCTCGCACGCGCGGTGCGGGTCCACGGAAAAGTAGAGCCGATCTTTCTCGAGACCGTTGCCGAAGTGCCCGAGGCGATACGCGCCGCCGCGCGCGACGGCGACGTGGTGCTGACGATGGGCGCGGGATCGATCGGCGGAGTGCCGGCGCTTCTGAGGGCTGAAGGATGAGGGATGACGGCGGCAGCAGTGATAGCGATTGAGTCGCCACGAATGGTGAAGACCGCACTGACGGGAGAGCTGCGAGTAAACGAGCCGATGTCGCGCCACGTGAGCTGGCGCGCCGGCGGTGTCGTCGATCGCGCCTACCTGCCTGCCGATCTCGACGATCTGCGCGTGTTCCTGCGTTCGCTCCCCGCCGAGGAGCCGGTGCATTTCGTCGGGCTCGGCAGCAATCTGCTGGTGCGGGACGGCGGCTTGCGCGGCACCGTGATCTTCACGCATTGGGCTTTCCGCGATATCGCCCTGGGCAATGTCACGGAAAACGAAGGCGAAGTTCGCGTCGACGCCGGCGTCGCGAGCCCGAAAGTCGCGCGCTTCGCAGCGATGCACGATCTCGTCGGCGCCGAGTTTCTCGCGGGTATACCGGGGACGATGGGCGGGGCGCTCGCGATGAACGCCGGCTGTTACGGCGGCGAGGCGTGGAACATCGTGCGCAAAGTCGTCACGGTCGACCACTGCGGCGAGCTGCACGAGCGCAGCCCCACGCAATACCGCGTCGGTTACCGCACCGTCGTCAAACGCTGCAACCAGATCGCGAGCGTCGCGCCGGCAGCGGCGATGAAGCGGCGCGCGGGAATCGAGGAATGGTTCGTGTCCGCCGTGCTCGCGCTGCCGCGAGGCGACGGCAAGGCCTCGCGCAGGCAGGTGAAAGACCTCCTCTCGCGTCGCATCGCGAGCCAGCCGCTCGGGCTGCCGAACGCCGGGTCGGTGTTCCGCAACCCGCCCGGCACCTTTGCTGCGAAGCTGATAGAAGACTGCGGCCTCAAAGGCCGCGCCATCGGTGGTGCGGTCATCAGTCCGAAGCACGCGAACTTCATCGTGAACACGGCAAACGCGAGCGCCGCCGACATCGAAGCGCTGATCGAGCTCGCGCAGGCTGCGGTGAAAGAGAAAGCCGGCGTCGAGCTCGAGCGCGAAGTGCGGATCGTGGGAGACAGGGGATGAGCAAAACCCAGTCATTCGGAAAAGTCGCCGTGCTGCTTGGCGGCCGCAGCGCCGAGCGCGACGTCTCGCTGCGCAGCGGCGGCATGGTGCTCGCGGCGCTCAAGCGCAAGGGCGTCGACGCGCACGCTTTCGATCCTCAGGATCAGGGGCTCGAGCAGTTGATCGGGCAGCGTTTCGACCGCGTGTTCATCGCGCTGCACGGACGCTTCGGCGAGGACGGCACGGTCCAGGGCGCGCTCGAATATCTCGGCCTGCCGTACACCGGCAGCGGCGTCATGGCGAGCGCGCTCGCGATGGACAAGTGGCGCACCAAGCTGATGTGGCAGGCCGCGGGGGTGTCGACACCACCTTATGAAGTCCTGACGAAGGACAGCGACTTCGTGGGTATCGCGGCCAGGCTCGGCGTGCCGCTCATGGTCAAGCCGGCGCGCGAAGGCTCGAGCATCGGCATGAGCAAGGTCGATTCGGTCGAGAAGCTCGAAGCGGCTTTTGAGGTCGCGGCGCAGTACGACGATACGATCATCGCCGAGCGCTTCATCGACGGGGTCGAAGTGACGGCCGCGATCCTCAACGACGAGGCGCTGCCGCTCATCAGGCTCGAGACCCCGCGGGTGTTCTACGACTACGAGGCGAAGTATTTCGCCAACGACACGCGCTACATCTGTCCGTCGGGGCTGGCGGCGGCACAGGAGCAGGCGATCCAGGCCGAGGCGCTGCGCGCGTTCAGGCTGATCGGCTGCAGCGGCTGGGGACGCGTCGACGTGATGGTCGACAAGGCAGGCAAGCCGTACTTGCTCGAAGTGAACACCATACCCGGCATGACCGACCACAGCCTGGTGCCTATGGCTGCGCGCGCCCGCGGGATCGAGTTCGACGACCTGTGCATGGCTATCCTGGACTCGGCGCATGTGGGATAGGCCCGACCTCCTCAACCGCGCGGCGAGCATCCTTTTTGCGGCTGCGGTGTTGCTCATCGCGTACGGCGCGATGTGGACGGTCGTGCGCATGCCGGTCTTCGCGCTGCGCGAAGTGCAGGTCACCGGGCAGGGGCTGCACGTCACTCGCGCGCAGGTCGACGCAATCGTGAAGACCGAGCTCAAGGGCACGTTCTTCACGCTCAACCTCCCGCAGATGCGCTCGGCTTTCGAGAAGCTGCCGTGGGTGCGCGAAGTGAACCTTAAGCGGCGCTGGCCGTCGCGGCTCGAAGTCGCCGTCGTCGAGCACGTTCCGCTCGCGCGCTGGGGAAACGTCGCGCTCGTGAACACCCACGGCGAAGTTTTCGACGCGGCATACGACGGCAAGCTGCCTGTTTTTAACGGACCCTCTGGTACTTCGAAGGAAATCGCGATTCAATACGACTTCTTCCGGCGCAATCTCGCCGCGATCAATGCGGTACCGGTGATGGTTCAGGTGACGCCGAGGCGCGCGTGGCAGGTCCGGCTCGAAGGCGGGCCGACGCTCGAGCTCGGGCGCGAAGACGTGGAAGCGCGTCTCGCGCGCTACATCCAGGTACACGAGCGCACGGTCGGCACGTTGAAGCGTCGCATCGAGTATGTCGACCTGCGGTATGCGAACGGCTTCGCGGTTCGCATACCGGAGCTGAAAGGGGAGCCGGCAGACGCCGGGCACGCCGTAAAGCCAGGCGTCAAAGGGAAGAACAACAACCAGCGCCGCGAGGCGCCTAAGCGGGCCCTTGCGCCCGTAGGAGCGGCGTAGGTTTATGTCTAAAGCTCGGGACAACAAGAAGCTCGTCGTCGGACTCGACATCGGCACGTCGAAGATCGCCGCCATCGTCGCCGAGATCAAGCCCGAAGGCGGTTTCGAGATCATCGGCATGGGCCACTGCCCGTCGAAAGGGCTCAAGAAAGGCGTCGTGGTCAACATCGAGACCACGGTGCAGGCGATCCAGCGCGCGCTCGAAGAACGGGCGCAGGATCCGGTCGCCGGGATCGGTGGGTACGGCACGCTCCGAGCGGCTGAACGCGCCGACGGCGATGCCGAGCTCGTGGCAGTTCCGA
>JAQGMV010000005.1 GCA_028292225.1 Betaproteobacteria bacterium
CCGAGCCGATCAGCCGCGAGATCATCGTTCCGGAAACCATCACGGTCGCCGACCTCGCCCACAAGATGAGCGTGAAAGCCGCCGAAGTCATCAAGGCGATGATGAAGCTCGGCAGCATGGTCACGATCAACCAGGTCGTCGACCAGGAAACCGCGATGATCGTGGTCGAAGAGATGGGACACACCGCGGTTCGCGCTAAACCCGACGATCCGGACGCCTACCTCGCCGAAGAGCACGCGACCACGCACGAGGAGCTCAAGCTCGAGCCGCGCGCGCCGGTGGTGACCGTCATGGGTCACGTCGACCACGGCAAGACTTCGCTGCTCGACTACATCCGCCGCACGAAAGTGGCGAGCGGTGAAGCGGGCGGAATCACCCAGCACATCGGCGCGTACCACGTCGAGACGCCGCGCGGGATGATCACTTTCCTCGACACCCCGGGCCATGAGGCGTTTACCGCCATGCGTGCCCGCGGCGCAAAAGTCACCGACATCGTGATCCTCGTCGTGGCTGCCGACGATGGCGTGATGCCTCAGACCGAGGAGGCGATCGCCCACGCGAAGGCCGGCAAGGTGCCGATCGTGGTCGTGCTCAACAAGATCGACAAACCCGAGGCCGCGCCCGAGCGCGTGATGCAGGAGCTCGCCTCGCGTGAGGTGGTGCCTGAAGAATGGGGCGGGGACACGCAGTTCGTGCAGGTCTCGGCGAAGACCGGGCAGGGCATCGACAACCTGCTCGAGCGTCTGGTGCTCCAGGCCGAAGTGATGGAACTGAAAGCGCCTCGCGAAGCATTCGCCAAAGGCGTGGTGATCGAGTCCCGGCTGGACAAAGGGCGCGGTCCGGTTGCGACGGTGCTGGTTCAGTCCGGTACGCTGAAGCGCGGCGACATCCTGCTCGCCGGCGCGGTGTTCGGGCGCGTTCGCGCGCTGCTCGACGAAAACGGACGCCCGATCGAGAGCGGCGGTCCTTCGCTGCCGGTCGAAGTGCTGGGTCTGTCCGACGTTCCGGCCGCGGGTTCGGAAGTCATCGCGCTCGGCGACGAGCGCAAGGCTCGCGAGATCGCGCTCTTCCGCCAGGGTAAATACCGCGACGTGAAGCTCGCGAAGCAGCAATCGGCCAAGCTCGAAAACATGTTCGACGGCATCGGCGAAGGCAGCAAGCGCATCCTGACGGTCATCGTGAAAGCGGACGTGCAGGGCTCGTACGAAGGCCTCGCCCATGCGCTCGCCAAGCTTGCGACCGACGAAGTCAAAGTGAACATCGTGCACGCGGCGGTGGGCGGCATCACCGAGTCGGACATCAATCTCGCGCTCGCCTCCAAAGCGGTCGTCATCGGCTTCAATACCCGGGCCGACGCGGCGGCGAGAAAGCTCGCCGAATCCGCGGGCGTCGACATCCGCTACTACAACATCATTTACGAAGCCGTCGACGAGATCAAATCGGCGCTGTCAGGCATGCTTGCGCCCGAGCGCAAGGAAAACATCCTGGGTGTGGTGGAGATCAGGCAGGTCTTCAAGATATCGAAGATCGGCACCGTGGCGGGCTGTTACGTGACCGACGGGCTCATCCGCCGCAGCGCGAAGATCCGCCTGCTGCGCGAGAACGTGGTCGTCCACGACGGCGAGCTCGACTCGCTCAAGCGCTTCAAGGACGACGTGCGCGAAGTCAAAGCAGGCTTCGAATGCGGCCTCTCGCTCAAGGGCTACAACGATCTGAAGGTCGGTGACCAGCTCGAGGTCTACGAGGTCGTCGAGATCGCGCGCACGTTGCAATGATGAACGCGGAATGATGAACGCGAAATGAACAGCGGGCACACGCCCGCTGATCTCGCGCCCTCGTTCCGCATTCACCATTCCTCATTCCGCATTCGCACGCCGTGCCCAAAGATTACCCCCGCACCCGCCGTATCGCCGAGCAGATCCAGCGCGAGATCGCCGAGCTGATACGCACCGAGCTCAAGGATCCCCGCATCCCGGCTTTCATCACGATCACCGACGTGGAAGTGACGAAGGACCAGGAGCACGCGAAGATCTTTTTCACGACGCTGGCGGAGAGCGCCGACGTCAAAGAGACGACCGCCGCGCTCAAGCGCGCCGCCGGCTTTCTGCGGACCCAGCTCGCGCACCGCATGAAGCTGCGCACCGTCCCGCAGCTCGATTTCAAATACGACGCTTCGGTCGAGCGCGGCATGAAGCTCTCGCGGTTGATCGACGAAGCCGTCGCGAGCGATCCCAAGACCCGGCCGCCTTCCGGCGACGAGTGAGCGCCGCACAGGAAGGCGGGAGCCGCCCCCAAGGCGGAGCGGCGAGGAAGAAGCGCACGCGCCTCGACGGCGTGCTGTTGCTCGACAAGCCGTCCGGCATCAGTTCCCAGGGCGCGGTCAGCCGCGCGAAAGGGATCTTCAGCGCCGCCAAGGCGGGGCACACCGGGACGCTCGATCCCATGGCGACGGGGCTCCTCCCGATCGCCTTCGGCGAGGCGACCAAGTTCGCGCACGCCTTGCTCGACGCCGACAAAGGCTACCGGGCGACCGTCCGCCTGGGGGTGACGACGACGACCGGCGATCTCGAAGGTGAGGTGGTCCGGGAAGCCCCGGTAGAAGTCGACCGGGAAGTGCTCGAGGCGGCGCTGGCGCCGTTTCGAGGCGAGATTTCGCAGATGCCGCCCATGTACAGCGCCCTGAAACACGCCGGCAGGCCGCTTTACGAATACGCCCGCGCCGGGACCGAGATTCCGCGCGCCCCCCGGCGCATCACGATACGGGCGCTGACGCTGGAGAGTTTCGACGGGACCGATGCCTGCATCGAGGTCGCGTGCACCAAAGGGACTTACATCCGGGTTCTTGCGGAGGATATCGGCAAAGCCCTCGGCTGCGGCGCGACGCTCGCCGCCTTGCGCAGGACCCAGGTGGGGCGGTTTTCGCTGGAGAGCGCGGTCACGCTGGCCGCGCTCGCGGAAATGACCGAAGAGGAGCGGCTCGCCCGGCTGCTCCCGGCGGACGCCTTGCTCGAAGGATTGCCGTCCCTCGCGCTGGATACCGAGCAGGCGCGGCGGATGGCGCACGGGCAGGTGGTGGTGCATCCGGACGCCGCGGGCGGCCTGGTGCGGGTATACGGTCCGGATTCGGCTTTTCTCGGCTTGGCTGAAGCCTCGGACGACGGCGCTCTCACGGCGCACAGGCTCGTTTCCAGCGAGCCTGTAAAAGCCTGAAGACGGGTTTCCCCGGCCATTGCAGCCGGGCCGGGAAAAGCTTGAGAGAGCGCGGGGTTACAGAGTAAAATAGCCGGATTTTCAGTCGGAGAAGTACAAATGGCCGTAAATGTTACGCAGAAAGCCCAACTGGTTAAGGATTACCAGCGGGCGCAGGGCGACACTGGATCTCCCGAGGTCCAGATCGCGCTCTTGACTGCGCGTATCACCGATCTGACGGAGCACTTCAAAACTCACGTCAAGGACCATCACTCGCGCCGGGGCCTGCTTCGTATGGTGAGCCGCCGCCGCAAGTTGCTGGATTACCTCAAGCGGACGAACGCGGACCAGTACAGAGCACTGATCGAACGGCTCGGACTGCGCAAGTAGCGCACCCGATGGCGACTGCCAGCAGGGCCGCATTGCGCTTCCCGTTTTGCGTGGCCTTCCTGGCACTCGCCGCCGTTCCCACCCTATAACCGCAAGACCGCCCGAACGCGGTCTTTTTTGTTTGTGGACAAGGACAAGATGACACGAATTACCAAGACATTGAATTGGGGCGGGCGTCAGATCACGCTCGAAACCGGAGAGATCGCACGCCAGGCAAGCGGCGCCGTGCTGGTCAACTATGACGATACCGTGGTGCTGGTCACCGTCGTCGGGAACCGCAACGTAAAACCCGGGCAGGACTGGTTTCCGCTGACCGTCGATTACCAGGAACGCACCTACGCCGCCGGCAAGATCCCCGGCGGGTTCTTCAAGCGCGAAGGGCGGCCGTCGGAGAAGGAAATTCTCACCTGCAGATTGATCGACCGTCCGATCCGTCCGCTTTTCCCCGAAGGCTTCTACAACGAAGTGCAGATCGTCGCGACGGTGATGTCGTCGAACAGCGAAGTCGATTCCGACATCCCGGCGATGATCGGCGCGTCGGCCGCGCTCGCGGTCTCGGGCATTCCTTTCGACGGCCCGATCGGCGCCGCGCGAGTGGGCTACCTGAACGGCCAGTACGTGCTGAACCCGACAGCCACCGATCTCGACACGAGCCAGCTCGACCTCGTCGTCGCGGGAACGCAGGCCGCGGTGCTGATGGTCGAATCGGAAGCGCACGAGCTTCCCGAAGACGTGATGCTCGGCGCCGTGGTTTTCGGCCACGAGCAGATGCAGGCCATGATCAACCTGATCAACGAGCTCGCCGATGAAGCCGCCAAGCCCGCGTGGGACTGGACGGCGCCCGCGAAGGACCAGGCGCTGATCGACCGCATGGCGCAGATGGCCGAAAGCGACGTTCGCGCCGCCTACGGAATCCGTGGGAAGCAGGAACGCACTCACCGCATCGACGAGATCCGCGACCGCGTCATGGCTGAAGTCGGCGGCGACGCCCCGACAGCCGACCAGAAGATCACCCTCGGCGCCGAATTCAGCAACCTCGAAGCGAAGATCGTCCGCAACCAGATCCTCGACGGCGAGCCTCGGATCGACGGCCGCGATACGCGCACCGTGCGCCCGATCACGATCCGCACCGGCGTGCTTCCGCGCGTCCACGGCTCGGCGCTCTTCACCCGCGGCGAGACCCAGGCGATCGTCACCGCGACGCTCGGCACCTCGCGCGACGAGCAGATCATCGACGCACTCCAGGGCGAGTACCGCGAGCGGTTCATGATGCACTACAACTTCCCGCCGTATTCGACGGGTGAGACCGGTCGCGTGGGCAGTCCCAAGCGCCGCGAGATCGGCCACGGCAGGCTCGCCAAGCGCGCGCTTCTCGCTGCTCTGCCGTCGCCCGAAGAGTTCGCATACTCGCTGCGCGTGGTCTCGGAGATCACCGAGTCGAACGGTTCGAGCTCGATGGCGTCGGTGTGCGGGGGCTGCCTCGCACTGATGGACGCGGGCGTGCCGATGAAAGCCCACGTCGCCGGTATCGCCATGGGCCTCATCAAGGAAGGTAACCGCTTCGCGGTGCTGACCGACATCCTGGGTGACGAAGATCACCTCGGCGACATGGACTTCAAAGTCGCAGGCACCGAAAACGGCGTCACGGCGCTGCAGATGGACATCAAGATCCAGGGCATCACGAAAGAGATCATGCACGCCGCGCTGGTCCAGGCGAAGGAAGGGCGTCTGCACATCCTGGAGAAGATGAAGGCGGCAGTCGACCACCCGCGCACCGAGCTTTCGGCTTTCGCGCCGCGCATGATCACGATCAAGATCAATCCGCAGAAGATCCGCGACGTCATCGGCAAGGGCGGTGCGGTCATCCGTGCGATCACCGAAGAGACCGGCACGACGATCGACATCCAGGACGACGGCACCGTCGTGATCGCATGTGTCTCGTCCGAAGGCGGCGAAGCGGCGAAGAAGCGCATCGAGGAGCTGACCGCGGACGTCGAAGTCGGCCGTATCTACGAAGGCACGGTGCTCAAGCTTCTGGACTTCGGCGCGATCGTCAGCGTGCTTCCGGGCCGCGACGGTCTGCTCCACATCTCGCAGATTGCCAACGAGCGCGTGAACGCGGTGTCGGACCACCTGAAGGAAGGCCAGCAGGTCCGCGTCAAAGTGCTCGAGGCCGACGAGAAAGGGCGTCTGAGACTGTCGATGAAAGCCGCCGCGCAGGAAGGCGGCGAGCACCAGCAGGCACAGCCGGCGCCGGTGCAGTAAGAGGCGTCAAGTTCGGATCCCCACGGGGATTCGAACGCACAAAAGAGAAGGGGCAGCTCGAAGAGCTGCCCCTTTTTTATTCTTGTGTAATGCCGTTTCGGCGGAGGCCTCCGGAGCCCGCCATTACTTCGCGACCTGCCGCTCCCGCATCTCGTCGAGCGTCTTGCAATCGATGCACAGCGTCGCGGTCGGCCGCACTTCGAGGCGCTTCAAGCCGATCTCGACGCCGCATGAATCGCAGTAGCCGTATTCGCCCGCATCGATGCGCACAATGGTCTCGTCGATCTTCTTGATCAGCTTGCGCTCGCGGTCGCGGTTGCGAAGCTCGAGCGACATGTCGGATTCCTGGCTGGCGCGATCGTTGGGGTCCGCGAATATCGTCGCCTCGTCCTGCATCGTGTGGACGGTGCGGTCGATGTCCTGCGAGAGCTCGCGCTTCATCTCTTCCAGCATGTTGCGGAAGTAGGCGAGCTGCCTCGCATTCATGTATTCCTCTTTACCCTTGGGCTTGTAAGGGGGTATGGCTTTGTGCAGTTCGGAGGGCATTGGCGGGGGTCCGGAAACGTTAAAAGAGCGCTTTAATATCAGAATTCTGGAGGGGCGGCAAGGGAACTCGGACAGCGCTTCGACCGGTTGGTTTCAATTGACCGTCGAAGGGCCGCAGCTTATCATTACGGGCCTTCTTGCAGGTGAATCGTCAGTCCCTCGTCCCGCAGCGTCGATCGAGTGCCCGTAGCTCAACCGGATAGAGCACCGGCCTTCTAAGCCGGGGGTTGTGGGTTCGAGTCCCGCCGGGCGCACCAGTCGTCCTAAACAGGGGGCGCGCTCAGAAGTTTTTAGTAGTTCAGTCGTTCAGTGGTGGCTGTAGCTCAGCTGGTAGAGTCCTGGATTGTGATTCCAGTTGTCGCGGGTTCGAGTCCCGTCAGCCACCCCACCCGTTTTCTGGCTATGAACCAAGGCGCCTCCTGGCTGCGCCGTTCATCGTCGTGATGTTTTCCTGCCGCGTCGGTTCCTGAAAGCGGCTTTAGCGTGCAAGCGGTCGGGAAAGGACATGACTGCGGGCGGCCGTTTGGGAAGCCCTGCAGTGGACGCAGAAGTGGCATCACCGCAGAAGCTAGTGTTGTGTGTCGATCAGGATGCCGAATGGAGAGCAGTTCTCAAAGAAGTGCTCCCTGCGTACAGGCTCGTCTTTGCGGACGAGGCATTCGATGCCCTGAGGGAAACGAATCGCGGCCGTTTCCACGCATACATTCTCGATTACTGGCTACCGGGCTCGTCGGGCCCTGCGCTGTGCCGAGACATCCGCAAAGCTGATCCCCACGCACCCATAGTGTTCTGCAGTAGAGCCGCACGGGATGAATGCGTGAATAGCGCCATGGCTGCAGGCGCCAGCGCCTATATCCTGAAATCCGAAGTGTCGGCGGAGTTGGCGCTGAAGCTGAGGAGCCTCCTGGCGCTTGCGGATCTCAGAAGTCTTCAGGCAAACGTCGCGGAGGACGCTGCCATTCAGGACGAGCTCGAACGACGAGTGGCGCAATCGCGGGAACGGAGTGTGGCAGCGTCGGAACGATCGAAGCAGGCAATCGAGCGCACCGTTCGGATCGGAGCGCAGAAGGCGTTCATCGAAGCGCACGGCACCTTGGCCGATTTCGAGAAGTGGTGGCCTCACTTGTATGCCCGTGCGCGGGAATCGGACGACGATTCTGAGCTTTAGCCAAACGCTCGATGCGTGATCGACCGGTAACTTCCAGCGGTCTCACGAATGGCCATCATCCTGGATGCGCGGCGCGCAAGTGATCCAGAATCAATTTTGACGTCGAAGCCACGCGCGACAGCGCGCTAATTCCACTGGTCTTCGGCGGGAGCGTCGTCGACGCTGGGAAGCATGGAAGCCTCGGGGAAGAGCGGAAGGCCGAGGTGCAGGCGCACCGGCGCGAAGCTGCGGCGGTGGTGGGGGGTGATACCAAGCTTCGCCATGCCGGCGCGATGATCCCGCGTGCCGTAGCCGACGTTAGTTTCCCAGCCGTAGCCGGGGAACTGCTCGGCGAGCCTGCGCATGTAGGCGTCGCGGAAGACCTTCGCGACGATCGACGCGGCGGCGATGGAAAGGCACTTGGCATCCCCGTCTACGATCGTGCGCGCGGAGCAGCAGAGCTCTTTGGGCGTCGCGTTACCGTCGATCAGCGCCAGCTCGGGCAGCACACTCAGACCTGCGACTGCGCGGCGCATCGCGAGCATGCGCGCGTGATAAATGTTGATCTCGTCGATCTCGTCGACGCTCGCTTCGCCGAAGCTGATGATGCAGTACTCGGGAAGCGCCGCGGCCGCGGCCTCGCGCTTCACCTGGGGAACGATCTTGCTGTCGTTGATGAGAGCGGCGAGCTTCCTCGGAAGCCCCTTGGGCGGCAGGATGATCGCCGCCGCGACGACGGGCCCTGCGAGCGGGGCGCATCCGACTTCGTCGACGCCGCACACGATGCACGCGGCTTCCTTCTCGAAACGCAGGCTCGGTCGCGGCTTTCTTTTCGGGCGCACCGTCGCGCGTATGTCCAAGCGGGGTCTCCTCGTGTCGGTGCGAGTTTAGACGGGGGAGCGGCTCAGCGCGCGCGCAGCAAACGCTGCTGCTCGCGCTTCCAGTCGCGATCTTTCTCGGCTTCGCGCTTGTCGTGCTGCTTCTTGCCTTTGGCCAGCCCGATCTCGAGCTTGATGCGCCCGCGCTTGTAATGCATGTCGATCGGCACGAGGGTATAGCCGGCACGCTCGACGAGCCCTATGAGCTTCTCGATCTCGGCGGCGTGCATCAGGAGCTTGCGCGTGCGCACAGGGTCGGGCTGCACGTGGGTGGATGCGGTGGGGAGCGGGCTCACGTGAGACCCGATGAGGACGAGCTCGTCGTTCTGAATGACGACGTAAGCTTCCTTCAACTGCGTGCGGCCCGCACGCATCGCTTTGACTTCCCAGCCTTCGAGCGCGATCCCTGCCTCGAAGCGCTCTTCGATGAAATAGTCGTGGAAGGCTTTTTTGTTTTGAACGATACTCATGGGTGGCTGCCGTGCCCGCGTATTCTATCAGCCGCGCAGCGCCGGCTCGACGGAGAAGAAGTGGTTGTAGAAAAATCAGTGCTCGTCGGCCATTCCGCGCAGCAGATGTTCGCGCTGGTCGACGCGGTAGAGGCCTATCCCGAATTCCTGCCCTGGTGCGAAGCCGCGAAGGTGATCTTCCGCGACGCCGAGCGCACGCGCGCGACCCTGACCGTCAATTATCACGGCGCGAAGCAGAGCTTCACCACCGAAAACGTCAAAGCTGCGCCGCACGGGATGTCGATCAAGCTCGTCGAAGGCCCGTTCAGAGTGCTCGACGGCGACTGGCGATTCACTTCGCTTGCGGAAAACGCCTGCAAGATCGAGTTTCGGCTGCACTACGAGTTCTCGAGCAGGATCCTAGAGATGCTCGTCGGTCCGGTGTTCAGCTATATCGCAAACACCATGGTCGACGCTTTCGTGCAGAGGGCGGACAAGGTCTATGGCGGCTGAACACCTGCTGCGGATCGAGATCGTGTGTGTGACCCCTGGGGAGCAGGTGCTGATACCGCTGGAAGTGCCTTCCGGCACGACCGCAGGAGAAGCGGTCGAGCGCTCCCGGATCCTGCGGCGGTTTCCCGAACTGGATCCGGCCGGCCTCGAACTGGGCGTTTTCGGCCGGGTGGTGCCCGCTGCGACCGTGCTCGGCGATGGGGATCGTGTCGAAATCTACCGGCCGCTGTTCGCCGACCCCAAGCAGGCGCGCCGGCGGCGGGCGGCCGGGAAGGTCTAGGCCGGCGCTACTTGCAGTTGGCCTGGAGCGTCTGCTGAGTCCTCGCGATTTCCCCCGAATACTCGCTGTCGGCAAGGAAATTGCGCTCCCCCGTCTTCGGATCGGTGCGCGTGATCCGATTACCTGACTGGAGGCTCTTCAGATACGCCCGCGACTCTTCGCACGCGCGATTACGCTGCTCCGATTCGGAGGTCTTCGTGTTGTCCTTGGCCGCGGCCTCCTGCTTGTCCATCTGCCGCTTGCGAAAGTCCGCGTCGCGCTCGGCGACCGACTTCGAAGCGGCGGCGGGCGATGATGAAGAGGGCGACGAGGAGGAGCCCGAGCCTGCGGCCGGGGCGGGCGGGCGCGAAGGCGCAGCCTTGACGCCGCTTGCCTCGGGGGTCGTGCCCGGCTGGCACTCGTAGCCGTAGCCCACGACCTTGCCGTTCTTGTCCACACACTTGTTGATCTGCGCTGCAGCCCCGGCGGAAATCACCATCATGGCCAATGCGATCAGTCGTTTCATGAATGCCTCTCGATGCTGTGGTGCCGGCGTCCGGCGGTCTTGGAACGTTGCGGAAAAGTAGCGATTTTGTTCCGCAGAGTCAAACGATTAACGCCTGATTTCATTGGCGGTTTACCTCCTCTTGCGTATAATTCGGCCTTTGCGAAGGAACAGAATATGCGCGTGGTGGAGAAAGCCCTAACCTTCGACGACGTCCTGCTCGTTCCCGCCCACTCGATCGTCCTTCCGCGCGAAGTCAACCTCACGAGCCGGCTCACCCGCGGCATCACCCTGAACATCCCGGTCGCCTCCGCCGCGATGGATACCGTGACCGAAGCCCGCCTTGCGATCGCCATCGCCCAGGAAGGCGGCATCGGAATCGTTCACAAGAACATGTCGCCCCGGGCGCAGGCGGCCCAGGTCACCCAGGTCAAGCGCTTCGAGAGCGGGATCGTGAAGGATCCGATCACGATCACCGAGAACATGACCGTGCGTGACGTGCTGCACCTCACCCGCCAGCACCGGATTTCCGGACTTCCGGTCGTGGCCGCCGGCGGGAAGGTCGTCGGAATCGTCACGAACCGGGATTTGCGCTTCGAGACCGAGCTCGACCAGCCGATCCGCAACATCATGACCCCGCGCGAGAAGCTCGTGACCGTGCGCGAAGGCTCCCCGCGGGAGGAGGCGCTCGCACTGATGCACAAGCACCGCCTCGAGCGCGTCCTCGTCATCAACGAGAGCTTCGAGCTTCGCGGCCTGATCACGGTGAAGGACATCCTGAAATCGTCGGAGCATCCGCTGGCATCGAAAGACGATCTCGGACGACTGCGCGTCGGCGCCGCTGTGGGCGTGGGCGAGGGGACCGAAGAGCGCGTCGAGGCCCTGCTCGAAGCGGCCGTGGACGTGATCGTCGTCGATACCGCGCATGGGCACTCCCAGGGCGTTCTCGACCGCGTGCGCTGGATCAAGCGGACTTACCCGAAGACCCAGGTGATCGGCGGTAACATCGCCACTGCGGCGGCCGCCAAAGCGCTCGTCGACAATGGGGCCGACGGCGTGAAAGTCGGGATCGGCCCCGGCTCCATCTGCACCACCCGCATCATCGCGGGTATCGGCGTGCCGCAGATCACCGCGGTCGCCAACGTCGCCAAGGCGCTCGAGCGCACCGATGTGCCGCTCATCGCCGACGGCGGGATCCGCTTCTCGGGCGATATCTCCAAAGCGATCGCGGCGGGCGCGCACATGGTCATGATCGGAAGCTTATTTGCGGGCACCGAAGAATCCCCGGGCGAGACCGAGCTGTACCAGGGCCGCTCGTACAAGGCTTACCGCGGGATGGGCTCGCTCGGCGCGATGCAGCAAGGCTCGGCTGACCGCTATTTCCAGGACAACGACGAGCTCGACACCGAAAAGCTCGTCCCCGAAGGCGTGGAAGGGCGCGTCCCTTACAAAGGCGGTCTCGTCCCGCTCGTCCAGCAGCTCATGGGCGGCGTGCGCGCGAGCATGGGCTATCTCGGCTGCGCCACGATCGAAGAGGTCCGGAGCAAAGCCGAATTCGTCGAGATCACCAGCGCCGGCATCCGCGAGTCTCACGTTCACGACGTGCAGATCACGAAGGAAGCGCCTAATTACCGCAGTGAGTAAGCGTCAACGGTAAACGGTGAACCGTCAGCGGATGACCGAAAACCGATTACTGTAGTCACCGGCGTGTACCCGTGACGCTAAATTCCGCACGCCTTACCGTTCATCGTTTACGTCCGTTACATGTCTCACGAAAAAATCCTCATCCTCGATTACGGCGCGCAATACACCCAGTTGATCGCGCGTCGGGTGCGCGAGCTTCGCGTCTACTGCGAGATCCATCCCGGCGACGTCGGTGATGACTTCGTCCGGAAGTTCGCGCCCAAGGGAATCATTCTTTCCGGCGGCCCTTCGTCGGTGTACGAAGACGAGATCAATCGCGCACCTCCAGCGGTGTTCGATCTCGGCGTTCCCGTTCTCGGCATCTGCTACGGCATGCAGACGATGGCGCAACAGCTCGGTGGCAAGGTCGACGCGGGCAAGGTTCGCGAATACGGTTACGCCGAAGTGCGCGCGCATGGACATACCCGGCTCCTCGAAGGCATCGAAGACGTGCGCTCTATCGAGGGCCACGGGCTGCTGAAAGTCTGGATGAGCCACGGCGACAAGGTCGTCGAGATGCCGGCGGGTTTCAAGCTGATGGCGTCTACCGAATCATGCGCGATCGCGGGCATGGCCGACGAGGTACGGCGTTTCTACGGCGTTCAGTTCCATCCGGAAGTGACGCACACCCTCCAGGGCAAAGCGCTGCTGCAGCGCTTCGTGTACGACATCTGCGGCTTTACCGGCGACTGGAACATGCCGGATTACGTCGCCGAAGCCGTGTCGCGCATACGCGAACAGGTCGGCACCGACGAAGTGATCCTCGGCCTTTCGGGCGGCGTAGATTCTTCAGTCGCTGCTGCGCTCATCCACAAGGCGATCGGCGAGCAGCTCACGTGCGTCTTCGTCGATCACGGCCTGCTGCGGCTGAACGAAGCCCAGCAGGTGATGGACACTTTCGCGAAGCACATGCGCCTGAAAGTGATCCACGTCGATGCGACCGACGAGTTCTACGGCGCGCTCAATGGCGTATCCGATCCCGAGCAGAAACGAAAGATCATCGGCAAACACTTCGTCGAAGTCTTCCAGCGTGAAGCCGCAAAGATACGCAACGCGAAGTGGCTCGCGCAGGGCACGATCTATCCCGACGTGATCGAGTCTGCAGGCGCGAAAAGCAAGAAAGCGACGAGCATCAAGTCTCACCACAACGTCGGCGGCCTCCCGGAGTCGCTGCACCTGAAGCTCCTCGAGCCGCTGCGCGAGCTCTTCAAGGATGAAGTGCGCGAGCTCGGGTTGGCGCTCGGCCTCCCGCACGACATGGTGTTTCGCCATCCTTTTCCAGGCCCCGGCCTCGGCGTGCGGATACTGGGTGAGGTGAAGCGCGAGTTTGCGGACCTGCTGCGCCAGGCTGACGCGATTTTCATCGACGAGCTTCGCGCCGCCGGGTGGTATGAGCAGACCGCGCAGGCTTTCGCCGTCTTCCTCCCCGTAAAGTCGGTCGGCGTCATGGGGGACGGCCGCACCTACGAGTACGTCGTCGCGCTGCGCGCGGTCCAGACAACCGACTTCATGACTGCGCACTGGGCCGAGCTTCCGCATTCGCTGCTCGGTAAAGTCTCCACGCGGATCATCAACGAGGTCCGCGGCATCAACCGCGTGGTCTACGACATCTCCGGAAAGCCGCCCGCAACGATAGAGTGGGAGTGACCTGCAAAGGGCAGAGCAGGGGCCCCGCGAAGCGGGCCGCGACCGCGATTCCGATGGTGTGGATTCTTGCGATAGATGATGGGAGCGGCCGCGCCTAGGCGGGCAACGCTATGTTTATCACTGACGACCTCTTTATGCGCGCCGCGCTCACCCTGGCTGAAGAGGCCGGCGCCGCGGGCGAAGTCCCCGTCGGCGCGGTCGTCGTGAAGGCGGGCGAGATCGTCGGCCGCGGGTACAACCATCCGATCTCCGCGCGCGACCCGACGGCTCACGCTGAAGTTGTTGCATTGCGCGATGCGGCGCAGCGACTCGGAAACTACCGCCTCGGCGGCTGCGAGCTTTACGTGACGCTCGAGCCTTGTGCGATGTGCGCCGGGGCGATCATGCATGCCCGCATCGCTCGCGTGGTATTCGGTGCTGCAGATCCGAAGACCGGTGCGTGCGGGAGCGTCACCGATCTGTTTGCCGAGCCCCGGCTCAACCATCACGCCGTGGTGACGCCCGGGGTGCTCGCCGCGGAAGCCGGCGCGCTGCTCCAGGGATTCTTCGCCGCCCGGCGCCGCAACACGCGCGCCCGCGACTGATCCCGTCGAGCGGCTGCGCGCACTGAATCGACTGTTCCCTACATCTTGCGGTAGCTCTGTTCTCCCACCCCGAGCCATTGAGTATAAGTGCCAGCGGCACGCGTTGTGCATTGCGGAAGAATGCGCTACATTGTGCGCCGCAGAACGGGCAGCACCTACTTACGTAAAGGCGAACGTCGATGAGACTCCAGGACAAAGTGGCCATTATCACCGGGGCCGGCAGAGGAATCGGTCAGGCGACTGCCGTCAAGTTCGCGCGCGAAGGCGCCAAAGTCGTGGTCTGCGATCTGTCGCCGGAGTGGATCGAAGAAACCATCGAGCTTTGCAAGGAGACGCGCGGCGACGCGTTCGGCTATGTGGCCGACGTGCGCGACCCGAAATCGCTCGAAGGCATGGTCGATGCGACCCTCGCCAAGTGGGGCCGCGTCGACGTGCTGGTCAACAACGCCGGGATCGTCATGGACGCGCAGCTCAAGAACATGACGGAAGACCAGTTCGACACCGTCATCGATATCAATCTGAAGGGCGTCTACAACTGCACGAAAGCCGTCGTGAATACGATGCTCGCGCAGCAGTCGGGCGTAATCCTGAACGCCTCGTCGATCGTCGGCCTGTACGGCAACTTCGGCCAGACGAATTACGCCGCCGCCAAGTTCGGCGTGATCGGTATGGTGAAGACGTGGGCGCGCGAGCTCGGCCGCAAGGGCATACGCGCAAACGCGGTATGCCCGGGCTTTATCGCCACGAGCATCCTGGGATCGATTCCCGAGCGCGTGCTGCATGCGCTCGAAGAGAAAGTGCCGATGGGCAGGCTGGGCAAGCCCGAAGAGGTCGCGAACACCTTCGCGTTTCTCGCGTCCGACGAAGCGAGCTACATCAACGGCGCGGTGATCGAGGTCAGCGGCGGATTGGTGATCTAGGAAAACAGCGCGGCGATCTTCTCGCGGTCAGGTGCAAGCACTACACCTTTCTCGGTAATCAGTGCGGTGACGAGCTGCGCCGGGGTGACGTCGAACACCGGGTTGATGACGTCGATGCCGGGCGGCGCCCAGCGCATCCCGCGATAACCCAGCACTTCTTCTGCAGCGCGTTCTTCGATCGGTATGTCCTCCCCTCTCGCGATTGCGACGTCGATCGTCGAAAGCGGGCACGCGACGTAGAACGGAATCTTGTGCCGGTGCGCCATCACCGCCACCTGGTACGTGCCGATCTTGTTCGCGACGTCGCCGTTCGCAGCCACGCGGTCTGCGCCGACGATCACCGCATCGATGTGCCCGCGGCTCATCAGAAAACCTGCGGCGTTGTCCGCGATCAGCGTCACCGGTATCTGATCCTGCTGCAGCTCCCACGCAGTGAGGCGTGCGCCCTGCAGGAACGGCCGGGTCTCGTCGGCGTACACGGCAACCTGTTTGCCCGCTTCGATCGCCGAGCGGATCACGCCCAGCGCAGTGCCATGGCCGGCGGTCGCGAGCGCGCCGGCGTTGCAATGGGTGAGCACGCGCGAGCGCTCGGGCAGCAGCGCGGCGCCGTGAACACCCATGCGGCGATTGAGCGTCACGTCTTCGCGGCACATCGCGTGGGCTTCGTCGAGCAGCGCGGCGGCGCGTGCCGGTACGTTTTGCGAGGATAACGCATGCAGGCGCGTCTTCATGCGCTCGAGCGCCCAGAAGAGATTGACCGCGGTCGGCCGGCTCGCGGCGAGCGCGGCGAAACCGGCGCTCATCGTCGTTTCGAACTCGGTCGGTGATTGGTGCGACACGCGCCTGGCCTCGACCGCGACGCCGTAACCCGCGGCGCAACCGATCGCAGGCGCGCCTCGAATGATCATGTCTTTGATCGCACCGGCGACACCGGCCGCGCTGTCGAAGCTGAGATAGACCTGGCGCTCGGGCAGAACGCGCTGGTCGAGCATCTCGATCGCGCCGTCGCGCCAGCGCAGTGTTTGGAAGGTCGATGGCATCGCGTCACAGAGTCATCATGAGTCGCGCATTATAATGCCGCGTATGAATCCCCCCGCGTTCACAGTGAGACCGGTCAACTGGCAGGCGAGCCGCGACGCGCTGCGTGCAGTGCGCCGCTCGGTCTTCATCAAGGAACAGAAAGTTCCTGAAGAGATCGAGTGGGACGATGCGGACGATAACGCCTATCACGTGCTCGCAGCCGCGCGTGACGGCAGGCCGATCGGCACCGGGCGGCTCAGGCTCGACTGCACCATCGGCCGCATGGCGGTGATCAAGCAATGGCGGGGACGGGGTGTGGGCAGTGCGATTCTCGCGCTGCTCATCGACCTTGCGCGCAAAGAAGGCTGCACCGAGTTGAAGCTGCACTCGCAAACTCACGCGCTCGAGTTCTATCTGCGTTTCGGTTTCGCGCCTTTCGGGGAGCGCTTCGATGAAGCGGGCATCCCGCACCAGGCGATGCTGCTCAGGTTCGGTCAAGCGCAAGCGCTTTAACGCTGCGCTCGAGGTGAAAGCGCTGCTCGGTCGTCCCGACGGGCGCGCCGCGGGGTCCGAAGCTGCGCTCGATGTACAGCACTTCGCCTTCGACATTCACGAGCACCACGGTCGAGGCGCGCGTGCCGTAGGTCGAGCCGGCAATGAATACCGCTGAAAGATCGCGCTCGCGCTCGAGCGCAATGCCCGTCGAAGGCAGCAGATGATCGGGTGCCGTGCTCGTGTCGCCGAGCAGCTCGAACAGCTCGCGAGCGAGTGTCATTTCGTCGGCGCCGAGCAGGCCCTCGATCACAGCGATTCCCCGGCGCACTTTCGGCCATGGCTCGTCGAGCAGGCGGTTGCTGAGCCCGTGAACGCCGGGGGTGATCGGCTCGATGCGCTCGGCGCGGTTCGAGCAGAAGTAAAGCCGCTCGGGTGTGCCGGCGATCATGCTGAAGCCGTGATAATCGGGGTAGCGCTGCGAGACTTCACCGAGGTAGTCCTCGATGTCGCGGTCACCCGTCAGATAGTCGCGGGTGAGCTCGCCGCGCGATCGCGGCGCGTCGCCGTTGCGTATGCCCTGCCGGTAATTCGTGATCGCGGCGAACCGGCCGTCCCGGCTCAGGCCGAGCCACGTTCCGCCCTGCTCGAGGTCACGTCCCGCGTAGATGTGCGGGGAATCGCTCCAGAAAGCCGCAGGGGAGGCCGGTCTCGCGTAGGCTTCGTCTCGATTGGCTGCGACGATGAGCGGAAAGCGAGGATGCGCTCCGGCGGCGAACAGAATCACGCACATCGGTTACGCCTCGAAGCATTCGGCGCGGCGGGTCGAATCTTCCTGCAGGCACTCCGCGACAGCGAGCTGGGTGGCGGCCTGCGCAAGCTCGAGCTCGAACTTGGCGTCGTCGCGCACGTTTTCGTAGACCTCCATCCACAGCAGGGGCTCGCTGCGCTTCTTGAGCAGCCGGCCTGCGACGCCGGTCGACTGCTTCACCGCAGAGAAGAGCTCGAGCACGCGAGCTTCGCAGCTCTGCGCCTGGGCCGGGACGACTCGGTAGTAGATGTAGTACGAATAAGCCATGGGGTCCTCGCGGCCCGCATTGTAAGCCGAACGGAAGGCGAAACGGGAGCGCGCAGTCGCGCGAGATCGGGGTTCGACCCTGGCCTTAAGCCGGCATGCGCCAGCCGCGATGCACCGAACGGCGCGGCGCGACGCGGGCCGCGACGGCCTGGCGGACCCGCTGCTGCATCCGGAGCTCGCGCAGCTGCGCCTGGCGCTCCGCTGCGTGATGCTCGTCTACACCCTCCTGTGTTGCGCGGTAGGCGCGAAGCACGAGCAGGAGCGCCACGACTGACGCGACGGCGAGCGCGACGAATGCGAGGAAAGGCAGGCAAGTCGCATTCGGCCCGATGGTGCAGGAGCCTACGAAGCCGAACCATCTGCCGACCGCAGCGAAAAAAGATCCGATGAATCCCATGATGCACCTGCGAGGCCAGCGGGTTTAAAGGGCGCGCCTGGGGTGCGCGATTCCTCAGGGTGCTGCAAATGACATGCCATCGAACGCATCCGCAGCTCAATCGGGCAAAGTGTAGGGCAGGGGCAGGAACTCGACTGCGGATCCGTCGAGCGCGCCCAGGCGCACCGACCGCCCTTCCACGCTGCTCCGCTGCACGACCGCCAGCGCCTCGTGCAACTCGCCCGTGCGCGGGGCGGTATACAGGATCGCGCCGCTCGCCTGGTCCGCGCCGAACTCCGGGCTGTACAGCGACTGGCCGGCCGAGAGGGTTTCCACGTTGCGCACGCCGATGCGATACATGCGCTGTTTGAGCTTGCCCAGGTAATGCGTGCGGGCGACGATCTCCTGTCCCGGATAACACCCTTTCGCGTAGCTCACGCCGCCGATCAGGTCGAGATTCACCATCTGCGGGACGTAGGCTTCCTGCGTGGCTTCGGTGATTACGGGGATGCCCGCGGCGACGTCGAGCGCGGCCCAGTGTCCGCGGTCCTGGCGCGTCGCGACGCTTTCGAGGCTCGCCAGCAGCGCGTCCGCCCGCTCCACGTCCGCGAGCAGGAGGTGGCGATCGCCCTGAAGCTGTGTAACCCGAAGCTCCGGGTGCGCCGCGACGTCGTGATCCGACGCGGGCGCCCGCAAGCCGATCGCCTCGATCGCCTCGCGTGAGTCTTTGCCGTCGAGCCCGTAAAGCCTGTAGCGCGAAGTCGCGTCAGTCACTTTGACTCGCGAGCGCAGGACGTAGCGCGCGAGGCGGTTCTGGACGCTTTCCCGCAGCGCGGCCGGAAGCTGAAGCACGACCTCCTCCGCAGTGTCTCCCCGCAGCCGCCACAGCAGAAAAGTCGCGAGCAGGCGTCCCTTGGGCGAGCAATAACCGGAGTATTGCGTCTTCAGCGCGCCCAGCGCGGCGACGTCACTCGTGAGCTGGGCGTGCAGAAAGGAAACCGCGTCCTCACCGGCAAAGGAGATCAGGGCAACATCGTCCAGCTCGCAGAAATCGGCCGATCGCATCATGTCCTGAGCTGCTCGACGAGCTCGGCTTCGAGCCGCACCACACGCCTGGTGTCGTACAGCACCGGGCCGCTGATGAGGAAAAC
>JAQGMV010000019.1 GCA_028292225.1 Betaproteobacteria bacterium
ATCAACGCGTTCGCGCTGCCCGGCGGCTTCATCGGCGTGCACACCGGGTTGCTGATCGCGGCACAGAGCGAATCCGAGCTCGCGAGCGTCGTGTCGCACGAAATCGCCCACGTGACCCAGCGCCACATCGCGCGGATCATCGATCAGCAGAAGCAGGGCACTGTGCTGTCGCTGGCGGCGCTCGCGGTCGCGATACTCGCGGCACGCGCGAGCGCGGACCTCGCCACCGCAGCCACGGCTTTCGGCACGGCGGGCGCGATTCAGAACACCTTGAATTTCACTCGCGATCACGAGCGCGAGGCCGATCGCGTCGGCTTGCAGATCCTGCAGGCATCCGGTTACGACGCGCACGCCGCTGCAGTGTTCTTCGAGCGCATGCAGCGCGCGACGCGCATCTATGACGTCGGCGGCGCGCCGTCGTATCTGCGCACGCACCCGCTGACCTACGAGCGGATCGCGGATATCCAGAACCGCCTCGAGCGCCTGCCTTACCGACAGGTGTCGGACAGCCTCGAGTTCCAGCTCGTGCGCGCCAAGTTGAGAGCGGACCTCGACCCGCCGACCGAAGCCCGGCAGTTTTTCGAGGAAAGCCTCGCGGAGCGGCGATACTTGAGCGAAGCCGCAAGCCGCTACGGCCTCGCCTTGAGCCTCCTGCGGCTGAAGGATTACGCCCGCGCCCGCAAGGAGTTCGACGCCCTGAAGCGCGGCGCCGCAGCGCACCCGATCATCGACACGCTGGGCTGCCGCATCCGCGCGGCCGCGGCAGAGACCGAAGGCGCGCTGACGTGCTATCGCGATGCGCTTCGTGCGCATCCGCACCACAGGGCGCTCACCTACGCCTACGCCGAGCTTCTGCTGCAGGGGCGTCGGCCCGATGCTGCGCTCGCCGCAATCGCTCAGCGCATGCAGTCGACGTCCGAGGATCCGAAGCTGTATCTGCTGCAGGGGCAGGCGTACGCGCAGCAGGGCAAGACGCTCGCGCAGCATCGCGCGACCGGCGAAGCGTACGCGCGCATGGGCAACGTTCGCGGGGCGGTCGAACAGATGCAGATCGCCGCCAAGAGCGCAGACGGCGACTTCTATCAGCTCTCCGCGGTCGAGGCGCGCCTGAGAGAGCTGCGCAAGATCGACGAGGCGCAGCGCAAAGAGAAAAGCCTGCTCGGCCGCTAGCGCGTTAGCCCAGGAGCGGCTTTACCCAGGTGTAAGCGAGACCCGCGGCGCCGGACGCCGCGATCACCCATATGATGCCGACCTTGTAGCGAAAGAGCGCGATGAACGCCGCCGTACCCACGACCAGCGCCGGCCATTCGAAATGGCCCCCCAGCGGCGCATCAGCAGTCGCTTCCGGCCACAGCACGTGCCACGCGAAAAACACCGCGAGGTTCAGGATCACGCCGACCACGGCCGCGGTAATCGCGGTGAGCGGTGCGGTGAATTTGAGCTCGCCGTGGGTGGATTCGACGAGCGGTCCGCCGAGCAGGATGAACACGAAGCTCGGCAGGAAAGTGAAATAGGTGACGACGCACGCGGCGACCGCGCCTGCGAGGAACGGCGCATCGGGACCGAACACCTGCTGGGTCCACGCGCCGACGAAACCGACGAACGCGACGACCATGATGAGCGGCCCCGGCGTCGTTTCACCGAGGGCGAGCCCGTCGATCATCTGTAACGCGGTGAGCCAGTGGTAGTCCCCCACCGCGGCCTGGTAGACGTAAGGCAGCACGGCGTACGCGCCGCCGAAGGTGAGGAGCGCGGCTTTGGTGAAGAACCAGCCCATCTGGGTGAGCGTGGCGCTCCACCCGAACATCATGACGAGCGCGAGCATCGCAACGGCCCACAGCGCGAGCCCCGTCGCGAGTACCCTCACGAAACGGCCCCAGCTGAACAGTGCGTGCGGCGGCGTCGGTGTGGCGTCGTCGATGATCGCGGCGCCGTAGGTTTTGCCACCGGCCCCGTGTCCGCCGCCGGTGGCGAATTTTGCGGGCGCGACCCGGCCGCCGACATAGCCGATCACCCCCGCGGCGAGCACGATCAGGGGAAAGGGCAGGCGCAGCAAGAAAATGGCGACGAAAGCCGCTGCGGCGATGCCCCACAGCACGTTGTTCTTCAGCGCGCGCGAACCGATGCGGTACGCCGCGAACACCACTACAGCGGTCACCGCAGGCTTGATGCCGTAGAGGATGCCGGCGACGCTCGGCACGTTCCCGTACGCTGCGTAGATCCACGAGAGCACGACGAGGATCACGAGTGACGGCAGCACGAAGAGAGCGCCCGCCATGATGCCGCCCCACGTTCGGTGCATGAGCCAGCCGATGTAGGTCGCGAGCTGTTGCGCCTCCGGTCCCGGGAGCAGCATGCAGTAATTCAGTGCGTGCAGGAATCGCTGCTCGGAGATCCAGCGGCGGCGCTCGACGAGGTCCTGGTGCATGATCGCGATCTGGCCGGCGGGGCCGCCGAAGCTGATGAAGCCCAGTCTCAGCCAGTACCAGAATGCCGCGCGAAAAGAGACGGGGGCGGGCGGGACATCTTTTTCGTGTTCCATTTGTTCTTGTTCCCTGGCGAGGCTCGATTATCGCACTGTCCCGCGGTATATTGGCCGCTCGCGACATGATTGAGGCTTTCGATGCAGCATGACAAGGAATTGGACGCGCGCGGGCTCAACTGTCCGCTGCCCATACTCAGAACGAAGAAGGCCCTCACCGACATGACCTCAGGGCAGGTGCTGAAGATCGTCGCGACCGACCCCGGTGCGGTGAAGGATTTCCAGGCCTTCGCGAAGCAGACCGGCAATGCGCTGCTCTCGTCTGACACGGTGGAAAACGAGTTCGTGTTTTTCATGCAGAAAAAGTGAGCTCTGCCGTGAGCGCTGACTGAGGCGGACATGGCCGAGAACTGGCGCCTGCTCGATACGGGTCTGGCATCGCCGGCCCGGAACATCGCGATGAGCCGCGCGCTGCTCGAAGCACGTCACGCCGAAGAGATCTCATCGACGCTGTGCTTTTCCCGTTTCACGCGCTGCGCGCTGCTCGGTGCGCATCACAGCGCTGCGCAGGCGCTCGATCTCGTGTACTGCGGCGACAATGCCATCCCGATCCAGCGCCGGATCACGAGCGGTCCTGCGTATTACCTCGATGAGCGCCAGCTCGTCTGGGAGCTCTACCTGCACCGCCGGGAGGTGGGTGATGCGAGCCTGCCGGCGCTCACCCGGCGCATAGGGCATGCCGTGGCGACAGCGCTCTCGGCGCTCGGCGTCGATGCTCGAATTCGCGAGCGCACCGAGATCGAAATCGACGGCCGCGCGCTGGGCTGCTGCGGCATCGCGACCGAAGGCGATGCGCTGCTCGTCCAGGGTGCGCTGCTGCTCGACGCAGAAGCGCCGCGCATGCTCGGTGTGCTGCGCACCCCGTGGAGCGGGGCGCCCGAAGCGTTGCAACGCGAAGCCGAAGCTCGCCTCACGAGCCTCAAACATGCGATGGCGCGGCAGCCCGAACTGGGCGCAGTGAAGAAAAACCTCTGTGAAGCGTTCGAAAGCGAGTTCGAAGTCGAATTACGCGATGCCGATCCCGGTCTGAGCGAGCACGCGCGCTACCAGGCTGCGATTCAGGGCATCGCTACGCGCGACTGGGTCGAGCACATCGGCGGTTCCACCGACGACATGCCGCTGTTGAGCGCCGCGCGCGAAACTTGCGCCGGAAACCTCTCGGTCGCGCTCACGTTCGATCGCCGAACCCGCACGATTCAACGCGTCTGGCTGACTTCGGGACCCGTGCTCGAGCCCCGGCGGTGCGATGCGGACCTCGAGGCTGCGCTGTGCAACGTGCCGCTGGAGCATCTGGCGCAGCGGATCGAACGATTTTTCGCGAGCCGCGCGCTCGACGCAGCGGGACTGCGCCCCGCCGACTTCATCGCGGTGCTGAACCGCGCCGTGCATCAGCCCCTGCTGGCCGGCAACCGGTAACTGAAGCAGGGAAGAAGGCGCGATTCGGTCGTGCGGTGCGGCTCAGGAAGCGCTGAGCTTGTCGAGCTGCGCGCGGACCTGCTCCAGGGTCGACCTGAATTTTTCGAGGCGCTGCTTTTCCTGTTCGACCACGGCGGCCGGCGCACGCTCCACGAAGCTCGAGTTGCCGAGCTTGACCTGGGCTTTACCGATCTCACCTTCGAGCCGCAAGGCTTCCTTGCCCAGCCGTTCGCGCTCTGCTGCGAGATCGATCTCGACCTTGAGCATGAGCTTGAAATCGCCGGCGATCGCCACCGGCGCGTCGGCTTGCGGCAGGGCGTCCACGATCGAGACCTCGCTCAGCCGTGACAGCGCGGCGAGATAGGGAATGAAGGTCGTGAGCCGGGCTGCGTCGCCCTGTACGAGCAGCGGGAGCTTCTGTGAAGGGGCGATGCTCATCTCGCTGCGCAGCGTGCGGCACGCGGTGACGAGCTCCTTCAACGCGTGCACTTCGGCTTCGGCAGCTTCGTCGATGAGCTCGGTTTGCGGCTGCGGATAAGGCTGCAGCATGATCGACGCGCCCGACTTGCCCGCGAGCGGCGCGACTTTCTGCCACAGCTCCTCGGTGATGAACGGAATGACCGGATGGGCGAGCCGAAGCATCGTCTCGAGCACGCGAACAAGCGTGCGACGCGTGGCGCGCTGCTGCGCCGCGGCTCCGATTGCCATCTGAACTTTGGCGAGCTCGACGTACCAGTCGCAGTACTCGTCCCACACGAGCTCGTAGATCGATCGCGAGAGATTGTCGAAGCGATATTGCGCGAAGCCCTGCTGCACCTCGGCCTCGGCGCGCTGCAGCCGGCTCACGATCCAGCGGTCGACGAAGGAGCGATCGGCAGGCGCGTTGTCGTCGAGCCCGACGTCCTTGCCTTCGGTGTTCATGAGCACGAAGCGCGTCGCGTTCCACAGCTTGTTGCAGAAGTTGCGGTAACCGTCACAGCGCGCGAGATCGAACTTGATGTCGCGGCCGTGCGAGGCGAGGCTCGCGAAAGTAAAGCGCAGCGGGTCGGTGCCGAACGCCGGGATGCCGTTCGGAAACTGGCGCCGGGTCGTCGCTTCGATGGCCTGCGCCTGGCGCGGATCCATGAGACCGGTGGTGCGCTTTTTCGCCAGGTCATCGAGCGAGATGCCGTCGATCAGATCGAGCGGGTCGAGGACGTTGCCTTTCGACTTCGACATCTTCTGGCCCTCGGAGTCACGCACGAGCCCGGTGATGTACACCTCGCGGAAAGGCACTTTATCGGTGAAGTGCAGGGTCATCATCACCATGCGCGCGACCCAGAAGAAAATGATGTCGAAGCCGGTGACGAGCACTGAAGAAGGCAGGTAGAGGTCGAGCGCTGTGTTCGAGCGGCCCGGGTATTCGGCCGTCCAGTCGAGCGTCGAAAAAGGCCACAGCGCGGATGAGAACCACGTGTCGAGCACGTCGTCGTCCTGACACAGCGTGCCGAGCGCATCGGCGCCGCGCGTCCAGCGGTATTTCGCTTCGGCCTCTTCCCGGCTGCGCGCGACGTAGACGTTGCCCAGCTCGTCGTACCAGGCCGGGATGCGGTGACCCCACCAGAGCTGGCGCGAAATGCACCAGTCCTGGATGTTCTCGAGCCACTGGTTGTAAGTCGTCGTCCAGTTCTCCGGCACGAATTTGATCTCGCCCGTCGCGACCGCCTCGAGGCCGCGCTTTGCGAGCGATTCCATTTTCACGAACCACTGGTCGGTGAGCATAGGCTCGACGATCGCATCGGTGCGCCCGCAACGCGGAACCATCAGCTTGTGCGGCTTCACCTCGGGGATGAGGTCGTAGGTCTTCAGGTCCGATACGACGAGCTTGCGTGCCTCGAAACGATCGAGACCGCGGTAGCGCGCCGGCGCGGTCTGGTTGATCCGAGCATCGAGCGTGAAGATGTTGATCGGCTCGAGCTTGTGGCGCTGACCGACCTGGTAGTCGTTGAAGTCGTGCGCGGGCGTTATTTTTACGCAGCCGGTACCGAAAGCGGGGTCTACGTACGTGTCCGCGATCACCGGTATGGTGCGGTCGGTCAGCGGCAGCGTGACGCGCGCGCCGATGAGGTGTTTATAGCGCTCGTCGTCGGGGTGAACAGCCACGGCCACGTCGCCCAGCATCGTCTCGGGCCGGGTGGTCGCGACCACCAGATGCCCCGCGCGATCGGCGAGCGGATAGCGGATGTGCCAGAGCTCGCCCTGTTCTTCGCGCGATTCGACTTCGAGGTCCGAGACCGCGGTTTGCAGCACCGGGTCCCAGTTGACGAGCCGCTTGCCGCGGTAGATGAGCCCCTGCTCATGCAGGCGTACGAAGACTTCGGTGACGACGCGCGACAGACCTTCGTCCATCGTGAAGCGCTCGCGCTCCCAGTCGCACGAAGCGCCCAGGCGCCGCATCTGCCGCGTGATCGTCGAGCCTGATTGCTCTTTCCATTCCCAGACGCGCTCGAGGAAGGCCTCGCGGCCGATCTCGCGGCGCGAGACGCCCTGCGCTTCCAGCTGGCGCTCGACCACGATCTGAGTCGCGATACCCGCGTGGTCGGTCCCGGGCTGCCACAGCGTGTTCTCTGCGCGCATCCGGTGGTAGCGGGTGAGCGCATCCATCAGGGTGTGCTGGAACGCGTGGCCCATGTGCAGCGTTCCGGTCACGTTCGGCGGCGGGAGCAGGATGCAGTAATTGTCCGGATTCGACGGGTCGAGACCGGCCTTGAAGTAGCCCTTCTGCTCCCACAGCGGATACCAGTGCGACTCGATCGCACGCGGCTCGAAACTCTTGGCGAGCGCGGCGGAAGGCTGCGCGGACCCGGTCGATGAGGGCGTGCTCATGTCGCCGCCTTGTTGTTGAACCGGCTGATCTCTTTGTTCGTGTCCATCGGGTGCTTTCGCTGTGTTGCCGGGCGCAGGCGCTGGCAGGGTGAGCTGTTCTTTCAGTGCCTGCTCGACCGACGCCCGCACCAGCGCGCCCAGGTTCCCCTGGATCTCCTGGGTGATGTGCTGTACGGCCGATTTGAGCGCGGCGCCGAGGTCGGGAATGAACTGCTGGCGAACGACTTCGGCGATACGCCCGTCGAGGTCTTTGGCGAGCTTCATGCTGTGCTGCAGGTTCTGGTTCTGCACCCGCGAGATGATCTCCACACCGCCGTGCTCCGGTTGGGCGACGGGCGCGCCGGGAACGAGCTCGGGATCGGGCGCGATATCGGTCAGGACAGGGAGGTCGTCGTCATCGTCGCTTGCCGCTGACACTGCCGCCGGGTCCGCGCGCCCGTTGCGGCTGTTACGCCTGAGCAGCGCATCCGCGGGGCCGGGCTCGTCTGCGGGAGCGGGTTTGTTGTCGTCGTTATCCATTTGTTTTTCCGGTGTTCGAAAGATCGTGGATGCGCATCTCGTAGCCTCGATCCTTATAGAACTTCCAGCGTTCGCGGCCGCTTTGGCGGTCGTCCCCGTCGGTGCTGATGATTTCCACCAGGCGCTCGAAGCGGCCGAAGAACGGCGGCCACTCCGCTCGCAGATTGAGCAGCACCTGGTCGCACGTCGGCTCAAACGCGCCCGAGTCGATGATGATAGGCGTCACGCTCGCAAGCGCGTCGGTGGGGGCGCAGTGAGGGATGAAACCGGTCGCGGGCGAGGTCCACAGCATGCGGTCCACACGCGAGGCGACTTCGGCGTCGGGGCACAGGATGAGCATCCTGTTGCCGAGGCTGTGCGCTTTCGCGGCGATACGGCACGCGGTCGCCAGCTTGTCCGAAACGTTGGTGTAGAAATCGATCTGGGTCATATCGAACGCTGCCGCGCCTTACGCGAAGCTCGAGCGCGGCAGGTTAGCGGGGCCGCGCGCGCTTACGCGCCGCGCACGCGCCCGAGCAGAAACTGCAGGAGCATCGGCACGGGACGCGCGGTCGCGCCCTTGTCCTTGCCGCTGCGCCACGCGGTGCCTGCGATGTCCAGATGCGCCCATTTGAACTTGCGGGCGAAGCGCGCAAGGAAACACGCGGCGGTGACGCTGCCTGCGGGACGCCCGCCGATGTTGGCGAAATCGGCGAAGTTGCTCTTCAACTGATCCTGATAGTCGTCCCACAACGGCATGCGCCATGCGCGGTCGTATGCGCGGTCGGCGGCGCCGAGGAGCTCCTGCGCGAGTGCGTCGTCGTTGGAGAACAGGCCGGAGGCCACGTGTCCCAGCGCGATCACGCACGCGCCGGTGAGTGTCGCGATATCGATGACCGCCGCAGGCTCGTAGCGCTCGGCGTAAGTGAGCGCATCGCACAGGATCAGGCGGCCTTCGGCGTCGGTGTTGAGAATTTCGACGGTCTGTCCGGACATGCTTTTCACGACATCGCCGGGGCGCGTCGCACGCCCGCCGGGCATGTTCTCGGTCGCCGGTATGAGCCCGACGACGTTCAGCCGCAGCTTCAGCTCGCCGATCGCTTTCATCGTACCGAGCACCGTGCCTGCGCCGCTCATGTCGTACTTCATCTCGTCCATTTCGGCCGCAGGCTTGATCGAGATCCCGCCGGTGTCGAAAGTGACGCCTTTGCCGACGAGCACCACCGGTTTGGCCGCTTTGGCGCCGCCGCGATATTCGATCACGATGAACTTGGGCGGCTCGGCGCTGCCCTGCGCCACCGACAGCAGCGTATTCATGCCGAGCTTTTTCATGTCGTCGCGCTCGAGCACCTGCACTTTCATGCGATAGCGTTTGCCGAGCTCGCGAGCCTGGTCCGCGAGGTAACCGGGGGTGCAGACGTTCGGCGGCAGGTTGCCGAGATCTTTGGTGAGCGCCATGCCTTCGGCAAGTGCTACGCCCTGTTCAAGCCCGCTCCCGGCTTTGCGCGCGTCGGCCTTGTCGACGACCAGCGTCACACGTCGCAACGCGGGTTCGGCAGCGTCTTTTCTGCTCTTCATCTGGTCGAAGCGATACAGCGTCTCGCGCGCGACGGTAACCGCCTGCTGCACGCGCCATTGCGCGTCGAGCCCGTCCGGTTCGAGCGCGGTCAGATAAAATTCCGCATCCTTTGCACCGCTGGAATTGAGCGCGCGCATCGCTGCCGCGACCGCTTCTCTGTACTGGCGCTGACCGAAGTCGGCCTCGCGTCCCAGCCCGACGAGCAGCACGCGCTCGGCGGCGATTCCCGCGAGGTTGTGCAGCATGAGCGTAGTGCCGGTTTTGCCGTCGACGTCGCCGCGCTTCGCGATGGTGGAGAGCGCGCCTTGCGCCGCCGCGTCGAGCTGCGCCGAAGGGCCGGAGAGCTTGCGCGATTCGAATACGCCGACGACCACGCAGCCCGACCGGGTGCGACCCGGCTGCAAACTTTTTATGCTAAATTCCAAAACTCTGCTCCTGTGCGGGAAGTGCGCTGAAAGACGTGCACGCGAAGTGGGAGGGATATACGGTACACACGGTAGATCTCTCGCTCGAAAGGTATGTACCTGACGTATATACCTGATTATCCGCACATCGTTCGGCAAAAGCAAAGCCTCGATGATCTTCCACAAGGCCCTCGTTCGCGAATTCGCGAGCACCGCACTTGCCACGTTCTTCGTGCTCCTCGGTATCACGCTCACGACACAGCTCGTGAAGCTTCTCGGGCAGGCGGCGACCGGGCTCATTACGTCGACAGGCGTGATGGCGCTGCTCGGCCTCACCGTCGTGAACTACCTCGCGGTGCTGTTGTCCCTCACCACATTCATCTCGGTGCTGCTCACGCTCACGCGCAGCTATCGTGATTCCGAAATGGTCGTGTGGTTCGCGAGCGGCATGGGCCTGACTCGCTGGGTGCGGCCGGTGCTGTTCTTTTCCGTTCCGCTCGTGATCGTGATCGGCACGCTTTCGCTCGTGCTCTCGCCGTGGGCGGTGAGCCGCTCGGAAGAGCTGCGGCGGTTGATGGACAGCCGCGACGACGTCTCGGCCATCGTTCCCGGCGTCTTTCGTGAATCGAACCGCGCGGAGCGCGTGTATTTCGTCGAGGAGATCGCCGAGTCCGAAAATATGGTCGCCAACGTGTTCGTGAGCTCCAACCAGCATCAGAAGCTCGGCGTGATGGTCGCGCGCCGCGGCTTCCAGGAGACCGCGGAGAACGGCGATCGCTTTCTCGTGCTGCTCAACGGGAGGCGTTACGAAGGCGCGCCGGGCACGCCGGAATACCGCGTGTACGAATTCGAGCGCTACGCGATGCGCGTGGACACCGGCGCGACGGCCGCGCGGGCTCCCACGACCAAGACCACGGGCACGCTCGATCTGATCAGGGAACCCGATGCACGCAATCTCGCCGAGCTTTCGTGGCGCGTGGGCCTGCCGGTGAGCGCGCTCGTCCTGTCGCTCCTCGCAGTCCCGCTCTCATTCGTGAACCCGCGCGCCGGCCGCTCGATGAATCTGGTGCTGGCGCTGCTGATCTACATGACCTACAGCAACCTGCTCTCGGTCACGCAGGCGTGGATCGTCCAGTCGCGCGTGAGCTTTACCGCGGGGCTCGCCGTGCACCTGCTCATGCTGGTCGTTCTCGCGGGCCTTTTTTACCGGCGCGTCATGCCGTTCACGTTCCGCAGGCGCGCGCGATGAAGACGCTGCGGCGTTATCTCGCGATGGAGATCATCGCCGCCACGGCGCTGGTCGTGCTCGCACTGGTCATGCTGTTCTCGTTTTTCGATCTCGTCGAGGAGATGAAGGACCTCGGCCGCGGCGGGTATCGCATGAAGCACATCGCGCTGCACGTGCTGCTCGGCGTGCCGACTCACATCTACGAAGTGTTTCCGATCGCCGCACTCATCGGAACGCTTTTCGCGCTGGCGCAGCTCGTCGCGAGCTCCGAGTACACCGTGATCCGCGCTTCAGGGGTGTCGATCGCGCGTTTCAACCTGTCGCTCGTCTCGATCGGGCTCGTTTTCGCGGTCGTGACTTTCGTGTTCGGCGAGTTCATCGGGCCGCCCGCGGAGCAATTCGCCCAGCGCATGCGCTCGCTCGCGATCGCCGGCATCGTCGCGCAGGAATTCCGTTCAGGCCTATGGGTAAAGGACGGCCGTAATTTCGTGAACGTCGGCGAAGTGACGCCCGCCTCCGAGTTGAGGCGGGTGCGCATTTACGAATTCGACGAAGAATACCGGCTGCGCACGCTTTCGCTTGCGGAGCGCGGCACGTATCTGAAGGACCGGATGTGGTCGCTCACCGATGTGGTGACCACGACTTTCGAAGGACAGCGCACGCGCGTGCGCCGGACCCCGGAGCTCCAGTGGTACTCGGTGCTCGAGCCTCAGGTGCTGGCGATGCTGCTGGTGCAGCCGGACCGGATGTCCGCATGGAGCCTGTGGTCGTATTCGCAGCACCTGAAGGAGAACCGGCAGAGGGCGTTGCGCTACGAGATCGCGCTGTGGACCAAGCTCATGTATCCGCTGGCGGTGCTCGTCATGATGGTGCTCGCGCTCCCCTTCGCCGTTTTTCAGAAGCGCCAGGGCGGCGTCGGCGCGCGAATCTTCGCGGGGATCATGCTGGGGCTCGCGTTCTTCGTCGCGAACCGGCTTTTTGCTTCGCTCGGACTGCTCTACGACTGGTCGGCCGCTTTCAGCGCCGTCACGCCGACCCTGGTGTTCCTCGGACTGGCGGTCGGAATGACCTGGTGGCAGGAAAGGCGCTGATTCAGGTGCGCACCACGCGCGTGCCGGCGAGCCGGTCGTGCAGAAACTGACGGTCGCGGTCTACCAGCGCCCACAGGAATCCCAGCCCCCCGGCGAGCGCGCCGGCGAGGGCGATGGCGTAGCGCAGCCATGCGAGACGCCTGCCCGGTGCTTCGCCCAGGACGGTCACGAGGCGCAATCGCCAGGTTTTCATCGGCAGAGTCTGGCCGCCGTGGGTCCATTGCCAGGTGAAATAAGCCCCGGTGACGAGCACCAGATACGCCTGGAACAGCGCCCGGGCGTGGGTCGAAGCGGCCTCGATCTCGATCGCGCCGAACAGCAGGGCGGCGCACCACAGCAGCGCAGCGAGCAGCAAGGCTTCGTAGATGAGGGAGAGGAGCCTGCGCCCCAGCGGCGCCAGCACCGGTAGGGTGCCCGCCTCATTGGGGGTGCCGCCCTGTGGCGCGGCCGACACCGAAATCAGCCCGGGGGTGTCTCGGCCACAGCGGGTGTCGGCGCGGGCGCCGGAGTGCGCGACTGCTCGTATTCCTGCCAGCGCCGTTTGACTTCGTCGCGTTTCTGGGGGGGCTGCTTCTTCAGGCTCTGGTACTTCTCACGCGCGGCCCTGCGCTCGACCGGAGTGAGCTTGGCCCACTCCTGCATGCGCTTCTGTAGCCGCTCCTGCTGGGCCGGCTTCATCGTCGGGTAGCGCTCGGCGATGGCGACCCATTTCCTGCGCCTGACCGTGTCGAGCTGCTCCCACTCGCCCTGAAGGGGGGAGAGCACCTGCTGCTGGGCGGGCGACAGCTCGGTCCAGCCCGGCTTGGGCGCCTTCTCAGCTTTGGGTGCGGCCTGTGCGGCGACGACGGGGAACGCGAGACATAACCAGGCAATCAACGCGACGAGCGTTTTAGCCATGAATCGAAGCCCTGGTCGAGGTATGCATTGATCGGCAGCTCGTCGGTCAGCAGCCCCGCGTCGATATCGGCGATGTCGCTCGACGGGGCCGAATGCATGTAAGCCACACCCGCGAGACCGAGCACGAGCGCGGCGATGGGAATCAGGTACTGCACTCCCATGACCGGGCGCTCGGTAAAGCGCGAGATATTACCCGCCCACGCCGGCACCCACGCCAGCGCCGTCGTTTCGTGATGTTTCGACAGCGCCAGCTTGCGGGCGGCGATGAGCCGCTCGCGCTGTGGTTGTCCTATGCCGTCTGCGCTTTCGTCCAGGAGCTTCGCGATGCGTCTCGCCAGCTCATCCTGATCGTTCATAGCTTAATCCCCTGTTTCTCTAGAGTCGCCGCAAGCGCATGAGTTGCCCGCGAGCAGTGCGTCTTCACACTTCCCTCCGAGCAACCCATTATTTTTGCCGCTTCCGCGACATCCATCTCCTCCCAGTAACGCAACAAAAAAGCCTGACGTTGACGGGCCGGAAGTTTTTCCAATGCTTTGTCTATCAAACCAAGCACTTGGGCACGAGCTAATTGATCGGGCGGAGGTTCCGTCCATTTGGATTCACTCTCGACCTCGAGAGTTTCCAGCGGATCGAAATCTTCATCGCCGTCGGACGAGCCGAATAAGGCAGACACCGGCGTGGTCCACAGCGCGCGCACTTTCTGGCGGCGATAGAAGTCCCGGATCCCGTTCTGCAGAATGCGCTGAAACAGCAGGGGCAGCTCCGCGAGTGGGCGATCCGAATATTTTTCCGACAGCTTGAGCATCGCGTCCTGGACGATGTCGAGGGCGAGGTGGTCGTCACGAATGGCGAAGAGCGCCTGCTTGTACGCGCGGCGCTCGACCTCCGCGAGGAAATCGGACAGTTCGTTACGAGTAGCCAGTGGCTTTGCCTAAAGTTGAAATCGGGGGCACGCGTGCTGCACCTCGCGCGACCTCGCCCTGGCTTGTCGGTGCCGCGGGTGGCACGAATCTTAACAAAACAGCGACCTGGTGCAAGGACTCAAAGGTCTGCGGCAAGGTGGGATGCAGGGTTGCGGGACGCATCTATCATACTGTTTAAAGGGGCGTTTTACTTGACCCACGCCGCTACAGGCGGTAATGTTCCACGTTTACGCGTTATCAGGGTCTTTACGGCTTCATATGCAGATTACCGGTGCTGAGATCTTTGTGCGCTGCATGCAGGAAGAGGGGGTCGAGTATATTTTCGGCTACCCGGGCGGTGCGGTGCTTTACCTGTACGACGAGCTTTTCAAGCAGACGAAGGTCAAGCACATCCTCGTTCGCCATGAGCAAGGCGCGGTTCACGCCGCGGACGGCTATGCGCGCTCGACCCAGAAGGTCGGCGTCGCCCTCGTCACGTCCGGTCCGGGCGTGACCAACGCGGTCACGGGCATTGCGACCGCGTACATGGATTCGATACCGCTCGTGGTCATCACCGGGCAGGTGCCGACGGCCGCGATCGGGCAGGACGCCTTCCAGGAAAGCGACACGGTAGGGATTACCCGCCCCTGTGTGAAGCACAATTTCCTGGTGAAGGACGTCAAGGACCTCGCCAGCACGATCAAAAAGGCGTTCTACATCGCCTCGACCGGACGTCCGGGTCCCGTAGTGGTCGATATCCCGAAAGACATCACGACGCACAAGTTCGAGTTCGAGTACCCCGAAAAGGTCACGATGCGCTCGTACAACCCGGTGACCAAAGGCCACGCGGGACAGATCAAGAAAGCGATCCAGGCGCTGATCGGCGCCAAGCGGCCGATGGTGTATGCCGGCGGCGGGGTGATCCTCGGCGACGCGGCCCCGCAGTTGACGCAGCTCGTGCGCATGCTGGGCCTGCCGGTCACCAACACCCTGATGGGCCTCGGCGGCTATCCCGCGACCGACCGCCAGTTCCTCGGCATGCTCGGCATGCACGGGACTTACGAAGCCAACATGGCGATGCAGCACTGCGACGTGCTGCTCGCGATCGGCGCGCGCTTCGACGACCGCGTGATCGGCAACCCGGTGCATTTTTTCGACCAGGAACGCACGATCGTCCATATCGACATCGATCCGTCGTCGATCTCCAAACGCGTGAAGGTCGACGTGCCGATCGTCGGCAACGTCGGCGAAGTGCTCGACGACCTGATCAAGCAGCTCGAAACTTCGAAAGAACGTCCTGACGCGCAAGCGCTGAAGACCTGGTGGACCCAGATCGAGCTGTGGCGCGGGCGCGACTGCCTCGCCTACGACCGCTCGAGCCCGATCATCAAGCCCCAGTCGGTCATCCAGAAACTCTACGAGGTCACCGGCGGCAAGGCTTACGTAACTTCCGACGTGGGCCAGCACCAGATGTGGGCGGCGCAGTTCTACAAGTTCGACGAGCCCCGGCACTGGATCAATTCCGGCGGCCTCGGAACGATGGGCTTCGGCCTTCCCGCGGCGATGGGGGTTCAGCTCGCCCACCCTGGAGCGCAGGTCGCCTGTGTCACCGGAGAGGCGAGCATCCAGATGTGCATCCAGGAGCTCTCGACCTGCAAGCAGTATCACCTGCCGATCAAGATCGTGAACCTGAACAACCGCTACATGGGCATGGTGCGCCAGTGGCAGGAGTTCTTCCACGGCAACCGTTACGCCGAGTCCTACATGGACGCGCTTCCCGATTTCGTGAAGCTCGCCGAGTCTTACGGGCACGTCGGCATGCGCATCGAGAAACCGGCCGACGTCGAGCCTGCGCTGAAGGAAGCCTTCGCGCGCAAGGACGATCTCGTGTTCCTCGACTTTCTCACCGACCAGACCGAAAACGTCTTCCCGATGGTCCCCGGCGGCAAGGGACTGTCCGAGATGATCCTCGTATAACCCACAAGAAGAATCATGCGGCACATCGTTTCAGTACTGCTCGAAAACGAAGCAGGCGCGCTCTCCCGCGTATCGGGCCTTTTCTCCGCCCGTGGTTACAACATCGAGTCACTTACCGTCGCTCCGACAGAGGATGCGACCCTGTCCCGCATGACGATCGTCACGTCGGGATCGGATGAAGTGATCGAGCAGATCACCAAGCAGTTGAACAAGCTGGTGGACGTCGTGAAGGTCGTCGATCTTTCCGAAGGCGAGCACATCGAACGCGAGCTCATGCTCGTCAAGGTGCGCGCGATCGGCAAGGATCGCGAGGAGATGAAGCGCATGGCTGACATCTTCCGCGGCCGCATCATCGACGTCACGGACAGGGATTACACGATCGAGCTCACCGGTACCGGATCGAAGCTCGACGCGTTCCTGAAGGCGATCGACCGCGCGGCCATCCTCGAGACGGTGCGCACGGGCGCGTCCGGAATCGGCCGCGGCGATCGCGTTTTACGGGTTTAGCCACGGGTAGCAGGTGAATGCGTGAGGGGCGACTGATCCCTTCGCACGCGCCGGCGTTCCACCCTTCGGCCTTCACCTTTCACTCTTCACCTACACGCTTCAAGCATACACAGAGGACAACATGAAGATCTATTACGACAAGGACGCAGACCTGTCTCTCATCAAGGGCAAGAAGGTCGCGATCATCGGCTACGGCTCGCAAGGTCACGCGCACGCCAACAACCTCAAGGACTCGGGCGTCAACGTCACGGTCGGCGTGCGCCAGTCGGGCTCGTCGTGGGCGAAGGCGAAGAACGCCGGCCTCGACGTGAAAGAAGTGGGCGACGCGGTCAAAGGTGCGGATGTCGTCATGATCCTGCTGCCTGACGAGACTCACGCCGAGGTCTACCAGAAGGAGATCGAGCCCAACATGAAGAAAGGCGCGATGCTCGCCTTCGCGCACGGCTTCAACATCCATTTCAAGCAGATCGAGCCGCGCGCGGACCTGGACGTAATCATGATCGCGCCGAAAGGCCCGGGGCATCTGGTGCGCTCGACCTACACGCAGGGCGGCGGGGTGCCGGCGCTGATCGCAGTCGCGCAGGACTCGTCGGGCAAAGCGCGCGACCTCGCGCTGTCGTATGCGGCGGCCATCGGCGCCGCGCGAGGCGGCGTGATCGAAACCACCTTCCGCGAAGAGTGCGAAACCGATCTTTTCGGCGAGCAGGTCGTGCTGTGCGGCGGCCTGACGGCGCTGATCCAGGCCGGATTCGAAACCCTCACCGAAGCCGGTTACGCGCCCGAGATGGCGTACTTCGAGTGCCTGCACGAAGTGAAGCTCATCGTCGACCTGATCTACGAAGGCGGCATCGCGAACATGCGCTACTCGATCTCGAACACCGCGGAGTACGGCGACTTCACCCGCGGCCCGCGCATCGTGACCGATGAGACAAAGGCTGAAATGAAACGCATCCTGCGCGAGATCCAGACCGGCCAGTTCGCGCGCGAGTTCATCCTCGAAAACCGCGCGGGCGCCCCGACGCTCAAAGCGATGCGCAGGATCGGGCAGGAGCATCAGGTCGAGACCGTCGGCGCGAAGCTGCGCAACATGATGCCGTGGATCAAGAATAACCGCCTGGTCGACCAAAGCAAGAACTGATGCGTCCGTGATGGAGCCGCGCGAGCACAAGGTCTTCATCAAATCGCGGTTCGCGCGGCGCGGGATCTACTGGCTGCCGAACATGTTCACGATCATGGCCCTGTTCTCGGGGTTTTACGCGATCGTGCAGGCGATGGGCAGCCGTTACGAGCAGGCCGCCATCGCCATTTTCGTGGCGATGGTGCTCGACGGAATGGACGGGCGCATCGCCCGTCTCACCCGCACCCAGAGCGCTTTCGGCGCGGAGCTCGACAGCCTCTCCGACATGGTGTCGTTCGGCGTCGCGCCCGCGCTCGTCGTGTACCACTGGGCGCTGAGCGAGTTCGAAATCCAGAAGAGCGTGACCATGCTCGGGCCGTGGCTGACCGCGCGCCTGGGCTGGATCGCGGCATTCGTGTATTGCGCGTGCGCAGCCCTGCGTCTCGCGCGCTTCAATACCAACATCGAAGTCGTCGACAAGCGGTTTTTCCAGGGTCTGCCCAGCCCTGCCGCTGCGAGCCTCATCGCCGGTCTCGTGTGGGCGATGGAGCAATACCATATCAACCGCGAGGACGTGCGCTGGGTTGCGTGGGCGCTGACGATGTTCGCGGGGATGTCGATGGTCAGCAATTTCAAGTTCTACAGCGGCAAGGACATCAATCTGCGGAAAAGCGTGCCATTCTCGGTCGTGGTCGGAATCGCGATGGGACTCGTGTTCGTGATCGTCTTCGCGAGCACGCTGCCCGAGATGCTCTTCCTGCTTTTCACCGGATACGCGCTTTCCGGTTACGTGCTGTGGGTGATCGACGCCTGCAAGCGCAAGTCGCCGCGTTCACCCGCGCCGCCGTGAGGCGTGAACTGCGGCGTGAGCGGCGTAGGGGCCTTCCTTGCACGCGCGCCGGAAAGCCTTTATATTCGTCTCATGATCTCCCGCAGCCAGGCCATCGCTACCTCCGTAGCCACTCTTCCTGCCAGCCTTCCGCTGGCCGGCCTGCTGCTGCTGCGCGTTCGCGCGCGCTAAACCTTACCCCACATACTCGTAGTTACGGCCGGCGCGGGAAACCGCTCCGGGGCGAAGCATATTCGAGCGGCGCACACCCCGCGTAAGACGCGCCGACGCAAGCACTGGAGGCCAGCATGGCTAAGGAACACCTCATCATATTCGACACCACGATGCGTGACGGCGAGCAAAGCCCGGGCGCGTCGATGACGAAGGAAGAAAAAATCCGCATCGGGCGCCAGCTCGAGCGCATGAAAGTCGACGTCATCGAAGCGGGGTTTCCGGCGGCGAGCGACGGTGACTTCGCCGCGGTGCAGGCGGTCGCCCGCGCGGTGAAAGACAGCACGATCTGCGGGCTCGCGCGCGCCAACGAGAACGACATTCGCCGGTGCGGCGAAGCGGTCAGCGTCGCGGTGAGCCCGCGGGTGCACACTTTCATCGCGACCTCTCCGATCCACATGGAGAAGAAGCTGCGCATGGAGCCTTCCCAGGTGATCGACCAGGCCGTGCGCGCAATCGGGTGGGCCCGCCAGTACACCGATAACATCGAGTTCTCGCCTGAAGACGCGGGACGCTCGGACATCGATTTTCTCTGCCGCATCATCGAGCAGGTCATCAAGGCAGGCGCGACCACGATCAACGTGCCGGACACGGTCGGCTACACGCTTCCGGACGCGTTCGGCAGGCTCATCGGCACGCTGCGCGAGCGCATTCCGAATTCGGACAAGGCCGTGTGGTCGGTGCATTGCCACAACGATCTCGGGCTTGCAGTCGCGAACTCGCTCTCCGCAGTGCTCAACGGCGCGCGGCAGGTCGAGTGCACGATCAACGGTCTGGGCGAGCGCGCGGGTAACGCGGCGCTCGAGGAGATCGTCATGGCGGTGAGAACCCGCCAGGACATGTTTCCGTGCGAGACCCGGATCGACGCAACCCAGATCGTTCCGGCGAGTCGGCTCGTCTCGGGCATCACGGGCTTCCCCGTGCAACCGAACAAGGCGATCGTCGGCGCGAACGCTTTCGCCCACGAGTCCGGCATCCATCAGGACGGGGTGCTGAAGCATCGCGAAACCTACGAGATCATGCGTGCCGAGGATGTCGGCTGGAACGCCAACAAGCTCGTGCTCGGCAAGCACAGCGGCCGCAGCGCATTCAGGTCGCGGCTCGCCGAGCTCGGCATCGTCATCGAATCAGAGGAGGCGCTCAACGCCGCGTTCAAGCGCTTCAAGACGCTGGCCGACAAGAAGCACGAGATCTTCGACGAAGATCTGCATGCCCTTATCTCCGAAGGCGAAGACGACGAGATCGTCACCGATCATTACCGGCTCGTCTCGCTGCTCGCGCACTCCGAGACCGGCGAGCAGCCTTTCGCCAGGCTCGTCATGTCCGATGGCGGACCCGAGCTGCACGCCGAATCGCATGGAAGCGGACCGGTCGACGCCTCGTTCAAGGCGATCGAGACGGTCGTCAAAAGCGGCGCCGAGCTCCTGCTGTACTCGGTCAACAGCATCACGACCGGCACCGATGCGCAGGGCGAAGTCACGGTGCGCCTGTCGAAGGACGGACGTATCGTCAACGGCAACGGCGCCGATACCGACATCGTCGTCGCGTCCGCCAAAGCCTACATCGACGCGCTGAACAAGCTGCAGTCCAAGCTGGAGCGGGTCAACCCGCAACTGTAACGCCCGCGCCCGCTAGCGGGCGCTTCGCTTCCGCGCCGGTAAACGACTCGGAGGGAAACCAAGGTTTCCCTCCGAGACCGCCCTTCCTTATCGCGCAGGCGCCCTGGCTACGCGCACGTAGCAGATAGCCGCCGCGTAGAACACGAGCGAGAGCACGATCTCGATTGTCGCCAGTGTCGCTGAGGTGCCGTGCTCGGCGTAAGCGCGCACGATGCCTTCGGTGAAATAGGCGAGCACGAGCATCATCGCCCAGCGAAAGGTGTAGAGGCGCGCCCTGAGCACGCCGGGCAGCGCTGCGAGCAGCGGCACGACTTTCAGCGCGAGCCACGATCCTCCCGGCCTCAACGGCGCGAGCCAGAGCTCCCATGCGACGCCTAACACGATCAGCACGACGAGACTTGCAGCCGCGAGCAGGTACAGGGTGCGGCGCACCTTTTCGGCGGGCGTCACGCGAGCTTCACGGCAACGTGGGCGAGCCTGCGCCCGAGCGCGATGCACAGCCGCTTCTCGTGCTCGGTGAGCGGCCGATCGCTCTGCACGCCGGCGGTGTGACTCGCGCCGTACGGCGTCCCGCCGCTCGTCGTGGCCGTCAGGTCCGCTTCGGTATAAGGCAGGCCGACGAGCAGCATGCCGTGATGGAAAAGCGGCAGCATCATCGAGAGCAGGGTCGATTCCTGCCCGCCGTGGAGTGTCGAGGTCGAGGTGAAAACCGCTGCGGGCTTGCCGGCGAGCGCGCCGTTGAGCCACAGCGCAGAAGTGCAGTCGAGAAAATGCTTGAGCGGGGCCGCCATGTTTCCGAACCGGGTGGGCGAGCCGAGCGCGAGCGCTGCGCACGCCTGCAGGTCGGCGAGCTCGACATATGGCGGACCGTCGTCGGGCACGGGGGGCGCGGTCGCTTCGCTCACCGGCGACACGGCAGGCACGGTGCGCACTTTTGCCTCGGCGCCGTGCACCTCGCCGACGCCGCGGGCGACGAGCTGCGCCATCTCTCTTACCGCGCCGCGGCGGCTGTAGTAAAGAACCAGAACTTCACAACTCATGGGATCTCCTTAGCGGCGGGTATTATATGAAACGCGATGATGTAACTGCATCATCGCCATATGAAAGTCCCTCGCCTCGCGAATCGAAAGACGCCACTCAAGTGAAACGTGCCGTAAGGTTCATCGATCTCGTCCGGATCATCACGCGGCGGTTCAACGAAGATCGCTGCATGCAGATCGCGTCGAGCCTGACCTTCACTTCGCTGCTTTCCATCGTTCCGATGGTGACGGTCGCGGTCACGGTCATCGCGGCTTTTCCGGTCTTCGGCGACGTCACCGCCGCGCTGCAGACGTTCATCCTGGAGAACATGATGCCCGCGTCGGTCGAGTCGATCGCCGCTTACACCCAGCAGTTCAGCACCAACGCAGCCAAGCTGACCGCGGTCGGCATCGCATTCCTCGTGATCACCTCGATCATGCTGCTGCTCACCATCGACCGCGCGTTCAACGACATCTGGCGCGTGAGGAGGTCGCGGCCGGTGGTCCAGCGCGTGATCGTGTACTGGACGCTCATCACGGTCGGGCCGGTCCTGATCGGCGCAAGTCTCACGTTGACTTCGTGGCTGGTGGGCCAGGCCGTCGGTCTGGTTCGAGGTTTGCCCGGGGCGAGCGTCGCGCTGCTGAGCATCGTTCCGGTTGCGCTCACTTCAATCGCGCTCGCGCTGCTCTATATCGCGATGCCGAACCGCCGCATCGCGATGCGCGACGCGGTCCTCGGCGGGGTCATCGGCGGCGTCGCATTCGAGCTGATGAAGCGCGGCTTTGCACTCTATGTGTCTTATTTCCCGACCTACACGCTCGTCTACGGCGCGTTTGCCACGGTTCCGGTTTTCCTGCTGTGGGTTTATCTGTCGTGGCTCGTGGTCATATTCGGCGCCGTGGTCGTGGCGGCGTTGCCCGAGTGGCGTGAAGCGGCAGGTCAGCGCCACCCGGTTCCCGGGAGTGACTTTTTCGATGCCCTTCAGATATTGAAAATCCTCTGGCGTGCGCATCACACCGGTGCCCCGGTGACTTTGTCCGCGCTGCTCGGCGCGGCGACGGTACGCATCGAGAATGTCGAGCGGATCCTCGAGACCATGGTCTCCGCGGGCTGGGTGCGCCGGACGGTGCCGAGCGGCTGGGTGCTGCACCGTGACGCAGCGACCATCACGGTCGAGGAAGTGTTCGGCGTTTTCGTGTTCAGAGGGGAGGCCCACCGGCCGGGGCGCGAAGCCGATCCGGCGCTCGAGGCGCTGGTGCACGACATCGGCGGGCGCATGAGCGAGATCACGCGCATTTCGCTGACTACGCTGTTCGTCGCGGCGGACGATAAAGCAGAGCTTCCGGTAGCGGTTGGGGCCGGAGGGGGCCGGCCGGCGCCTGAAGGGTTGTGAGCTTCTGTGCTCAGACCGCGTGCGCGGGTGCTTCACTCCACAGCGCGGTGCCCTTGTCGCAGCTGATGACGTGCTCGTCGACGCTGAACCCGTTGCGTTCCGCGTCTTTCATGCACTGGGCGAGAAATGCGAACTCAGGCGATTCCCCGAGGATGATGCCCTCGTGACCGAGTTGCCGCCATTTCCACTTCACAGCGCGGGTCTGCATGAATTCCCATTGGCCGCTCATGCGTAACGCTCCACGCGCGGCTTGACGCCCCTGTAACGGCGCTTGCCTTGCGTCTGCGTGGGGACTGAGCGTCCGGCACCAAAGCCGCTCTTCCGGTATCCCGAGCTCGCCGCATCGGCTATGCACTCGGTGCGCGTGCTGAAGGTCGCAGCGCTGGTCCGGGTTCGATGTGAGATCACGTCCGAGCACAGCCAGTACCAGGCGCCGTTCGGACTCTCGATGAACTGCCAACGCTCCATGGCTCCCTCCCGTGTAGGACTGCCTGTTTCAATGCACGGGGCGTGCCCGCGTCTTTCACGGGCATCGACGGCAGGGAGAAAGAGGACGGCGGCATGCGGCGCCAGGCTACATCGTCGAAGCGGTGAGATTGCCGCCGGCGCTGCGCGACGCGGCCTTGGGGATGGGAAAATTCCAGGTGCCGCGCCAGGCGGCGAGCACGATGTTCGGATACTGCGGCTTGCCCAGGCTGCCGTTGTAGCGGCCGAGCGCGCGATACACGTCGCCTTTCTCGATGTCGAGGTAATGGCGAAGGATCACGCACCCGAAGCGCAGGTTGGTGCGCATGTGAAAGAGGTTGTGCTCTTCGCCGCCGCCGAGCACATTCACCCAGAACGGCATCACCTGCATGAACCCGCGGGCGCCTGCCGTCGAGACGGCGTACTTGCGAAAAGCGCTTTCGACCTGGATCAGGCCGAGCACCATCTGCGGGTCGAGCCCGGCGCGTTTGGCTTCGTAATGGACGGTCACGAGCAGCTCTTCGCGCGCGACGCGGTCGGGAATGCGTTTCTCGAGCCGCGCCGACATCGCGACCAGCCATTCACGCGCCTCACTTTCGGTCTCGAACGCGAGATACGGCACCGCCTGGTCGGCGATCGCCTTGGTGAGCGCCGCGCGAACGCTCGCGGAGAGCGGCTCATAGATCTGGGCGCCGGCGTAAGCAGCCGGAGCGCCGGCGGTCAGCACGCAAGTCAGCAGGACGCGAAGAGTTCGGTTCAGACGCATCAGACGCTGCTTATCCTCGACTTTACGAATTCGACCGCTTCGGCGAGCGCCACCGGCTGTGCCTTGGCCTCGCGCCTGCCCTGATATTCGACGTTGCCTTCCTTCAGACCCCGGTCGCCGAT
>JAQGMV010000190.1 GCA_028292225.1 Betaproteobacteria bacterium
CCGACCAAACCCGTGCGCATGATCGTCCCGTTCGCGCCCGGCGGTAACACCGACATCATCGCGCGCGCGTTCACGCCCAAGTGGGGCGAGCTCCTCGGCCAGCAGGTCCTCGTCGACAACCGCGGCGGCGCGGGCGGCACGATCGGCACCGAAGCTGCGGCGAAAGCCGCACCCGACGGCTATACGCTCATCATGGTTTCAGCCGGCCACACCATCAATCCCGCGATGATCAGGAAGATGCCTTACGACTCGGTTAAAGATTTCACCGCGCTCGGCGTCATCGCCGACGTGCCGACGGCGCTGGTCGTGCATCCTTCGGTTCCCGCGAAGAACATGAAAGAGCTGATCGCGCTCGCGAAAGCGAAGCCGGGCTCGCTGAACTACTCGACGGCGGGGCGCGGCACGGTCGGACATCTTTCCGCCGAGCTGCTCGCCTCCGAGGCGAAGATCAAGATCACCGCGATCCATTACAAGAGCGCCGGCCAGGCGCTGATCGACGTCGTGTCCGGTCAGGTGCACTTCCAGTTCGCGAGCATGCCGGCAGCGTTGCAGCACTCGCGCACCGGCCGCGTGCGCATGATCGCGCAGACCGGCGAGATCCGCTCCCCTGCGGCCAAGGAAGTACCGACCATGATCGAGCAAGGCCTGAAGAACTTCGTCGTCTCGAGCGGCTTTGCGCTCTTCGGCCCCGCCAACATGCCGCGCCCACTCGTCGAGCGCATCAACGGCACGCTGGTGAAAGCCCTGAGCGACCCGGCGGTGAAGAGCAATCTCGCCGCGCAGGGCGCGGACGTCGCGGCGACCTCGCCGGAGCAGCACGACAAGTTCAACCGCAACGAAATAGCGAAGTGGATAAAAGTCGCTAAAGAGGCCCACATCGAAGCAGAATAGACCGCCTGCGGCCATGGCCGCAGCGGCGAAAGGGCATTGGTTATTTGTTTTGACCGTACGATATAACCTGACGACGCCCGCCGAACCGCGGGCGTCGTCGCCTAAGCGGCAAAATAGCAGCACACAATAAATTTCAGAACGTGTCCTGGAGGAGGAAGTGAAGATGAAGTCGGTTGCACGCGCAGTCGCAGTACCTCTCGTCCTTGGTTCGCTCGCGGGCGTTTTTGCGCCGCAAGCGAGCGCACAGACCTTTCCGGTCAAACCTGTGCGCATCGTCAATCCCGCAGCGCCGGGCGGCAACAGCGACATCTTCTTCCGCCTGCTGCAGCCGAAGATGAGCGAAGTGCTCGGACACCCGATCGTGATGGACTACCGGCCGGGCGCGGGCGGCACTGTCGGCGGCGAGGCGATCGCGCGCGCGGCGCCCGACGGCTACACGACCGGCATCATGGCCGCCAGCTTCGTGATCAACCCCGCGATGATCAGGAAGATGCCTTACGACACGGCGAAGGATTTCACCGCGCTCGGGCTGATGGTCGACGTGCCCACAGGCCTCGTCGTGCATCCGTCGCTTCCGGCTCGCAACGTGAAACAGCTTGTCGCGCTCGCCAAAGCGAAGCCCGGGCAGATCTTCTATTCCACCTCCGGCCGCGGCACCGTCGGCCATCTTGCCGCCGAGCTGCTCAATTCGAGCGCGGGCATCAAGCTCGTGCACGTGCCCTACAAAGGTGCGGGCCCTGCTGTCATCGATCTGGTCGCGGGCCAGATCCAGCTCCAGTTCGCGAGCATTCCGCTGCTTGTCGGCCATATCCAGGCCGGAAAGCTGCGGATGATCGCGCAGACCGGCGCGAAGCGCGCGGCGATCGCGCCGGACGTGCCGACGATGGTCGAATCGGGCATTCCCGGATTCATCGTCAGAAGTCCCTTCGGCTTCGCCGGCCCCGCCGGCATCCCCAAACCGATCGTCGACAAGCTCAACCTCGCCCTCGTCACCGCGATCAGGCATCCTGACAATCACAAGGCACTCATCGCGAACGGCGCCGAGCCGCTCGGCAGCACCCCCGAGGAACATGCCGCGTCGATCAAGTCTGAAATCGAGCAGTGGAAGAAAGTGGCGAAAGACGCGAATATCGACCCTCAGTGATGCCCGGCGCAGAGCCTGTCCTGTCGAAGGACACCCTCGCCTGCAGCTGCTCATAGCGTCCATCGACAACCATGATCATCGTCATCGAAGACGACACCGTCCTTCGCCTGCTGCAGGTCACGCTCGATCCGGCCACCGCTCCGGAACGGCAGGCGGCGTTCGCCGATTACTACTCCGCTGACGGCACGAACTTCAACGCATGGATGATCGGGCAGCGCGCGCGACTGCCGCAGCTTTTCCCGGCGACGGTGCGGCCGGTGCAGACCCAGGGACAGCTGCGCGCAGCGCTGAGGGATGCGGATGCGCTGGTCATCCAGGACTTCGAGTTCGGCGAGAACGAGCTCAAGGCGGCGCCGCAGCTTGCGATCGTCCAGAAATTCGGGACGACGACGCGGCAGATCGACGTCGCTGCGTGCGAAAAGCGCGGCGTCAGAGTCGCCACCCAGCGCCGGCGCGTGAACGTCGCGTGCGCAGAGCACGCTTTCGCGTTCATGCTCGGGCTCGCCAAGCGCATCTGCGGCCTGAACGGCCGCATGAGCCTGCCGGCGCTGCGCGAAGCCGGTTACGCGCCGCGGATGTACGACACGCGTCACGCCGCGAATTCGAACTGGGGACGCGTCGGGGGCCTGCGCACGCTCGCGGGTAAAACACTCGGGATCATCGGCATGGGGGAGATCGGACAGGAGCTGGCCAGGCGCGCCATCGCGTTCGACATGCGTATCGTGTACCACCAGCGCAGCCGTGCGCCTGAAGCCGACGAGGCGTTTGGCGCCCGCTACGCGCCGCTCGACGATCTGCTCGCAGTCAGCGATTATGTGAGCCTGCATCTGCCGCTCACCTCCGGAACGCGAGGTGTCATAGGCCCAGCCGAGCTCGCCTCATGCAAGCGCGGATCGTTTCTGATCAATGTCTCGCGCGCCGAGCTGGTCGAGCGCGCCGCGCTCATGCGCGCGCTGCGCAGCGGCCCGATCGCCGGCGCCGCCTTCGACATGCTCTACGAGGAACCCGCCGAGCCGCACGACGAGCTCCTGCAATTTCCCAATCTGCTGTGCACGCCGCACACCGCAGTCGCCGGACGCGAGAACGGCCTTGCCGACATGGCCGACGTTCTCGAGAACATCGCACGCGCAGTCGGTTGAGCCGCGGCCACAGCGGCGGCACGGGTGATGCAGGAACCCCCATGTATAATTCCGGCCTCGATTCCCTGCCCCCTCCCCGATCATGAAACCTTTCGACTGGCAGTTCCCGTACCCTTCCCAGCGCATGCCGGTGCTGGCTCGCAACACGGTATCGACCTCGCAGCCGCTCGCAGCCCAGGCGGGTTTGCGCATGATGTTGAAAGGCGGCAACGCTGTCGACGCGATACTCGCGAGCGCGATCGCATTGACCGTGCTCGAGCCGACGAGTAACGGCATCGGCAGCGATGCGTTCTGCATCCTGTGGGACGGCAAGAAGCTGCACGGCCTGAACGCATCGGGGCGCTCGCCCGCGGGCTGGTCGCTCGAGCGATTCAAAGATCATCCTGCGATGCCGCAGCGCGGCTGGGAATCGGTGACGGTGCCCGGCGCGGTGATGGCGTGGCGTGACCTGTCGGAGAAGTTCGGCAAGCTGCCGTTCGCCGATCTCTTCGAGCCCGCGATCAAATACGCATCGGATGGATTCATGGTGACGCCGACGATCGCGCGGCTGTGGGCGAGCCAGGTCGGCGACCTCCAGTCGCAGCCCGGCTTCGCCGACGCATTCATGCCGCGCGGACGCGCACCCGAGCCCGGCGAGAAGTTCTCGTTCCCGGCGCAGGCGAAGACGCTCCAGCGCATCGCCGAGACCAAAACCGAAGCCTTCTACAAAGGCGATCTCGCGGAGAAGATCGCCGCGTTCGCCAAGCAGCACGGCGCCGCGCTCACGCTCGACGACCTGTCCGCCCACAAGAACGAGTGGGTCGAGCCGATCGGCATGGACTATCGTGGCTACACGCTGCACGAGATTCCGCCGAACGGCCAGGGCATCGCGGCGTTGATGGCGCTCGGCATCCTCGAGAATTTCGACGTGGCTGCGCACGCGGTCGATTCGATCGACAGCCTGCACCTCCAGATCGAAGCGATGAAGCTCGCGTTCGCCGACACCTACGAGTTCGTGTCGGACCCGGCGACGATGCGCGTGAAGCCGTCGCAGATGCTCGACAAGGCCTATCTCAAGGAACGCGCAAAGCTGATCGACATGAAGAAGGCGAGAGACCCGTCATTCGGCCAGCCCGCAAAAGGCGGCACGGTGTACCTGACCGCCGCCGACGAGTCCGGAATGATGGTGTCGTTCATCCAGTCGAACTACTCGGGATTCGGTTCAGGCGTGGTCGTGCCGGGCACCGGCATCAGCCTGCAGAACCGCGGCTCGGGCTTCAAGGTCAAGCCTGACCACGCGAACGTCGTCGCGCCGCGCAAGCGTCCTTTCCACACGATCATCCCGGGCTTCGTGACGCGCAACGGCCAGCCGGTCATGAGCTTCGGCGTCATGGGCGGCTCGATGCAGGCGCAAGGCCACGCGCAGGTGATGTCGCGGCTCGTCGATTACCACCAGAACCCGCAGGCGGCCGCCGACGCGCCGCGCTGGAGGATCGATTCCGGCGTGAAAGTCGGTATCGAGTACGGCGTCGCGCCCGAGGTCATAGAGGCGCTGCGCGCCCGCGGCCACGAGCTCAACCAGGCGGACCGCTGGTCGACCGACTTCGGCCGCGCCCAGCTCATCTACAAGCTCGAAGACGGCTACTGCGCCGCTTCCGAGCGCCGCACCGACGGCCAGGCCGTAGGTTATTGAGACCCGTTCCGGGTCTCAATAACGCGGTGAACGACACGGAGGGAAACCAGGGTTTCCCTCGCTGCGCTCGGGCTCGCCGGTGAACACCACGGAGGGAAACCCAGGGTTTCCCTCCGTGACCTCCTTTCCTTCGGCTCTCCATCGATCGCCCAGCCGCACCGAGCCCGTCGGGGTCTGACCCCGGCTGTTCGGGGTCAGACCCCGGTTTGACGCCGGTCGAAGCTGAAAGTCAGGCGGCGACGCGCTGTTCAGCCGGAACGTGACCGCCGCAGGCCGGCGCAGCCGGCGCTGACAGCGCAACGCCTTTCGATTCGAAATACTCCCGCACGTGCGCTTCGCTCCACGCCGCGAGCGGATTGAACCTCAGCACGCCGTGCGTCTCGTCATAGTCGTATGCCGCCACGGCATTGCCGGCGCCGGCACGACGCGACGTGATCCACGCATTCTTGCCGAACAGCGCACCATCGAGCGCGTCGACGCGACGGACCTGCGTGCGCGCGCAATCGCAAGCGTCGGCGAGACGCTCGCGCATCTGAAATGCATGCGCCATGTCGAGCGTCACGAGCTCGACGTCGAGGCGCTCATTCACGATGATGTGCGCAATCAGCAGGTCTTCGGCTGACGAGTCCAGCACGAACACCGCCGGCCCGTGGTCACGCGCCGCCGCAGCGATCATGCGCAGCACGAGGTCCGACCGGCTCGCTTCCTGGATCTGTACCATGGCTAGTCCCTTATTCCACGCGGACGTTCGCAGCCCGCACCACGCTGCCCCACTTCTCGATCTCGCGTTTGACGAACGCGCCGAATTCCTCGGGCGTGCCGGACACCGGCTCGAGGCCCTGCGCCGCGTATTTCCTTTTGATGTCGTCGGTCGCCAGAATCCTGCGCAGCTCGGTGTTGAGCCTCGCGATCAACGGCTTCGGCGTCGCGGCGGGCGCGAACATGCCGTGCCAGGTGTTGAATTCATAACCGGGCACGCCTGCTTTCGAAAGCGGCGCGACGTCCGGCAGCGAGGGCGTCACACCCGCCGAAGTCACCGCGAGCGCGCGCAGCTTGCCCGCCTGGATCTGCGGCAGCGCCGGCGCGACGGTCGAGACGAAGACCTGCACGTGCCCGCCCATCACGTCGGTCAGCGCCGGGCCCGTGCCCTTGTAGGGAACGTGCGCGATGTCGATGCGGGCTTTCATCTTCAGCAGCTCGGCCGCGAGATGCGTCGCGCTCCCGTTGCCGCCCGATGCGTAAGTCACCGCGCCGGGATGCGCTTTGGTGAAAGCGATGAACTCGGCCACGTTCTTCACAGGCAGCGAAGGGTGCACGACGAGCACGTTCGGCTGGTTCGCCACCAGCGTGACCGGCGCGAGGTCCCGCATCGTGTCGTAGGGCAGTTTCGCGAACAGGTGCGCGTTGAAAGCGAGGCCGACGTTCGTGATGAGGAGCGTCTGGCCGTCCGGCGCGGCTTTGGCGACCGCGTCGGTGCCGATGGTGCCGCCGGCGCCGCCGCGGTTGTCGATGAGGATCGTCGTACCCAGCGCGCTGCGCAGCGAATCCGAAAGCAGCCGTGTGACGAGGTCGGTGCCGCCGCCCGGCGCGTAGGGCACCACGACGCGCACAGGTTTGGACGAATACGCCGGGCCCTCGGCCAGGACCTGGGACGAAGCGGCAGCCAACGACAGGGCTGCGGCTGCGAAAGCGACTCGTTGCGCACGGCGATGACGGGTATTCGGGTGCGACATTGGGTACCTTTTCGGGGAATGCGGCCCCCCCTGCAGTCCGGATAGCGGCGACGCGTCGGGGCCGCCGCCCCTGTCATTAACGGCAGCGGGCCGGGGGCGTTGAGCGGTTTTGCTGCAATGCGTCGCTCTTATCGAGGCCGACCATCCTAGCAGCGCATAAACCACACTCGAAATAATATAAAGGCGGCTTATTAGCACCACCGGTTCTTAGCCAGTCCGACTTCAATACCGGGAGTTCCAACGAATGAACAGCTGACGGCTGTCCTGCCGCAAGCCTCATGTGATAGAAAGCTCCGGCACTTTCACGAACGCCGCGTGCAGCCCGCGCCCGCACGACGAAACCGATCTAGAGGAGAGCTCCATGCTCACAGCAACGAAAAAAGCAGCATTGACCCTGACGCTCGCGGCTGCGGCCGTCATCGGGCCCACCGGCCCCGCGTCGGCCCAGCAATACCCCACCAAGGTGGTTCGCGTCATCGCGCCTTTCGCCCCCGGCGGCGGCACCGACTTCATCGCGCGCCTGATGGCGCAGAAGCTGACCGAGGCGATGGGCCAGCAGTTCATCGTCGAGAACCGGCCGGGCGCCGGCGCCACGATCGGCACCGAGTACGGCGTGAAATCGCCCCCCGACGGCTACACGCTGACGATGATCGCCGCGAGCTACACCGTGAACCCCAGCCTGTACAAGCTCAACTTCGACCCGGCGAACGACATCCAGCCGATCATCCAGATCGCGAAGGGACCGTTCCTGGTCGTCGTGCACCCGTCGATGCCGGTAAAGAACATCAAGGACCTCATCGCGATCGCGAAGGCCAAGCCGGGCGAGATCAACTACGCGACGAGCGGCCAGGGCAGCATCGTGCACATGGCGACCGAGCTGTTCGCGATGATGGCCGGAATCAAGATGAACCACATCCCGTACAAAGGCACGGGCCCCGCGCTCACCGACACGATGGGCGGGCAGACCACGCTGCTCTTCGGCAGCATCGCGGCCACTCTGCCGCTCACCAAGGGCGGCAGGCTCCGCCCGATCGCGGTCACGACCGCCAAGCGCATCCCTGCGCTGCCCAATGTGCCTTCGATCGACGAGTCGGGCGTGAAGGGCTACGACGTCAGCAACTGGCACGGCTTCATCGGCCCCAAAGCCCTGCCGCGCCCGATCGTCGACCGCGTCAACAATGAGGTGAACAAGATCATCAAGCAGAAGGACATGGAAGAGAAGCTCCAGGCCGACGGCGTCGCGCCCGCGGGCGGAACGCCGGAGCAGTTCGCGCAGATCATCGCGCGAGAGATCCCGCAGTGGAAGAAAGTGGCCGCCGCGGCGAAGGTCAAGGTGGAGTGACCGCGTCGTTCAGCGGCTAAAAAAAGGCGGCCGCGTGCCGCCTTTTTTATTGCGCATCGTGGCAAGATACAAAGTATCAGAGGTGACACGAGTCACCCGCAGGGCTCGGGCGTAGATTTCGTTTCACCGATCGCGTAACCGAAGGA
>JAQGMV010000029.1 GCA_028292225.1 Betaproteobacteria bacterium
TCACCACCGAGAATCTGAGCGAGATGCTGGCCCTCGTCGACGCGAAGAAGATGCGGCTGCTCGCCGTGACCGGCGAACGGCGCTTCAAGCAGGCGCCGGATGTCCCGACGCTGAAGGAGCTCGGCTACAACGTCATCGCGGTCACGGGGCGCGGCTTCGCAATGCCTCCGGCGGTTCCGAAGGAAGCTGCAGCGGCGATGGAAGCGGCGCTGAAGCGCGTGTACGACAGCCCGGCGTACAAGGACTATGCCGAGCGCAACATGTTCGAGGACGCGTACCTCGGCAGCGCCGAGTTCGCGAGCCAGCTCGTCAAACAGCGGGGCGAGCACCTGGAATTTCTGAAGCACATCGGCGTGGCGAAATAAGGACCCGGAACACGGGGCACGTCGCTTGCAGTAAGCGGGGCTGGTTCCGAGGGCGGGTCTGCGCCCTTCCAGTTCCTGTGCTTACCAGCCAAAGGAGACTCTCATGATGCGATTCGCAGCTCTGCTTGTTTTTTTCATGTCATTCATTGCCGGTGCTGCTGCGCAAAAAGCAGCGCTTCCCGGCACGGTCGCGCTGCCCCCTCCCGGCGACTACGCCGGAAAGCTCAAGGAAGAGGGCGGTTCAGGCTCGACCGACGTCAAGCTCAACATTCGCGATGTCACCAGGGACGGGCGCGTCACCGCCCGGGTGGCGGCCTCACCGGTGCGGCCTGCGTGCGCCAAACAGTTGCCCGCGAGCGGCATCATGCTCAACGACGGCAGCATGCGCCTCGAAGTCGACGCCGGCGCACCCGATGGATGCGAACGCGTTTACAACGTGAAGGCGGCGTCCGGCACCGTGACGGGAACGTTCATCGACGTCACCAAGGCCGTCGACAAGTCGAAGAAGTAATACACGACGATTGAGAGATCAGCGGCCCTCGCCTGCGAGGGCCGCTCTCTTGCGCGTGGTCTACTTGACGGTGGCCACACCCATCCTGCACACCGCTTCGTCCTGTGCGCCGCTGCCGCCCGAGCAGCCGATTGCGCCGATGATTTTTCCGGCCTCGACGAGCGGAATGCCGCCGCGCGAAGCGATGACGCCGTCGAGCGTGATCAGCGAATTCAGGTTGTTGATGTTGATGCCGGTCTCGAAGACCTTGGTCTCGCGACGGAAGTTCGCCGCCGCGCGCGCCTTGTGCTCGGAGATTGCGATCGAAGCGATCTGGGCGCCGTCCATGCGTTGAAAGGCGACGAGGTTGCCGCCGGAATCGACGACTGCGACATTCATCTTCCAGCCGCGCTTCTTCGATTCGGCGACTGCGGCCGCGATCGCAGCCTCCGCGCGGTCGAGCGTGATCGGGGTGCCGTAAGGCACGTCGAAAGCCATCTTGTCGGCGACGACGTCGGCGGGATTCGGGGCCGGCGGCTGTTGCGCGAATGCGGACGCGGCACTGAACAACGCCGTACCGAGCAGGGCCACGGTCGTTAAAGATTTTTGCGGCATGGTGGATCTCCCTTGGATTTGAATGGCGAAAAGGCGAAGACGACCGCCTGGATGTCTCGATTCTTGTTGTGCTTCTATCGAGGTGCCGGGCCGAAGGTATCAGCGCCCGGTTCTGTTTCTGTCCGGAGTGTCGCGTACGCGGCGGCGGATAGCCATGGCCCCCACAGGGCCCGCTAGAACTTCATTCCCGGCCGCTTCACGAGCTCGCGCCATTTCGCATACTCGGCGCGCACCTCCGCAGCGAATTCCTGCGGGGTATTGACCACGACTTCAGCGCCTTCGAGCGTGATTCGCCGGACGACTTCGGGCGCCTGGAATGCACGTTTGGCTTCGGCGTGCAGCTTCGCCACGAGCTCAGCCGGCGCTCGCGCCGGAGCGAACATGCCGAACCATCCGCGAACGTCGTATCCGGGAACACCGCTCTCCGCGGCCGTCGGCAGCTCGGGGAGGAGCTTGCTGCGCGTGCCGCCGGTGACCGCGATCGCTTTGAGCCTTCCGGCTTTGACGAGCGGAAGCGCGGAGATCGGAAAGCCGAGCATCCAGTTGACATCGCCCGACACGACTGCGGGGTAGGCATCGGCGACGCCCTTGTAAGGCACGTGCAGCATCCGGGTGCCGGACATCGCGACCAGAAGCTCGGCGCCCATCTGCACGATGCTGCCCTGCCCTGCGGACGCGAAGCTGACTGCACCCGGTTTCGACTTCGCGAGCGCGACGAGGTCCCTCACGCTCGAGACCGGCAGTGTAGGCGTGGTCACGATCAGGTAAGGCGCAGCGGTGAATGCGGTGATCGCCGTCAGGTCGCGCACCGGGTCGTAGCTCTGCGGCCTGACTGCCGCATTGGTCACCATGCTGCTGCTCGACACGAGCAGCGTGTAACCGTCAGGCGCTGCTTTGGCGACGAGCTCGACGCCAATGCTGCCGCCCGCGCCGGTGCGATTGTCGACGACGAAAGGCTGGCCCCACGTTGCGCCGTAATGCTGTGCGGCGATCCTGGCGACATTGTCGACGCCGCCGCCCGCGGTGACGTTGACGATGATGCGAACCGGGCGCTGGGGATAGGTTTGTGCGTGCGATGGCGCGCATGCGCAGATCAATGCGATCGACAGCGCCGCGCGCGCGCCACCGGTGATTCCTCCTCTCTCGTTCACCACTTTTTTTATTCCTTTCATTGGGGCGCGGACATCGACGAGATCATCCGGCCGCACGGGCGTGCCGTGAAAGCGTGTAGCGTTACCCGCTCATATCGGCGGCTTGAAGTGTTTGCTGAGCGCGATGCCCTGGCGCTGGTACGACGAGGAGAGCCCTGAGCCGTAGAGCCTGTGCGGCTGCGAGGTCAGGCGCTCGTACATGAGGCGCCCCACGACCTGGCCGTGCTCGATGACGAAAGGAACTTCGTACGACCTGACTTCCAGAACCGCGCGTGAGCCTTCGCCGCCCGCATCGGGGTGGCCGAAGCCGGGATCGAAGAAGCCGGCGTAGTGCACGCGGAATTCTCCGACCAGCGTGTCGTACGCGATCATTTCCGCGGCGTGAGTCGGCGGCACCCTCACCGGGTCTTTCGACGCGAGGATGTAGAACTCGGCCGGGTCGAGGATGAGGCCGCCGGTGCGGGGCGCGTGGACGGGGTCCCAGAAGTCCGCGACGTCGTAGTGGCGCGGCTTGTCGATGTCGATCAAACCCGCGTGGCTTTTCGCCTTGTACCCGATGAGACCGCCGGTAGCAAAGCCCCTCACGTCCACGGTGACCGGAACGCCGTTGCGGATCTCGTCCTGGCTGATCTCGGAGCCCACCACGTTGTGCTCGAGCTGCAGGCGGCGCATGTCTTCGTCAGTGCTCGGCGGGTTGCCGCGGCGGATCCGGATCTGGGAGAGGCGCGACCCCTTGCGAACGAGCACGCTGAAGGTTCGCGGCGACACTTCCGCATAGAGCGGCCCGTTGTACTGCTCCCGGACACGGT
>JAQGMV010000043.1 GCA_028292225.1 Betaproteobacteria bacterium
ATGCCGCTGCTCGCGCTCGTCATCCCCATAAAAACGCTGGTGCCGGTGTGGACGCTGCTCGGCATCGCGTCTTCGGTCACGATCCTCGGACACGATCGCAAGCACGTCGACGTGCGCGCGATCGTGCCTTTCCTGCCGTGGTGTCTGCTCGGCATCGGGCTCGGGCTGTACGTCTTTACGACGCTGGATGCGAGGACGCTGGCCCGCGCACTGGGCGCGCTCGTGATCGCCTACGCGATTTATTCGGTTTGGGGCATGATGCGCAAGCGTCCCGGCGAGAAATCCCATGCGGCGATCGTTGCACCGCTGGCGAGCACACTGTCCGGTGCGGTCGGCGCCACGTTCGGCGCGATGGCGACGGTGTTCTTCGTGATGTATCTCGACACGCGCAAGCTCGCGAAGGAAGCGTTTCGCGCGACGATCTCGGCGATGCTGCTGGTGCTCAGCGTGGTCAGGGGCATCGGATATTTCGCGGTCGGTGAGTTCACGCGCGAATCCCTGGTGCTCTTCGCAGCGGCTTTCCCGGCGATGCTCGTGGGCATCTACGTCGGCAACCGCATACACCTCGCGATCAGCGAGACGACGTTCAGGCGCCTCGTCATCCTCATCCTCTTCGCCTGCGGGATCCCGCTGCTGTTGCGATAAAGCGCGTCCGCATCGCGGACGACGCGTCCGTTTTGACAAGCACGCCCCCCGAGGCGCAAATTAGCCTCGCCGCGCCCAATAATTCCGATCAAGAGAGCGCGCGGCAACTCTTAAGGGGGAGTCGATCATGCGGAATCGTACGCGCACTGGCCTGAAGCTCATGTCGGCGACCGCAGCGGGTCTCACGCTGCTTGCACTCACAGTCGCGCCCGACGCCGCCCAATACAGCCTGACGGTCAACAAGGATCGCCTGCTCAACGCCCAGAACGAGCCGCAGAACTGGCTCATGATGAACGGCGATTACGGCTCCATCCGCTATTCGAAGCTCGCGCAGATCAACCGCGACAATGTGAAAGACCTGCGGATGGTATGGGCGCTCGCGCTCGGCGGCATGCAGGACGTCGGGCAGAACGGCCCTGAGAACGAGGTCAATCCGCTGATCGACAACGGCTACATGTACACGACCGACGGCTGGGGCACCGTGTACAAGATCGACGCGCGCAATCCTCACAAAGGCGAGTTCATGTGGATCGCCGACCCCGGCGTGCCTCACAAGGGCAACGTGCCGCGCACGCGCGGCATCGCGCTGTGGGAGGACCTGGTGATCGCGAATCTTCCCGACGGCCGCGTCATCGCTATCAACCGCGACAACGGCGAGATCGTCTGGGACAAGATGATCGCGAAAGCCAACGAGTTCGGCAGCCGCGAGAAGTTCTATACCGCACCGATCACGGCCGAAGGGAAAGTCATCATCGCCAACGGCGCGGGCGACGGCAAGACCCGGGGATGGATCGCCGCGCTCGATGCGCGCACCGGAGACGAGCTCTGGCGCTGGTATGCAGTGCCGCGTCCGGGTGAGCCCGGCAGCGAATCATGGAAAGACAAGAACAACGCGTGGAAAACCGGCGGCGGCGGGCTGTGGCAGACCGGCTCGTACGATCCTGCGACGCGGCTCACGATCTGGGGAACGGGCAACCCGATCCCCCAATACGATCCGCAGGCGCGTCCCGGCGACAACCTCTATACGAACTCCGCAGTCGCGATCAACATCGACACCGGAAAGATGGCGTGGCATTTTCAGTACACGCCGAACGATTCGTGGGATTACGACGAAGTCGGCATCCACATGCTTCACGATTCCACGATCAACGGACAGGCGCGCAACGTCGTCACCCATTTCGGGCGTAACGGCTTTTTCTATACGCTCGACCGCAAGAACGGCAAGTTCATCAAGAGCGGCCAGTACGTCAACGACGTCAACTGGACCAAGGGCATCAACCAGAGGACCGGAATGCCGCTCGAGTACGACGCGAAGCTCGACGTGCAGGTCTACCTGCCCGAAGCGCGTGCACTGCGCGGCGACGGTATGAAGCGCGCGTGCCCGACGTGGCACGGCGGGGTCGCTCACCAGCCGACGGCTTACAACCCGGTGAAGAAAATCGCCTACGGCGTGGGCACCGAAGGCTGCTTCACGCAGCACGGCGCGGAGGTGAAGTTCCGCTCTCCCGAAGGCGGCATCGACGAGAAGGGCAGCCAGGTCCGCAAGTACACGAGCGATCTGTATTACGGCTCGATCACCGCTTTCGACACGGTGAACCACAAGGTGATCGCCAAGGCGGTCACCGACATCGAGATCCGCTCGGGCGCGGTCGCGACCGCGGGCGGGCTCGTATTCACGGCGTTACAGGATGGGTGGGTGGTGGCCTACAACGACGAGACGCTCGAAGAGCTCTGGCGTTTCAACCTTGGCACGCCGCTGAAAGGTTCGCCGGTGACCTACGCGATCGGCCCGAAGCAGTTTCTCGCGGTGCAGACGAGCGGGCGGCACCTGCACCCGGTGAAGTTCGACAAGCTCGAGCACTCGAGCTATCTGTTCGTTTTTGCGCTGAATTAGGGCGGAGCCGTAAATGGTGAATCGTAAATGGCGAATCGGGACGTCGAATCGTGAATTGCCGAGGCGCTTGCCGCCGTTTCACGATTTACCATTTACGATTTGCCGCTGACGAATTACTTCAGCTCTTTACACGCATCGACCTCCGAGCCCCAGTACTCCGCGCACTTCGCGCGATCCATCCCTCCTTTGCCCATCACCTTCGCAAACAGAAAATCCACGAGCGTCTCGATCTCGCGCGGCTGCAGGGTCGCGGCCGGATCGAAGAGCGTGAGCTGCGACTTCTTCAGGTCCGCGTCTTTCATCCCGTAGCAGCGCCCGTCGCTGTAGGCGAGCCGGTCGAAGGCGGGCATGTTGCGTCCCGGGCGTCCGCATTTGATGGTGAGTGTCACCGCGGCGCGGTCGAGCGCGGATTCACGCAGGTTCGGGGCGTCCGGCATCTGGTTGTCCATCTTGCGGCCGTCTCCGGCCCAGCCGTGGCAAGCCTGGCAATTGGCTTTCTGAAGGAACAGGCGCATGCCTTCGGCGTGATCAGCCGTGCCTTGTGCCTGCGCGCCGGGCGCAGCCGTGAGGGCCGCGAGCGCTGCCGCGGTGCACACTGCGCGCAACGCTGCACCGCTTCGTTTTTCTGTCATCGACATCAGCCACTCCTCCTAAGGGATCGCTGCGAAGCCGTAGAGCTTCGCGGGGTTGTCGACGAGTATGCGCTTGCGCGTGCCTTCATTCGGAGCCCATTCCCGCAGCCGGCGTGCGGCCGTCGACGGGCGCGGTGAAGCGCCCGATGCGGTCGATGACGAGATCGCACGGGCGGGCCTCGACGCTGCGCGTCCGACGCGCGTCACCGGGAAACGCGGATCGTAAATGTGCATGGCAATCGCACGCGCCTGGGATGCGCTGCGATGAATCCGGTATCCCGGCCATCAGGTCCTCCTCTCGTGAGCGTGTGGTTTACGCTGCGTATAATGCCTCAAACACTTCCCGGGGAGGTCTCATGGCAACGGAGCCGCGCACGCTCGAGCTCGCAATCGACAACGGCGTCGCGCTGGTCACGCTCAATCGTCCGCAATCGATGAACGCGCTGAACATCGTGATGCGCGACGAGATCATCGAGACCGCGGTTGCGCTCGACAACGATCAGGACGTCGGCGTGGTCGTGTTCACCGGCGCGGGGGACAAGGCGTTCTGCGCGGGCGCGGACTTGAGAGAGCGCGGCGGGAAAACGGTGCAGGAGCTCTACGACTATCGCCGGCACGGCAGGCCGAAGTTCGTCAACGCCGTCGCGGGCATGGTCAAGCCGACGATCGCCGCGATCAACGGCTATGCGCTCGGCGGCGGCGCGGAGCTCGCGCTCCAGTGCGACATCATGATCGCATCGGACAGGGCGACTTTCGCGTTTCCGGAAGTGACGATCGGGTTTCTTCCCGGAGGCGGCGCGTGCCAGCGCCTGCCGAGGCTCATCGGGCTGCAGAAAGCGAAAGAGCTGATCCTCACCGGCAGGCGCATCGGCGCCGCGGAAGCGGAATCGCTGGGACTCGTCGCCCGCGTGGTGCCGCACGATGAGCTGGTGCGCGATGCGCTGGGACTCGCGCGCACCATCGCCGCGAACCCGCGGATGTCGGTGGTGCAGGCGAAGATCGCGCTCAACGCTTCGCAGGAAACCATGCTTTCGGCGGGGCTTCAGTTCGAGAACGAAGCGTGGCTGTCGTGCATGCTCTCGGATGCGTGGCGATCGAAGATCGAGCGGTTCAGGAAGTAGCGCGGTTCGGCTAGTAGGTCAGCCGTCCCGGTGTCTCGAGGCGTGCGCGGTAGAGCGAAGTCTGGGCGGTGATGTAAAGCGTCCGCAGGTCGTCGTCGCCCCACGCCATGTTGGTAGGACGCTCGGGCGTGAGGATCACGCCGAGGCAGCGGCCGTCGTGATCGAACACGTGGATGCCGCCCGGGCCGGTGCAATAGAGGCGGCCGAGAGAGTCGAGCTTCATGCCGTCGGGGGCGCCCGGCGCTTCGCCCGTGGTCTCGCCGAAAACACGGCCGTTCGCGATGCCGCCGTCGGGCTGCACGTCGAAGACGCGGATGTGCTTGCGCGGTGTGTCGTTGATGAATAGCCGCTTCTCGTCGAGCGAGAAGCAAAGGCCGTTCGGCTGCTCGAAATCGTCGACGACCACGCTGAGCGCGCCGCCGGGATCGATGCGGTAGACGCCGCGAAAGTCGAGCGTCAGCGGCCGCGGGATGCCGACGTCCTCGCGGATGCGGCCGAAAGTCGGATCGCTGAAGTAGATCGCGCCGTCGGACTTGACCACGATGTCGTTCGGGCTGTTGAGTTCTTTGCCCTGCCAGTGCGAAGCGAGCACCGTCAGCGTGCCGTCGCGCTCCTCGCGCACGACGCGGCTGGTGCCGTGCTCGCAGCTCACCAGACGGCCCTGCGAGTCATAGGTGTTGCCGTTGGCCTTGTTGCTGGGTTTGCGGTAGGTCTGCACGCCGCGGTCCGTGCTCCAGCAGCGGACATGGTCGTCCTTCATGTCGCTCCAGATGATCTGCCGCCGGGCCTTGTCCCACACCGGCCCTTCGGTGAACCCGAAGCCGGTCGCGACCTGCTCGACGCGCACCCCTGCGCCGACGACTGCATTGAATTGCGGAACCCTGATCTCGGTGTGCATCACGACCTCCTGTTTTCTTGTTGAGCGTCGCGCGGTTATACGGCGGAAGCTTTTACTTTTCTCATTTCTTCATATAACGCGGTGCGCGCGTCGTCGAGCGTATACGGCTTGAGCAGCACGCGGAACGACGAGGTCGCAGTGAGCGCGTCCGAGTAGCCCGTCGCGAGCACGATCGGCACGTCGGGGCGGGTGAGCCGCATTTCGCGCGCGAGGTAGAGGCCGTCGCCCTGTCCGGGCATCACGATGTCGGAGAGCACCGCGTCGATGTCGTGCGTGCGCAAAGCCGCGAGCGCGCTGACCGCGTCCTGGGCCGTGATCACCGTGAACCCGCTCGCGCGCAGGCCCGGCACCATCACCGCGCTCACGAGATCGTCGTCCTCGACGAAGAGGACGGTGCACGGCTCGCCTTGCATGCGCGGCGCCGCCGGTTGCGGGCTCGTCTGCGCGCTCCCCACACGGCGGCTGCGCGGCAGGAACAGGCGCAGCGTGGTGCCGGTTCCGGGTGTGCTCTCGATCGTGGCGGTCCCGTCGGACTGCTTGGCGAATCCATAGATCTGCGCGAGGCCCAGGCCCGAGCCCCTGCCGACTTCCTTCGTCGAGTAGAAGGGCTCGAACACCCGCGGCAGGTGATCGGCCGGAATACCTTCGCCGTCATCGCCGATCCGGATGCTCACGTACTCGCCTTCGGGCAGTCCGGTCGGGCCGCCGGTCTGGATAGTCTCGTTCGATGCGGTGATCTCGAGGCGGCCGCCCTCGGGCATGGCGTCGCGTGCGTTGAGCGCGGCGTTGAGCACTGCGAGCTCGAGCTGCACCGGATCCACGAAAACAGGCCACAGCGCTTCGGGCATGTCGAACACGAGCTCGATGTTGCGTCTCAAAGCGCCCTCGATGAGATCGCGAAACTCATTGATGTGCGCGCGCAGGTCGAGCAGTGCGGGCGCCGACACCGTGCCGCGCCCGAAAGTCGTGAGCTGCCGGGTGAGCTTGGTCGCGCGCTCGACCGCGCGCTTGCCCGATTCCATCGCGGTTTTAACCGCAGCCGGCTCGCGCACCCGCAGCGCGACTTCGATCGCAGCGCTGATCGTCTGCAGCAGGTTATTGAAGTCGTGCGCGATGCCGCCGGTCAGCTTGCCGAGCGCTTCGAGCTTCTGGTTCTGGAGCAGCGCATCCTGCGCGCGCTTGCTCTCTTGCACCGCTTCGTCGATACGCTGCGCCATCAGCTCGTTGGCGGAGCCGATGCGCTCGGATGCCTGCTGCAGCTCGTTGGCCACCATGCGGGTTTCGACCAGGCCCTGCTTCGGCGCGCGTATGCGCTCGCCGCGCCCGACCGCGGATGCGAGATTGACGAGGTGCCGTATCGGACGCGAGATCGTGAGCCCCACGTAGGTTGCGGCAAGCATCGCCAGCACGAGCAGCACCGCGGTGAGCACCACCGTCACGTTCAGCGCCGCCATGATCTGCGTGTCGATCTCGGCTCTCGGCATGCTGACCGCAAAAGTCCAGCCGGTGCCGCCGATCGGCGTGAATGCGGTGAAGGTCTTCACGCCGTCCAGCCTCACGGTCTCGAAGACGCCTTCGCGGCGCGTGCGCAGCTGCGCGATGAAGTCCTGGGTCACCGACTTTCCGACGAACTGGTCGGGGGTGATCCGACGCGCCACGACGATGCCTTTGCGGTCGACGATCGATGCGTTCCACGCTTTGGGGAGCCGCTGGTCTTCGAGCGCTTTTTGCAGGGTCTCGGCGAAGCTCCCCATCGCGAGATGCGCGACTACTTTGTCGTCACGCATTACCGGTACCTGCAGGGCGTAGCTGAGCTGCCGGGCGATCGGGGCGAAGTACAGGTCCGACAAAACGGTCTGGTCAGGCCTGGCGTTCGCGCGAAGCTCGGCGAAAGCCTTCGACCGCGGCAGCGGCTCGCCCAGCGGCACGCGCGTGTTCATCTGCTGCTGTCCGCTGAGATCGGTCAGCACGACGGTGCGGTCGTTCGAGGGCGCCGCCGCTTTCGCATACTCGTAGAAGCTCCTGAGATCGCCGCGCTGGAGCGTCGGGGACAGCGCAAGCGTCTGCAGCGTCGCCTCGCGTCTCGAGAGCTCGCGCTCGACCACGGCTGCAACCGCGCCGGCGATGTCGGAGAGGTTCTTCGTCGCGACCTGCGTCTGCTGCTGGTAGAGGACGTAGAGGCCCCACAGTGCGCCCAGCAGGCCCGGCAGGACGATCGCCAGGGCGAGCGCGAGCAGCCGCGACCTTATGGACACGCGAAGCTCACACGACGTTGAGGGAGGGAATTCATGGATGGGGGGTAGGGGACGGTGTGCAGCCCGAGGCTCCGGTAGTTTACCTGCGGTTTTGAGCCTCGCCGGCAAACCGCGGTTCCCGGCTGGGGTCCCTTCGCGCGGTTATGCCGGGTGAATACGGGCGCAAGAGCCGGTTCGGCGCGCCGTTCCCCCTCACGCGCGGCAATTGTGTACCCTACGGCACCGACATTGCTCGCTCCACGCAGCACGATTCCACATCAACACAGAGGACACACCATGGCCACCGACGCCGACGAAGGCAACAGACCGGAACCGGGTATGGGGCTCGCGCTGCTCAGCGTGCTCGTAATAATCCTGACGATGGCGCTTCTGAGCGGCCTTATCTGGGCGCTGATGGTCGGCGTCAGCGCGACATCGTCGAGCAGCGGTGAGTCCGGCGCGCCGCCGGCGGCCCAGTCGCAGCCGAGCATCATCGACCAGCGAACTGCGCCGGCTGCGCCGTCGCAGCCCGGGATCCTCGAACAGAAAGCCGCGCCCAAGCGGTAATCCTGCATAGCGTCACAGCGACCCTTTGATACCCGCGGTGTCGATGACGCGGCCGTACTTCGCGGTCTCACGCTTGAGAAACTCGGTGAACGCCTCCGGCGAGCTCGCGACCACCGTCATGCCGTCGTCGCCGAGACGCTGCTTCAACTCGGGCAGATTGAGGATGCGAGAGACTTCCTGCTGAAGCCTCGCGACCGTTTCGCGAGGCGTGGCCGCCGGCACGAGAAGGCCGTACCAGTTCGTCATGTCGAAGCCCGGGAGCCCGCCTTCCGCGATCGCCGGAAGGTTGGGCGCGATCGGCGAGCGCGTCGGGCTCGTCACCCCGAGCGGCCGCAACCGGTTGGCCTTGATCAGCGGAAGGCTCTGCAGGATGTTCATGAAATACACCGGCACCTGACCGCTCAGGACGTCGGCGATCGCGGTCCCCGAGCCCTTGTACGGAATGTGCGTGATCTTTCCGCCGCTCATGCTGTTGAAGAGCTCGAGCGAAAGGTGAGGCAGCGAGCCGTTGCCCGCCGAGCCGCAGTTGATCGCGCCGGGCTGCGCTCTCGCCAGCGTGACGAGCTCGCGTATCGATCTCGCCGGCAGCGAGGGGTGCACCACGAGCACGAGCGGCCCTGAGGCGAGGTGGGACGCCGGCGCGAGATCGCGCGACTGGTCGTAAGGCAGGTTTCGGTAGAGCGCCGGATTTGCCGCATAGCCCGCGGGGACGAGCAGCATCGTGTGGCCGTCGGGCGCGGCTTTGGCGACGTAGGCTGCGCCTATCGTGCCGTTGGCCCCTGGGCGGTTGTCGACGATCGCCGTCGTGCCGTGGCGTTCGGACAGCTTCTGGGCGATCGCGCGACTCAGGATGTCGGTGCCCCCGCCGGGCGGGTACGGCGCGACGATGCGCACCGGGCCGGAAGGAAAAGTCTGCGCGAGCGCCCCAGGCACCGCGGCGATGCAGGACAAGGCGACGGCCGCCGCGACCCTTCTCGACATTGATGCGCTCATGCTCTTCCATCCAAAGCGCGCATCGTACCACCCGCGGCGCGGGTCCAGGCTATTTGCGCTCCCTCAGGCACTGGGTCATGAAGCGGCTGCGTTCGGGCCCCCGCATGCCGTCAGCGTCGCGCCTGCAGCTTTCGAGATCGTCGCCGGTTCTGGCGCCTTTGCGCTCTTCGCGCGTCCCGGGCTCCGCTTCCTTGCTCGCCGGTTTGCCGCTCTTGTTGTCGGCGTCCTGATCGGCCGCATCCGCTTCGTTGATGATGAGCCCGGCAGCGCCGACCTGCCGGGTCGGCGCAACCGACACCAGCAGGGCGCACGCCAGCGCTGCCGCGTTCACCCGGCTACGCATGGACAATCAGGAGCCCGCCTTGGCGGCGCGCTCGAGCGCACGAACCCGGTCGTGATGCTGCAGCACGCCCTGGTACTGGCGCTCCACGATCGCGCGGATGGTCGGGGGAAGGTCCTTCTCCAGCGCTTTCTGGTAGCTCGACTTGGCGACGTCCTCGCCGCGTTCGCACTCCGCCAGCACCGCAGCGTCGTCCTTGCCCATGATCGCCGACTTGATGTCGACCCAGCGACGGTGCGCGGACCCCGCGAACGAGCCGGATTTCTCCGGTTTGCCGCCGAGGCGCACCACTTCGGCCCGCAGCTCGGCCGCAGCTTCGGCGCAACGGCGCGCGGCTGCGATGAACATCGTTTTCAGCTCGATGTTCTTGATATCCTCCGCACAGGTGCGGAAGCCTTCTTCGCCGTCCTTGCTGGTTTCGATCAGATCGTTCAGCGTGTCGATGATGTCGTCGTTGTTCAGCATGAGGGTCTCCTTGAGAATGAGCGGGATGAACCCGTTGCATGATTCGTGCCCTTCCGTTTACGTAACGTAATCAACACTGTTACAGGAGCAGGACTATGACGCCCCAGGAAAAAGAGTTGCTCGAGCGCTTTCTCGCGGACATGACCGCCGCACGGGCAGGGCAGAAGGACGCGGAGGCCGACGCGCTCATCCGCGAGGCGGCGGTGCGCCAGCCTGACGCGGTTTACCTGCTCGTCCAGCGGGCGATACAGCTCGACCAGGCGCTGCAGCTCACGCAGGCGCAGGTCCAGAAGCTTCAGTCCGAGCTCGACCAGGCGCGCGCCGGCGGCAACGCGGCGAGCGGCGGCGGCTTCCTCAGCGATCCCTACGCGTGGGGCTCAAAGCCGGCGGCGCCGCCCGCGGGCGCAGCGCAAACCTCGGTTTCGGGCCAGCCGCTGCGCTCTCCTGCAGCACCGCAGGCGCAACCACCGGCGCAGCCTCAACAGCCGGTGGCGGCGGCCCAGCAGCAACAGCCTGCGCAGGCGCGGCCCGGAGGATGGGGCGGCTCGGGAATGCTCGGGACCGTGGCGGGCACTGCCGCCGGTGTCGTCGGAGGCGCGTTCCTCTTCCAGGGCATCCAGAACCTCATGCATCACAACGATCCCGCCGCAGCGGCCCCGGCCCCGGCCCCGCACCCGCTCGTCGCCGAGCCCCAGGCTCAGGAGCCGTTCCTCCTCAGCGATCCTGTCGCGGACAATTCCGCCGCTGACGACAGCGATATCGTCGCTTCGGACGACGGGAGTGACGACGGCGGTCTCGCCTGATCGACTACACAGAGGGAGGGCCGGATGCCCAAAGCGACGTGGAACGGAAAAGTCATTGCCGAAGCGCCCGACGACGCAGTCGAGATCGTCGAAGGGAACGTGTACTTTCCTGCCGACGCGGTGCGCCGCGAATACCTTCAGCCGAGCGACACCCACACCGTGTGCGGCTGGAAAGGGACCGCGAGCTATTACCACGTCGCGGTCGACGGCGAGGTCAACAGCGACGCGGCGTGGTACTACCCCGAGCCGAAGGACGCCGCGCGCAACATCGCGGGGCGGGTGGCGTTCTGGAAAGGCGTGGTGATCAATGCCAGCGATGTATGACGCGTGCGCGGGCGACGCGTGAACCAGGCGACGATCTGGATACGCTGTAAAGAGCCGCGAGTGGTGTCGCTCGCCATTCGCGTCGCTCTCGTCGTCGGCACGATCCTGAACGTCATCAACCACTTCGACCTGCTGCTCGGCGCACCGCTCACGCGCATGGCGATGATCCAGATCGCGCTGACGTATGTCGTTCCCTACTGCGTGTCCACGCACGGGCAGGTGTTCGGCCGGCGGCCGTGAACGCGGAATGAACACCGGCCGCAGTGCCGGGCTTTTCATTCATCATTCCGCATTCATCATTCGCGATAGCGTCGGCACACCGCTTGCTGAAAGCTGCTCGACACTAAAGGGAGCAGCGAACATGGACGCGGTCGATTTTCTCAGGCGGCAACACCACGAAATGGAGCGCGCGCTCGGGAAGGTGCTCCAGGCGGATCGCGACGGCAGGAAAGCCGCATTCGTGAAGATCGCCGATGCGCTGACGATGCATATCGAGTCGGAAGAGCAGATCTTCTATCCGGCAGTAAAGGCGCAGCGCACCGAAGACATTCTTCTCGAGTCTCTCGAAGAGCATCTTTCGCTCAAGCGCCTGCTCGCGGATCTGCTCGAGCTCGATGCGTCGGAGCAGACCTTCGAGCCCAAGTTCAAGGTGCTCAAGGAGCAGGCGGAGCACCATCACAAGGAGGAAGAGGAGCACCTCTTCCCGAAAGTGATGAAGCTGCTGAGCCCGGACCAGCGCTCCAAGCTCGGCGACGAAATGGCCGGGCTGCAGCGCAAGCTCAGTCGCGCCGGTGAGCCTCGCGAGCTCGTCGTAGACCAGACCGATTCGGCGGCGCCGCTGGTGTAAGGCCGGCCGGGCGTTCGTCGTTCGGCTTCACATCGTTACGCTCGGGACGAGCGGGGTTCCAGCCGGGTTTCACGCGGCTTTCAGGAATCCCTTGGGAAGCCCCGCCTTCGCGATCGTCCCGTGAAACGGCTCGCCCTTCAGCGCTTCCTGGATTTCGGCGCGAAGCGCGATCAGCTTCTCCAGATCGACCCCGGTCTTCAGCCCCATGGACTCGAGCATGAACACGAGATCCTCGGTGCAGATGTTGCCGCTCGCGCCGGGCGCGTAAGGACAGCCGCCGAGCCCGCCGAGCGACGCATCGAACGCGCGTATGTCCGCATCGAGCGCTGCGAGCACGTTCGCGAGGCCGAGGCCGCGCGTGTCGTGGAAATGCGCCTTGATCGGAATCGCGCCGACGTCGCTGCGGATCGCCCTGAAAAGCCGCCGCACCACCGTCGGGTTCGCATAGCCGACGGTGTCGCAGACGATGAGCTCGTCGGCCCCCGCGGCGACGAGCTGCATTGCAATCTCGCGAACGCGCGCTTCAGGCACGTCACCTTCGATCGTGCAGCCGAGCGCCGTGGAGAGTCCCGCGGCGATTTTCGGACGGCGGCCTTCGGGCAGCGAGCGTGCGAGCTCGACGATGCGCGCGAACTCGCTCACCGACTCCGCTGTCGAGCGGCGGACGTTCGCGCGATTGTGGCTCTCGCTCACCGACAGCACGAAATTGACCTTGTGCACGCCGAGCTCGATTGCACGCTCCGTGCCTTTGAGGTTGGGCGCGAGCGCCGCAACCGTGAGGCCTTCGAGCGTGAGCGCGTGCTCAACGACCTCGGCCGCGTCGGCGAACTGCGGCAGCAGCTTCACAGGCACGAACGAGCACACCTCGATCTCGGCCACGCCGGCGCGCGCCTCGGCGCTGCACCAGCGTTTCTTGACGTCGGTAGGGACGAAGAACGGCACGCTCTGCAAGCCGTCGCGCGTTCCGGTTTCGTGGACGTGTACGTCGATCATTTGTTGCTCTCCTTGCTCTGGATCACCGTCCGGTGAAGTTCGCCTTGCGCTTCTCGGTAAACGCCTGCACCCCCTCGAGCCGGTCTTCGGTCACGACGGTGCGGTTGTACGACTCGATCTCGAACGCGAGTCCGGTGCGCAGATCGGTCTGCAAACCGTTGTGTATCGCTTTCTTCGCCTGCCGCACCGCGACGGGCCCGTTCGCGCAGATCCGCCTCGCGGCCTCGAGCGCCATCGGCATGAGCTGCGCGTCTTCGCAGACCTGGTTGACCATGCCCCACTCGAGCGCTTCCTCCGCGGTGAAGGGCTTGGCGGTCATGATGATCTCCTTGGCGCGGCGCTCGCCGACCGCGCGCGGCAGGTTCTGGGTGCCGCCGAGGCCGGGGATGATGCCGAGCGAAGTCTCGCTCATCGCAAAGCGCGCGCTTTTCGCCGCGTAAATGAAGTCGCACGCGAGCGCGAGCTCGAGGCCGCCGCCGAAAGCGGCGCCGTTCACCGCCGCGATGACGGGGACCGAGCAGTTCATCAGCGCATAGAAACCCTCTTCGAAGATCGCATGCTGGCTGCGCCACGCTCCATCGGTCATGCCGTTGCGTTCCTTGAGGTCGCCGCCCGCGCAGAAAGCCTTGTCGCCCGCGCCGGTGACGATGATGCAGCGCACATCGGACGCTTCGAACTGCAGCGGCACGAAGATATCGCGAAGCTCGAGACCCATCTGCGTGTTGACCGCATTACGCGTTTCGGCGCGGTCGAGCGTGATCGTGAGAAAGCCTTCGGCCGATCGCTCGAGACTCAATGTAGCGGGTTTTTTTTCCATGCTTCCTGTGTTCGACATCAAATGGACGACGTCCATCGAGGTCTCGAATCTTCCCTCTCCTCTGGGAGAGGGACCGGGGGTGAGGGGGGCGCGTCACGTAGTTGGGTGGCGCTCAATAGATTACCATGTGCTCCACGCGCTCCATCGGTGTGGCGCCGATCACAAGAAGCGCCCCGGACGATTCGAAGTGATACAGGAGGACGTCGCATGAAGCGTTGGATAATCGCCGTCACGGCATTGGCGTTCAGCGGTGCGGTTCTCGCACAGCAGAATTACCCGACTCGCCCGATACGCATGATCGTGCCGTGGCCTCCCGGCCAGGCGACCGACCTCGCGGGACGCGTCGTTGCGCAGAAACTCTCGGAGCTTTTCGGCCAGCAGGTGATCGCGGACAACCGGCCCGGCGCCGGCGGCATGATCGGCACCGACATGGCGGCGAAAGCGCCGGCCGACGGCTACACGCTGCTCGCGGCCTCCAGCGGTCCGGTGACGATCAACCCGCTGTTGCAGAAAGTGCCTTTCGATCCGGTGAAGGACCTGGCGCCGGTCGCCAACGTCGGGCTCTCGCCGTACATCCTCGTGACTGCGCCGAAGTTTCCTGCGGCGAACATCCGCGACTTCGTGGCGCTCATCAAGGCGAGCCCGGGCAAATACAAGTTCGCATCGTCGGGCACCGGCGCGACCGCCCACCTCGTGGCGGAGATGTTCAATGGCGCGGTCGGGGTGCAGGTGATCCACGTCCCGTACAAAGGCAGCATTCCGGCGCTGACCGACATCATGGCCGGCGACATCACCTACGCGACCGAGACGATGGCCTCGACGATGCCTTTCGTGAGATCGGGCCGGCTCAAGGCCTACGGAATCTCGACCGCCAAGGCGAGTTCACTGGCTCCGGGCATCGAGCCTTTCGCGACGGCGCTGAACCTGCCGGGTTTCGACGCCGCCGCATGGATCGGTGTGATGGTCCCCGCCGGCACGCCGAAAGCGGTCATCGACCGGCTGTCCAAGGCGGTCGACACGGCGATGCAGACCGCCGAGACGCGCGAAAGGCTCAATGCCGCCGGACTCGAAGTCGACTATCGCGCGACCGGCGTATTCGGAGGATATCTGCAGGACCAGCGCGCGCGGTTCGCGGACATCATCAAGAAAAACAACATCCGGATCGACTGACGCTACGCGTCCTGCGATCCGTTCGGTGAACGCCAAAGAGGGAAACCAAGGTTTGCCTCGCTGCGCTCGGGCTCGCCGGTGAACACCAAGGAGGGAAACCAAGGTTTCCCTCCTTGCGACCTCGTTTCCTTCGGCGATCTACCGATAATCAGGAGTGTCATCGCGGGAAGCGGTGCGGCGCCGCCTGTCCTGAGCGTGTCGAAGGGCGACCTCGTGGCGCACGTACGGCACCGTCCGTGACGAGATTGCGTCGTCACGCCGTTCCTCGCAACGACAGCGGCTCGGCGAACGGCTCCCGCCTGCATGACTCACCGCCAGCCGCAGGTACACTGCTTGCCACGATGGCCTCATGCTCACACCCTGCGCATGCTGCAAGTCGCTACACACCAACCCCGCCGAAACCTGCGCAGCGGCCACTTATTGCGACCGCTGCGAGGTCGCGTACCTCGAGTTCAAGCTGAAGCTCCTCGCGGCGGCGTGTCGCATGGCCGCCCGAAAAGCCGACGAAGTCTGAGGGTCAGTACTCGGTAAACATCCGCCTGATCTCGTTGAGATCGCTCGTCTTCGTCAACGCGAGCATGAGCAGGATGCGCGCTTTCTGGGGATTCAGGTTGTCCCCGGGAATCATGCCGATCTTGTCGTAATCGGTGCGCGGGATTACACGGCCGTTACCGGTCCGGTTGGAGCGCACGAGCACCGGCTTGGTCTGCGCAGGCCCGCTCAGGATCGCGTTCACCGCCTCTTTCTCGAACTTCGAAATGCCTCCCGCGCCCGTACCCGCGAAGACGATGCCGCGGGCGCCGCTCGCCTGCATCGCTTTGATCGCGGTCGTATCCGGCTCGATGTACGAATAAGCGATGTCCACTCGCGGAAGCTGCTTGATTGCGCTCACGTCGAATTCCGACTGCGCGGTGTGGCGTTTGGTCGAAGTCTTGTAGAAAACCACCTGGTCGGGATCGACGTAGCCGATGAAGCCGAGCTCGCCCGAGCGGAACGCTTCGGCGCGGTAGGTATTACTCTTGGTGACGTCGCGCGCGCCGTTGATCTCGTCGTTCATCACGATCATCACGCCTTTGCCGCGGGAGACCGGCGCGCCGGCGGTGCGGATGGCGCTCAGCAGGTTGAGCGGACCGTCCGCGCTGATGGCGGTGGCGGGGCGCTGCGCGCCGACGAGCACGACGGGGCGGTCGTGCTTCACCGTGAGATTGAGGAAGTATGCCGTCTCTTCGAGCGTGTTCGTGCCGTGCGTGATCACGACGCCGGCGACATTCGCGTCCTCGGCGAAGATCGCATTGATGCGGTTGGCGATGCGCAGCCAGTCGTTCAGCGTGATGTCGGGGCTGCCGACGTTGATCACCTGTTCGACTTTCACGTTCGCGTACTGCTTGATCTCGGGAACGGCGGCGACGAGCTCCTCGCCCATGATCGAGCCGCTCTTGTATTCGGACAGCGCAGTGGTCGAGCCGCCTTTGCCGGCGATCGTCCCGCCGGTGGAGAGTACGACGACCGTCGGCAGCGGCTTCGCAGGCGCTTGCGCGGAAGCGGCGGGAACGACCGCCAGGCCGACGATGCCTGCGGCGAAGCCGGCCCTGAGCACGCTGAATGAAAAACCGGTGATGGTCATGAATCGAATCTCCCTTCTTGTGAGTTTGCTGCGCGTGGTGCGCAGCGAGAGAATAACCCGCGGGGTCGGGATTGCGCATGAACTAAAACCAACAGCAGAAAAGGAAGGACGCGAAGGAGAAAGCATGGACGCAAAGGGGGTTCAGTCAAAAACCACGACGCTTGAACGTGCCGCATGCGAGCGCCTTGTGCCTCGCACTACCCCAGCACGTCGTTATCCCCCTTTGCGTCCCGATTCCTGCTTTTGAGTTTTCAGATCTGAGGCCGCCTCGCATGCCACCCTGTCGCGCGCTCGTATCCCGCGGCAGCACGCAGCAGCGTGACTTCGTCGAGCGTGCGCGCGACGAGCTGGATCGACAGCGGCAGCCCGGCTTTCGAAAGCCCCGACATCAGCGCGATCGCGGGATGTCCGGTGAGACTGAAGACGTTGCGCGCCTGGCGCGGGTAGGTGCGGGCGATGGCTTCGTCGTCGTCGATCGCGCACGAGGGGTCCATCGCGTTCGCGACGAGCAGCACGTCGGCATCGCGGAACGCATCGTCGACTGCCGCGGTGAGATCGCTCCTGCGCTGCTGCGCATGAACGTAATCGCCGGCGGTCAGGAATGCTCCGGCCATGAGGCGGCGCCGCGCGGAGGCGCCGTAATCGCCGGGCTTCTCGCGCAGCCATCTCGAGTGTATCGCCCACGACTCCGAAAGCATGATCACGCGCTGAACACCCGAGTACTCGGCCAGCGGCGGAAGCGACACGTCGCGTACCTTGGCGCCTTCACTTTCGAGCGTGCGGGCGGCGTCTTCGATCGCCGCGACCATCTCGGCGTCAGCGGGCAGATCGTCTTCGTGAAAGCGGCGGACGAAGCCGACGCGAAGGCCGCGAAGCCCCCGCTTCAATTCGCTGCCGAAGAGGTGCGTCGGCGCGGGGCTGCTGCCGGGGTCTCCGGCGTCATGTCCGGCGATCGCGTCGAGCATCATCGCGATGTCGCCCACCGAGCGAGCCATCGGCCCGACGTGATCGAGCGTGAACGAAAGCGGAAAGACGCCGCGGCGCGAGACGAGGCCGTA
>JAQGMV010000107.1 GCA_028292225.1 Betaproteobacteria bacterium
TCGCTCCTCCGTTGGATTCAGCCGGCCGATTGTACTCAGGAATCTTCTTCTATATGATAGCCGGGCCGCGCACACCGCTTGCAAGGGAGGAGCTCATGCGAACACCTGCACGCATTGCCAGACACCCCATCCACCCGATGCTGGTCGGCATTCCCATCGGGCTGTGGATTTTCAGCTTCATCTGCGACCTCGCGTTCGTGCTCGGCAGCGGCGCGAGCCACTGGTTCACACTGTCCTTCTACACGATGATCGCGGGCCTCCTCGGCGCGCTGCTCGCGGCGATCCCCGGAACCATCGACATGCTCTCGCTCGCCGGCGCGCCGAAGAAGCTCGCGCTCACGCACGGGGCGCTCAACCTCACGGTGGTGGTGCTGTTCGCGGTCAACGTGGCGATGCGCATCAGCGACCCGGAAGTCGCGGGCCTGCCGCTCGCGTTGACGGTGATCGCAGTCACATTACTCGGCGTTTCAGGATGGCTCGGGGGGCACATGGTTTATGTCCACCGCGTGGGTGTCGAGGAGGGATCGTAAAGGTAAAGGAGGCCGCGGACGCAAACCCGGGTTTCCTTTCGCATCGTTCACCGCCCTACAGCCCCGGGCGGGCCGGCAGCACGATCTGCGTCTGTGTCACCACCGCCACGAGCTTCCGGTCGGGATTGCGTATCGTCGTCTGCCACACCATCGTGGTGCGGCCGATGTGCAGCGGCTTCGACACGCCGGAAAGCACGGGGCCCACCCCGGCAGCGAAGAAGTTGGTCTTGGACTCGAGCGTCGTCGTGCGATGACCCGGCGGAAGGTTCGCGACGGTGCCGGTCGCGCCGAGCAGGTCCGCGAAAGCCATCAACGCTCCGCCGTTCACGCGTCCGGAGCGGTTCAGGTGTTTATCCTCGACCGGCATCTCCGCGCGCACGAGCTTTTTGGTCACGCTGATCAGGCGAACGCCGAGGTTCTGGGCCATGCCGCCGCGGTGCACGACTTCGTACGCGACGCCGCCGGTCACTTTGCGCGGGACGTCGGCCTTCGCTGGTTTAGCGGTTTTCCTGGCGGCGGTGCTCGATCGGTTTGCTGAAGTTTTTTTCTTTTTGATCATTTAGAGGTTGGGAATTTCACGGGGTCGGTAAAACTCGACGGCGTTGTCGCGGAGTGCCTTGCGAGCGAGCGCATCGCCGAGCGTGTCGTGGATGAGCTCCATGTCGGCGGGCTCGAACGGGCGCCGCGCGCGTTGCGACGGCAGGTCGCTGCCGAACATGAGACTCGATGGGTTCTCGCGCGCGATCGTCAGCAGCGCGGCCGGCACATCGACTTCGGTGCGGCCGAAGCCTGTCGCTTTGATTTTTGCGCCGCGGCCCGCGAGCGCGATCACGTTCGGCAGGCCTGCCTGAGTCATGCCGAGATGATCGATGCTGATCTTCGGGAGATTCGCGACGGTCTCGAAGATCGGCTCGAGCGTGGACGCGTCGACGTAGAGCTCCGCGTGCCAGCCTGCGACGTCGTGAACCCGCCGCGCGAGCCGGTCGAGATCTTCGATTCCGGCCGAGCCGCCGCGATACAGGTTGAAACGCACCGCGCGCACCCCGGCCGCGTTCAGCCGCAGGATCTCCTCATCCGTAACGGTCGCAGGCACCTGGATGACGCCCACGAAAGTCGGGCCGAGCTTCGCCAGCGCGTCGTACATGTACCCGGTCTGCGTACCCTGGAACGATCCCGCGATGACCGTGCCGCCCTTGATTCCGAGCCCGGCGGTGCGGCTGCGGTAATCGTCGACGGTGAACGTCGGCGGCAGAAAACCCTGGTTCGGCATGACCGGAAACCGCGGGTCGATGATGTGGAAATGGGTGTCGAAGACCGATTGCATAACTTTTCAGGTCAGGAAAGACGTTTTAACCACGAAGGACACGAAGGAAAACCGGAACAGACAAGCAACTTGCCGTGCTCCGATGCTTACTCGCTGCAGGCGCATACATTCGAATTCCTTCGCGCCCCTTCGGGGTTGATTCTGCATAGACAGGCGATTTTCCGATGCTATCACGCACGCCTCCAGCCCCGGCACGTGGCTTGCGAGAGTCGCGGTTTCCCAAATATTCGAATTCGTCGATGCTCGACTGCCTCATCATCGGCGGCGGACCCGCCGGCCTGATCACCGCCGTCTATCTCGCCCGCTTCCGGCGCGACACGCGAGTCATCGACGCAGGCGGCAGCCGCGCGTCGCTGATTCCCACCTCCCACAACTATCCCGGATTTCCTGACGGCATCAGCGGCCGCGAGTTGCTCGTGCGCCTGCGCGAGCAGGCCCGGCGTTACGGCGCGACGCTCACTGCGGGCAACGCGGACCGGCTCGAGCGCGCCGCCGACGGTACGTTCCGCGCGCGCGCAGGCACCGAGACGATAGAAGCGCGCACCGTCGTCATCGCGACCGGCGCAATGGACGTGGAACCTGCGCTGCCGAACATCAAGGACGCGATTCGCAGCGGTCTCGTTCGCCACTGTCCGATCTGCGACGGCTTCGAGGTGATCGACAAGGTCGTCGCGGTGATCGGACGCGGCATAAGAGGCGTCAACGAAGCGCGCTTCATCCGGCATTACACCGATAAGCTCACCCTGTTCACGCTCGGCACGCCCCACGAGATCGCACCCGGGGATCGAGCATCGCTGGATGCGTGCGGCATCGAAGTGGTCGATGAAACCCTCGCGGAAGTCTGCACTCAGGAAGGCCGGATCGTCGGGCTGCAGACCCGCAGCGGACGGACGTATCGCTTCGATACGCTGTATTCCGCGCTCGGTTGCCACGTGCGATCCGATCTCGCGCGCGCGGCCGGTGCGGCGTGCGACGACGCCGGGCAGATCGTCGTCGACGAGCGCCTGCGCACCAGTGTCCCCGGTCTGTACGCGGTCGGCGACGTGTGCAACGACCTCAATCAGATCGCCGTCGGCGCGGGCCACGCAGCGATCGCGGCGACGACCATACACAATGCGTTTCGGGTCGGCACGGTGCTCGAGCCGACCTGAAGACCCGTCTCAGGCCGTTCGCAGCCGGAACAGGCGCGCGATCAGGATCGCCGCGAAAGGCAGCGAGAGCGCGATGAGAGTCTGCACGATCAGCAGATCGCCGAGCTGGCTGTAGTCCGCGGCAACCTTGACGGCGCCGCTCACAGGATCCTTCACTTCCCGCGTCACGACGAAGATCTCGTTGAGATACTTGCTGCCGAGCTGCGAGAGCGACAGCGCGAGGTTCGTGAACGACGCCATGACCGCGAAGTAGGTCGCCTTGAGGTTCTGCGGCGCGGAACGCGCGATCCACGCGAGCATCGGGATCATCGAGATCTGTCCCAGCGGGGATTCGAAAGCGGTGTTCGCCAGCGCGATGAACCGCGCGTCGACCACGCCTCCGGTCATGCGCGCCGTCCATTCGTGCAGGCCGTAGAACATGCCGATATAAGGCATCGCCAGCACCGCCCCGCACACCGTGAGAAAACCGACGACGTAGGTGATCGACCGCTCGGCCATGAAGCGCCGGAAGATGAACATCCCGGCGAGCGTGAGCGCGGCTCCGATCAGATCGAGCACGCTGAAGAACTGCTGGTCGAAGCCGAGACGGTCGATCATCCACCAGCTCGCGCCGGGACCCGGCGTCGGGATCGCGCGGAACACGAAGATCACGATGGCGGTGCCGATCAGGGTCTCGCGCGAGTCGTCGTCGAGCTCGCGCGTGAGCCTCGCGACGAGAAAAGCCACGATCGCGAACGAGCCGGCGAAGATGATCTCCTGGCTGTAGCGCGAGTCGCCCAGGCCCATCGCGACGGTGAAGATGACGAATACGAGGCTGCCGCCGAGGATCCACCAGTTCGCGTCCGGCCGCTCATCCGGCTGCGACGTCACCGCGCGCACTTCCGCTTCGCTCATTCCCGTCGCGCGAAGGCCGCGGCGCTCGCGCGATTTCAGCAGCGCGGCGATGACGACGCCGAGCACGGAGATCGCAGGTATGGACAGCGCCATCAGATAGACCTTGCCGTAGAGCGCGGCCAATTGCGCCGGCGGCAGGCCCTTCACGTCCGAGAACACATACAGGTTGATGAGCGCGACCAGCACGCTGCCGCCGATGATCGCGACCCGCCCGAGGGTCTGCATCGTCGTGTGCATGAGCTTGCGCCGCTCGGGGTCGATCGGCTCCCCGTGCTCGTCGACCTGCGGAACCGCTTCGACCGTCATCGCGTCGGCGACCGCGTCCTGGATCACGTAGCCGATCGGCGCGAGGATGACGCTCAACACGTACCACGCCTCGGCCGGCATGATCGCTTCCATCGCCGCGCGGTCCTGAACCAGCCCGACCATGACCAGCAGGCTCAGCGCGATGAGCCCGGCCCCCAGGTAGACGAGCCAGCTCTTCCAGCGCCACAGCAGGTCGACGAGATGACCGACGGGCATCTTGAGCGCCCACGGGATCCCCGCCCAGAACCCGAGCCCCGCCAGGAACGCGGCGGACATTCCCAGATAATCCTTCACGAAGAAGGTGCCAACGATGGCGGTGAGGCCGGATATCCCCGCGGCCATGTACACCATCAGCGGCGGCAGATACGACAGCCGCAGCTCGCGGCCGAGCTCGAAGATGTTGTCGTCGAGCCACCGCCACACGACCGCGTGTACGGCGGCGTCAGCTGGGGCGGGTGTCTGGTCGGTCAGCGGTTTTTGCATGTAAGACTTTCAGCGCGGACGGTCGTTTTCACAGGCAGGGGACAGAGCGTCTCGCCGAGCCTGGTCGGGACGATGCGCACGCTCACAGCGGCGAGGCGGTAAACGTGACGTATAGTATCGGCGTCGTCATCACATTGCCACGAGGCCTGCCATGAACAGCGTCGCCGAAGTCAATCGCGCGCGCAGCGCACCCGCCCACGTGCGCGAGCGCGTCAGCGAAGCGGAGTGGGCTTTGCGCTGCGAGCTCGCTGCCGCGCACCGATTGATCGCGCACTTCATCAACGTCGACCTCACCTATAACCACATCTCGGCACGCGTGCCCGACGAACCCAATCACTTCCTCGTCAAAGCGGACAACGTGTTCATGGAGCAGGTGACGGCGTCGAACCTCGTGAAGTACGACGTCGAAGGCAACCAGGTGCTCGCCTCGACTTTCAAGGCGAGCCCGGCCGCGTACAACGTGCACGCCGCGGTGCTGCGCACGCGCCGCGACATCGCCTCCGCGGTGCACACGCACACCCCCGCCAATCTCGCGGTTTCCGCGCAGAAGTGCGGCCTCATGCCGATCACGCAGCAGGCGATGCGCTTCTATAACCGCATCGCGTACTACAGGAACGAATACGACGACACCACGCGCGAAGGGACCGACCACATGGCGCAGGCGCTCGGCGACAGGTGGGTGATGATCCTCGAGAACCACGGCGCGCTGTTGTGCGGCGCCACGCTGCCTGAAGCGTACATCTATCACCACTTCTTCGAGCTCGCGTGCCGCGCGCAGATCGGCGCGCTCGCCGGCGGCGGCGAGCTCATCGTGCCTTCGCCTGCGGTGTGCAGGGAGCGCGTGAAAAAAGCCGGGCGAGTCGGGGTCTACGACTCGAGGAGCCGCGACTGGATCGCGAGCATGGCGCTCGTGGAGAAGCTGTTTCCGGATTACAAAGAATAGAACGGACGCCTCAAGCCGCTTCGCCTTCCATGAACTGAAGCCGTGCGAGGTGCGCGTAGAGGCCGTCCTCCCGCAGCAGGGTCTGGTGCGTGCCGACCGCGTGGATACGCCCGCGCTCGAGCACGATGATGCGGTCCGCGGTGCGCACGGTCGCAAGCCGGTGCGCGATCACGAGTGTGGTGCGTCCTTCCGAGAGCCGCTCCAGCGCCTGCGCGACCTGGCGCTCGCTCTCGGCGTCGAGCGAGCTCGTCGCTTCGTCGAGCAGCAGGATCGGCCGGTCGGCGAGCAGCGCCCGCGCGATCGAGATGCGCTGGCGCTGTCCTCCCGAGAGCTTGATCCCGCGCTCGCCGAGATGGGTCTCGAATCCCTGCGGCAGCTGCTCGATGAATTCCAGCGCGTGAGCGGCGGCGCACGCGGCGCGCACTTCTTCGGCCGACGCATCAGGCCTGCCGAAGCGCACGTTCTGCGCAACGCTCGTCGCGAATATCACCGGATCCTGCGGCACGAGCGCGACGGCGCGGCGTAACTGCAGGGCATCGCAGTGGCGGATGTCGGCGCCGTCGATGAGCACGCGTCCGGCGCTCGGGTCGTAGAAGCGCAGCAGCAGTCCGAACACCGTCGATTTTCCGGCGCCCGAAGGACCGACCAGCGCAACCCGCTCGCCCGGCCGCACGTCGAACGAGACCGGCCCCAGCGCCACGTTCTCGGGGCGGGTCGGGTAGGAGAACGTCACGTCGTCGAAACGTATCGCGCCGGCGACGCGCGGCGGCAGGGGGATGACGGGGCTCGCAGGCGCCAGAACCGAGCCCGTATCGAGTAGCTCCATCAGGCGCTCGGTCGCGCCCGCCGCTTTCTGGATCTCGCCCCAGACCTCCGACACCGTGCCGGCGCCGGCCGCGACCACGGCCGCGTAGAACACGAACGCCGAAAGCTGGCCGACGGACAGGCGCCCGGCAAACACGTCGTGCCCGCCGATCCACATGATGACGCCGATCGCGCAGAAACCGATGAGCATCACCAGCGAGATCAGCCACGCTTTCATGCGCACGCGCAGCGCGCTCACGCCGTATGCGGCTTCGACCGCGGCGTTGAACTGGTCCTGAGTGCGGGCTTCGTGCCCGTAGGCCTGCACCGTGCGGATTTCGTGCAGCGACTCGTCGACGTGTGCAGCCACGTCCGCGACGCGATCCTGCGTCACTTTTGACAGCCGCCTCACGCGGCGCCCCATGAACAGGATGGGGATGACCGTCGCCGGGACACCGAGCACGATGAGCGCGGCAAGCTTCACGCTGGTGAGAAAAAGCAGCACCAGCGCCCCGATCATCATGAGGCCGTTGCGCAGGAACATCGAAAAGCCGAAGCCGATCACCTGCCGAAGCTGTTCGGTGTCGTTGGTGAGTCGCGAGGCGATTTCCCCGGTTCGCACCGAATCGAAGAACGCGGGCGAGAGGCTCACCACGTGCGCGAAAACCGCCCGCCTCAGATCCGCGATGACGCGCTCGCTCACGGTCATCATGAGATAGAAGCGCGTCCACGTCGCCGCCGCGAGGATGAACGCCAGACCGACGACCGCGATGAGGCCGAGGTTGAGCAGCTGCGGATCGGCTTTCATGAAACCGGCATCGACCACGTGCCGCATGCCCTGGCCGAGTGCGAGCACGCAGCTTGCCGCAATCACGAGCGCGACCAGCGCCACCGCGACGCGCCCGCGATACGGCGTCAGGAAGCGCGCGAGGCGCAGAAGCTGGGAGACGTCGCCGCGAGGCGGCGGGATGAAGCCGGGGGGTTGGGACACTTTCTTTCGGATCCGTAAACGGTAAGCAGTGAAGGGTAAGCCGTAAGCCGCGTTCGGGTGACCTGCGTATTCGCGGGTGAGCAATTATGACGGCGCACAATGCCGTTTGGTTCATCGCGCGACTGCTGCGGCTTCGGCCTGTGGGGAGCGGTTCACCGTTGGCCGTTCACCGTTTGCGGTCACGGATAAGGATTCTCGGGTTTCCCGGTGGTCAGGAGGTGGTAGTAACTCGAAATGAAAAGATTCATCCGATAGTAGTTGCGCACGTCCTTGTACTTCTCGAAGATCGCGGCCTTGACGATGTCGTCGCGGCTCATCCCCGTGGCGACAGCGGCTCTCATCCCGGCGTCGAAATCAGCAAGCATGCGCGCCTCGTTCAGCACGTCCTGCCGGGTGCCGATGTCGCCGTGTCCGCCGAGGTACTGGTCGACGTCCATGGCGGCGATCTTGCGCAGCACTTCGGTCCAGCCCTGCATCGACGGGGTGAACGAGGGATTGGGCCAGCTCTCCTTGGAGAAAGGGCCGCCCGCGTAAAGCACGCGCTCCTTCGGGAAGTACACGAACGTGTCGCCGGGGTTCTGCCCCGCGCCGATGTAGAAGATCTCCACCTGCCGCCCGCCGATCGTCAGCGGGTAACGGCTGTCGAACGTGACATCCGGGAGTGTCAGCTTCACATCGGCGGAATCGTACCCGCGTTGCTTGAAGTAGCCCATGCGCCGCTTCATCTCGAGCTCGAAATTGGCCTTCATCATCCCGGCGGTGTCGCGATGCGCGATGATCGTCGCGCCTTCGCGCTTGAATACCGAGTTGCCGAAGTAATGATCGCCGTGGGCGTGGGTGTTCACGACCCAGCGTATCGGCTTGTCGGTGATCTTGCGTATCGTGGCGACGAGCTCTTCAGCGCGCTTCGGATGCTGGCGCGTATCGATGACGAGCACGCCTTCATCGGTCACCAGGAAAGCGTTGTTCGATTCCTGGTGGTGATACTGGTAGTAGAGGCCGGGCGCGACTTCGCGCACCAAGATCGGGATGTCTTTCTCGAGGATCTCGCCGGCGCCGCTGGCGGCGGCCCGGACCGTGGGCATCGCTGCAACCACGAGCGTTGCTGCCGCGACGAGTGCGCGAAAGATTGCTGCGTATGACGTCATGCCCTCTCCCGGATGGATGCGGCGTCGCGGTTGAACGTCGACCCGCGGATTATATAAGCCTGCGTCACCCCTGATCCGTCATCCTTCGTCCCTCATCCCTCGGACTTCGTCCCCGCCGTCTTATAATCGGCGCCAGCTCATGGCCGCCATCGCGATCGTCCTCTCCCTCTCGACCCTCTCGTTCGTCAGCAGCAAAGGGTATCGCATCGCAGCGACGCTCTTTGCAGTCGACCTCGGCGCCGGGCCGTTACAGACCGGCATACTGTTCGCGCTGTGGGGCCTGTTTCCGTTCCTGTTGTCGATCTACGCCGGCCGTCTCGCCGACCGTTTCGACAACCGGCTGCTCATGTACTGCGGGCTCGCAGGCTTCACGGTGAGTCTCGCGCTTCCTTTCGCGTTCCCGACCATGCTCACGCTCTACGTGTCCGCTGCGATCGGCGGCCTGACGAGCATGCTCTTCGTCGTGGCAACTCAAAACCTCGTGGGGCAACTCGCGAGCGCCGAGACGAGGACGCGATACTTCAGCTACTACAGCCTCGGCGAATCGTCTGCGGCGATCGTCGGGCCGATACTCGTCGGCGTCTGTATCGACGCGTTGCGCCATCCGCTGACTTTCCTCATGCTCGCCGCCGTCAACTGCCTGTGCCTCGCGCTGCTGTTCGCGCGGCACAGCCGCATCCCGAACATGCAGCTGCACGGGGACGGAAAAGCGACACGAAGCGCGAAAGACCTGCTCGCGCTCCCCGCGCTTCGCAAGGCCCTGCTCGCCAACGGCGTGGTCATGGCCGGGCTCGACCTCTTCAACCTGTACATGCCGGTGTACACGCACAGCCTCGGCTTCAGCGCGACGACCATCGGACTCGTCATGGCGGCGTTCGGCGTCGCGGGATTCGTGACCCGTCTTGCGATACCGCCGTTCACCGCGCGATGGGGAGAGCACGCGATGATGGCCGGTGCGCTGGCGCTGTCTGCCGTCGCTTTCGTGGCGGTGCCGCTCACGACCCATCCGGTGCTGCTCGGAGCCGCTGCTTTCGTGCTCGGGCTGGGCTTAGGCTGCGGCCAGCCGCTGTCGATGATTCTCTCCTTCAATGCAGCGCCGCCGGGGCGCTCCGCTGAAGCGATCGCGATGCGGCTCGCCGTGAGCTACGGCGCTCACGTCGTCATCCCGCCGGTGTTCGGCGCCGTCGGCGCGGCGATGGGCCTCGCGCCGATCTTCTGGACGTGCGCGGTGCTGCTCGGCGGCGGCTCCGTCGTCACGCGACCGAAACGAAAGCAGTAATAGCAGCGGCGACTTCAAGCAGGAAACCACCCCCAGCCGGAGGCCCCCTCGGCTGCGGGGAAGGAGAGTTTACGAAGGCTTCGTAAAATGTCCCCTCCCCATCAGGGGGAGGGTTAGGGTGGCGTGTCTCGCAAGGCCTCAGGCGGCGAGGCGGGCGCGAGCGAGCCAAAGGAAGGGAGGTTAAGGAGGGAAACCTTGGTTCCCCTCCTTGGCGTTCACCGGATTTTCAAAAGCCTGCTTCAGCAGGCTTTTAAATCTTTATTACGATCTTCCCGGTCATCGCGTTCGATTCCATCCGCGCTTTCGCCGCAGGCAGGTCTTCGAAGGCGAACACGCTGTCGACGAGCGGCGTGATGCGGCCACTTTCGATCGCCGGCAGGATGTCTCGCTTGAAACCTGCGGCGGCAGCCGCTTTTTCCGGCGGCGTGAGCTTCGCATTGGACACGCCGAAGATCTCGAATCGGTTCGAGTGCACCGCCGACAGGTCGATCTCCGCGTGGTGCTGGCCGTCGACATAGCCCACGATCGCAAGCCGTCCCTGGTTCGCGAGGGACTTCATGCACTCGGCAAAGACCGAACCTCCGACGAGGTTCACCGCGAGGTTCGCGCCTTTGCCGCCAGTCGCCTGGCGCACTTTCTCCGAGAAATCCGGCGCGCGCGTCTGGATGCCGACGTCGAGCCCGATCGATTTGAGCTTCTCGAGCTTCTCCGCCGATCCCGAGGTGCCGATGGTCTTCGCCCCGAGCACCTGCGCGATCTGGATGCTGCACACCCCCGCGCCTGAAGATGCGCCGGTGACGAGCAGCCACTCTCCGGCTTTGAGCTTGCCGTACTGCACGACCATCTCGTAGGCCGTGATGAACGACAGCGGCGCCGCGGCCGCCTGCTCCCACGTGAGCCGCTCGGTCGCGCGCATCGCCTGGGCCTCTTCCATGATCGCGAACTCGGCGAATGCGCCGCGGCAGCGGCCCATGATGCGGTCTCCGACCTTGAACCCGGTCACGCCTTCGCCGAGTGCGTGCACCACGCCCGACGCTTCATTGCCGCCGATCTTCTCGGGGCCGCCATGCACCACGCCGCCCACGATGAGCTCGCCGCGATTGAGCGCGCTCGCGCGCACCTTGATGAGCAGCTCGCCGCGTTTCGGTTGCGGAACCGGCACCTCGCGCTTCTCGAGCGTCGCCTTGTTGTCCTTCGTTACGAGCCAGTACGATTTCATCGCCCTTCCTCCTCTGTTCATCAGCCAATGATACGGTGTTCGCCGCTCGAAAATAGCAGCGCGGTCTTCACGGCCTTTCCCGGAACGATAGCCGCGACCGCTGCGGCATACGCCTGCATCTGCTCGTCGTACGCGGACATGAGCTCGGCGTCTTCGGGCGGCGAGCCGGTCTTGTAGTCGAGCACCCACACTTCGTCGGCGAACTCGACCAGCCGGTCGATGCGCCGCACTTCTCCCGCGGCGGTGACGTACGCGAGCTCGTTAGATGCGCGGGTGTATGTGCCCGCATCGAAGAAGCGCTTCAACGCCGAATCGCTCATCAGGCGCCGGGCGCTGTCCCACATCGGCGTGAATTCGCGATCGGCAAGGCCGAGCGTCGTCTGGATCGCCGCGCGGTCGACAGCCGCCGAATCGCCGGCAGTGAGTTGCTCCATGAGGCGGTGGAACCGGGTGCCGTAGTGCTGTCCGCGAGTGCCGATGGCCTGACGGCGCACGCCGGTCGGCAGCGCGTCGCGCAGACGCGGATCGGCTTGCATGCCGACATCGGCAGTCGGTGGCACCGCTGCGCCCGCCGACGCGTGCGGTCCATCCAGCGCGTCGCCGTATACCGCAGGCTGACCCGTGTCGTCCCCGACTACGCTCGAGCCTCCCGCCGCGCGCACCCCGGCGCGGACTTTTTCGTACCATGAACCCTCGAGCCCTTTACCGTCGCACCCGCTGACGATCAGCGCCTGCTCGGCGCGAGTCATCGCCACGTAGAGCAGGTTCAGCTCTTCGCGGCGGTCGAGCACGCTTTCGGCGTCGGCGATGCGCTGCTGGCACACGCTCTGCTCCGCTTTCTTGGTGCACACCGAGAAATGCGTCGGCGCCGCCGCTTCGGGAGGCCAGTCGATCACGACGTCGTAGGCATTGCCCGGCTCCTGTCCGGCGCCGGCGCCGAGCAGCCACACGATCGGCGCTTCCAGCCCCTTGGCGCCGTGCACGGTGTAGATGCGCACCGCATCGCCCGCGTCGCCGACGATGCCTTCGTCCGGGGCTTCGTCGGCCGGCGCTTCTCCGAGGTCGATCAGCTCGTGCAGAAAGCGCGGCAGGCTCGGATAGCGGCCCGCGTCGGTATCGAGCGCGCGCTGCATGAACGCGTGCAGGTTCGCGAGCACCGATTCGCGCATCGACCGCGGAACCGCGGCCGCGTAGCGCCGCATGACGTCGCCTTCGAAGTAGATACGGTCGAGCTGGTCGTGCACCGGAAGCCCGTCGCTTTGCGCGAGCCAGCGCGAGAGCAGCGCGTGTGCGCGCACCAGCACTGCGCTCGCCACACCATCTCGCGCGAGCGCTTCCAGCCGCCGCCACCAGCCGTCACCAGGGGCGCGCGCGAGCGCGATGAGATCCTCGCCGCTGCACGCGAACACAGGAGAGCGCAGCACGTGCGCGAGCTTCAGATCGGCGAATGGCGACACGACGAATTCGAGCAGCGCCACCATGTCCTGCGCTTCGAGCGTCGCCAGCAGCCCGCCGTGGCGCGATGTGACGAACGGTATCGCGGCGCCGCGCAGTTGCTGCTCGTAGATCGCGAGATGAGTGCGGCGCTTCACCAGGATCATGATGTCGCGATAGCTCGCGGGGCGCGTGCGCCCCGCGTTTTCGTGGTCGACCACGTGCCAGCTTCCGACGATGCCCTGGATGCCTGCGACGAGCTGCTTCGCTTCGTCCTCGCGGCGCAGGTCGAGCTCGACGTGGAAGGCGGAATCCAGCGGATTGCGCAATCCAGCCCCAAAGTGGTCAGCGCCGGTAAGCGCTGACCTGATTTCGGGGTCTGACCCCGGTTTAATCTGCGGAGAATCGGGGTCTGTCCCCGATTTAATCAGCTGCAGCACTTCGACTCGCCCGGGCTTGGCCGCATGCGCCGTATGCGCCTCGTATCCCAGAAACTCGGGCTCGACGCTGAAGAGCTGGTTGACCACGTCGATCACGGCGGGCGCGCAGCGGCGCGATTGCTGCTGGAGGACTTTGGGCGCGCCGAACACGTCCCGCAGGTACTTCTCCGCATGGCTGAACAACCGCGCCTCGGCGCGCCTGAAGCGGTAGATCGACTGCTTCGGGTCCCCGACGAGGAAAACAGTCGGGCGCGAATCGGCTTCGGCGCCCGCTTCGAACCAGCTCTTGAGCGTGAGCCACTGGAGCGGGTTGGTGTCCTGGAACTCGTCGAGCAGGATGTGGCGATAGCGCGAGTCGAGCTTGTAATGCATGTATACGGCGTGGTCGCTGACCGACACCAGCCGGTACGCGTGCCACTCGATGTCGGCGTAATCGATCATCTGGCGCTCGGCCTTTACCGCGTCATACGCCTCGAGCAGCGCCACGCCGCAGGTGAGCGCCGACTGGTTGGCGCGATAGCACGCCTGGTCGGTGAGCTGGGCGCACGCACCGAGGATGCGCTCGCCGAGCATCGCGTGAAGCTCGAGCATACGGGCCTCGTTGGCGGCGCCGAGGCGCTTCGCCTGCGCGCCGCTGGGTTTGCGCGCGCGCAAGCCGCCGTCTTTGGTGAGCAGCATGGCTCGCGCGGCGGAAAACCACGCCTGGACGTCGTCGGAATCTTCGACTGCGATATAAGCCTGGGCGAGGTTCAGATCGCTTTGCGTGTTGCGCTCGAGCACGTTGACGAGCTCGGCAAACCGGAGCTTGAGCTGCGCGTCCGCCGAGAGCTGAGCCAGTACGTCGCTCCCCGGATCAAACCCCATCTCGTCCGCGATGCGCGAGAGCGCCCACGCCACCGGTTCGCTCTGGCCCCGGGTATAGGCCCACCAGTCGGCGCGGCGCATCAGGAAGTTGCGCAGCAGCCTGCGCGTGCTGTCGAGGCCGTAATCGCAAAAGAGGCGATCGAGCGCGCGAGACAGATCGCCGTCAGGGTCGCGCTGGACGCGGCTGCCGAAACGCTCCCACGCTTCGTCGACGAGCGCCCCGGTCTGCTCGGCGAGGTTCACATCGCCCAGCGCTCCGGCTTCGAGCGGCGCGCGTTTCAGAAGCTGAAGAAACCAGCTGTGGAAGGTGGTGATGGTGATCGGCGGCTGCGCCGTCAGGAAGCGCTCGTACAGCAGGCGCGAACGCGCCAGCGCGGAATCGAGCGCAGCCTCGCCGATCTCGCGCTGACGCAGGAACTCGCGCGCCTGCGCGTCAGGCGCGGTCGCCAGGAAATACAACCACTCGCGCAGCCGCGCGGCCATCTCCTGCGACGCTTTGCGCGTGAAAGTGATCGCGACGATCTCCGAAGGCGCGACCCCGTCGAGCAGCAAACGCACCACGCGCGAGACGAGTAGCCACGTCTTGCCGCTGCCGGCCACCGCTTCGACGACGACGCTGCGCGCAGGATCGAGCGCGACGCGGTTCAGCTCTTTCAGCGCGCCTTCGGTCATGTCCAGTAGTTCCGCCGGCACAGGCCGCGCACTTCGCAGTACTGGCACACCGCGTCGATGCCCTGCGCGACGAGGGGTGACGCGTTGTGCAGCGCGTCGACCATGGTGCCGAGGCGCTCGCGAGTGGCGTCGGCGAGCTGGGCGAGCTCAGTGCCGAGCGGCACTTCCTTGTTTTTAGCGAGAGCTTCACCGAGCGAGACCTCCCTCACACCGCCCCCGCGCTCCACCGACAGGAACAGCGCCGCGGCGACAGGCCCGCCCCAGAGCAGCGCGTACACCGGAAGCTGAACGTCCTCGCCCGCCACTTCGAGCTTGCGCCTGAGGACATCAGGCCGCTGCGTCTTGTAGTCGATGACCGCGAATTCGCCGTCGCCGCTCATGTCGACACGGTCGAGACGTCCGTGAAGCACGAAGCGCCGACCTTCGGGCGTCACGATGTCGATGTTCCGGCTTTCTTCCCCGGCGTGCCACGCCCAGCCCTGCTGCTCGCGCCTGACCTGCCAGTCGATATATTCGGGGACGAGGGCGAGCCAGCGGGCGAGCCACGCACGCGCGAGATAGTTGCGCGCAACCAGCGCAGCGAAAGTGTTTCGGCTCAAGCCCTCGAGCTCGCTGCGAGCCGCGTCCATGCTCAGCTCGCTCACCCGCGGATGCGCCTTGTGGAACTTCGTGAGGATGTCGTGCACGAGCTCGCCGTAGTCTCTCTTCTCGATCTCCTCCTGCACGTCGTCGAGCTCGCCGAGCCGCAGCACGTAACGCGCGTGGAACTGATAGGGGCACGACAGGAGCGCGTTGTAGGCGCTCGCCGAAATGCGCGCGGGAATCAGATCCGGAGGCGCCGTTGCGGCAGCGCGCGCGGTCGCCGCAGGCTCCGGCGCTGTATCGGCGGGCCGCACCTCCGAATGCGCGAGCCGCGCAGCCATCCCGGTGTCCTCGAGCTCCACGCCGTAGGCGAGACGATGCAGCGCGAGCAGGCGCTCCAGCTGCGGCGACAGGAGGTTCGGCTCGCCTGCACTCTGGCGCTGCCAGGTGATCATCGTCGAGCCCGCGCAGGCGAGGAGCGCCGCGAGGTCGCGCTCGATACGCGCGACGCGCTGCACGTGGGTGTCGAGCCCGAGCTCCGCGCGCACGCCCTGGTTGAAAAAGAGCGCGACGCCGTCGGGCCCGGGAAGATGAGCGGCGTCGCAGCCCAGCAGCACGACGCCGTCGAATCGCCTGAGCCGGGCCGCGGCCAAGTGCGTGAAGACGACCGGGCTTTGTATCGCGCGATCGCGAAAGGTCGAGCTCTCGAGCTCGCGCGCGAGCCAGCGGCGCCATTCGGCAAAGCTCACCGTGAACGCCTCGTCCGCGAGGTCGTAGCGAAGGCGCTCGAGCAGCTCGAGCAACTGCTCGCCTGCGCTGTCGTTCGCGAGACCTTGCGCGACGCCGATCTCCTGCAGGCTCGCCGTGAGCGACGCGAGCCATCGCGCAATCGAGCGCTTGCCGCGCCCCAGCGCATCGAGCCCGCGCTGCATGCGCTTCAGCATCTCGACCACTTCATGGTCGCGTTCAGTCGCGGCTGCAGCGATGAAATGATCGAGACCGGAGATGATGCCGTCTTTGCGCGTGTAGCGTTCGAGCCTCCACACCGCGTCCTGCCGCGACGCGCGAGGGCGGTCGAAGAACGCGAAAGGCAGCTTCATCAAGTCGAGCACGTCGCGGTAGTACGCGTCGTTGGTCGCGATGTCGAGCCAGCGTCCGATCGCCGTCGCGGCGCTCGTCGTCGAGAACGCCCAGCCGGCTTCGTCTTCGACCAGCACCTGCGCGCGCTCGAGCAGCGCTCGCGCCCGGCGCGCGGTGAGCCGGTCGTTCACGACGACCGCGATGCTCTGCCTGCCTTCGAGCAGCCACTGGCGGACCGTGACCTCCACCGCCTGCGCTTCCTGCTCCGCGCTGGCTGCGCCGAAGATCTTCACGCGCCCGGCGAGAGGACTTTCCGGCTGCGCGCGCCTGAGGGCATCGCTGCGTGTCAGGAGGCCGGGGTAATCCGCCTCGGGCGGCCAGGCAAAGGCGAGCGCGTCGCAAACCGCATCGCCTCCGGTCGAATCCGGGTCGAAGCAGCGGACCGGCACGCGAGCCGCCGCACGCTCCAGGAACAGTGTTTCGGAACGCGTGAGCTCGGAGAGGCCGACCGCATACAGCGGCCCGCTTATGCGCTGCGCAAGGCGCGCGAGGCGAAGCTGGTAGGCGGTTTCGGGATCGAGGGTGCGGCTGCCGCGCACCGCCGCGTGCCACAGCTCGTGCACGAGCTTTGCTTCGAAGTTGAACCCGGCCCCTGCGCGGGCGCGATAAGCGTGCTCGAGCTGGCGCGTGAACGCGCCGAGGTCGTCGGGAAGCGTGACCGCCTGGCGGGTGAGCTCGTCGAAGAGCAGCGCGAGCTCGGCCGCGACGCTCCACAGGTCGGCCTCGGGGAGCCAGCCGCGCTCGGAGAGCACGCGATAGAGCATCGCGTGGCGCGCGGCGTGCGGCACCACCGGGCGGTCGAGAGAGACTTCCGACGCCCACGCGCCGAGTGTGGTGATTCGGGGAAGGATGAGCGCAGGCGATCCTGCCGCCCGTGCAAGCGCGGTCGAGAAATCGCCCGCGGCGTGCAGGTGCGGCAGCACGACCGTCGCATCGCGCAGATCCGGAAGCTGCGCACGCAGGTCGGCGACGAGCGCTTGCGCGGCTGCGGTGACGAGGTCAGGCGCAGCGGCCGCAGTGCGGGAAATGGCGCTCGAGGACGACGAGGGGAGCATCAGCGAAGTATGGCTGCAGGCGAGGCGCCCGCGCTATGGGAAGACGAGCCTTGCGCGCGAGCGGTACCCGCTCCGCAGCCGCCTCCGCAACATGCATCGTCAGTCAAACAACGTCGTGTCGGCGGCAGACGTCGATTCGCCCGGTCGCCCCCACCGCTCCGCGCCCGCGGCAAAACCGGGGCGAGCTCCCGGGATCACGGCGTTACTTCTCCAGCAGCTGCTTCTTC
>JAQGMV010000108.1 GCA_028292225.1 Betaproteobacteria bacterium
GCAGGAACGACTGCGATGCCGAGGCCTTCGGCGACATAGGTCTTGATCACGTCTGAATCGTTCGCGCTGACCACCAGCCGCGGCGTAAGCCCGTTGCCGCGCAGGGTTTCGCTGACGAGACTCCCGGCGGTGGAGCCGGCGTGGTAGCCGACGAGGGGATAGCGCGCCAGGTCGGCCAGGGTGAGGCGCCGCTTACGGCCAAGCGGATGGCCGATGGGCATGATGGCGCTGCGTTTGATCGCGCGGCTTCTGAGCAGGAGCAGTCCGGGCGTGCTGCCGGGGAGCTCGGTGCTGACGCCGATGTCTGCGGATCCGCCTTCCACCAGTTTCGCGATGTTCGCCGGATCGGCCTGCACCAGATGCAGCTGGACGTCGGGATGCGTCTTGCTGAATGCTTTAGCCGGGTCGCGCAACGTGTAACGCGCATGGAGGTGGCTCGTGGCGACGACCAGCCTTCCGCCCGCCTCGCCGCGCACTTCGGCCGCGATCAGGCGGATGTTCTCGGCCTCGGTGAGCAGCCGCTCGGCCATCGCGAGCACTTCGTGCCCCGTGTCGGTCAGGCCGAGGATCCTGTTCTTTCTGCGGGCGAGCAGGGTGACGCCGAGCTCCTCCTCCAGGAGGGCGATCTGGCGGCTCACCCCGGGCTGCGCGGTGTGCATGGCCGCAGCGGCGGCGGAGATATTGAAGGCGTTGCGTGCGATTTCCTGGAGGAAACGCAGTTGGCGGAGTGTCATGAGCGCCAGAAGTATATGGCATGGCTCCATACCAATTAAGTCTTTTCGTGCATAACGGGTGCGCTGATACCATCCGCCGCTGCCACGCGTCCGGCGCGGTCACATCACACTGAGGCAGATCATGGAAAGCTCCCAAAACACAAACGATCTCGTGCTCGTGCGCATCGACGAGCGGGACGCTGGCCGCGTCGCGCACGTCACCATCAACAATCCAGGCAAGCGCAACGCGCTCGGCATGGCAGGCAAGCGTGCGATCGCCGAGGCATTCAAGCGCCTGTCACAGGACGAAGGGCTGCGTGCGGTCGTGCTCACCGGGGCGGGTGAGAAGTCGTTCATCGCCGGCGCCGATCTTGCCGAGATGAAGGACCTGACCGTCGAGGAAGCGGAGGAAGAGCACACCCTGACGCACTACGCGTGCGACGCCATCCGCCGCTGTCCCGTGCCGGTCATCGCGCGGGTCAATGGCTACTGCTTCGGCGCCGGCATGGAGCTCGCCGCCTCGTGCGACCTGCGAGCGTCTGCCGACCATGCGAAGTTCGGCATGCCCGAAGTGCGCGTCGGCCTGCCTTCCGGCATGGAGGCCGCCCTGCTGCCGTCGCTCGTCGGCTGGGGCCGCGCGGCGGAGCTCGTGCTCACCGGCGACATCTTCGAGGCGAGCGAAGCGTATCAGTTCGGCTTCGTGCAGAAGCTCGTGCCGGCTGCCGACCTCGACGCGGCGATCGAGAAGTGGCTGGCGTCGATCCTCGTCAGCGGCCCGCGCGCGGTTCGCCTCCAGAAGTCGCTCATGCGCGACTGGGAACGCATGCCGCTCACCGATGCGATCCGGCGCGGCATCGAAATGTGCGTGGAGGCGCGGCGCACCGACGAGCCGAAAAGGCTGATGGCCGCTTTCCTCTCACGCAAGAAGAAGTGATCCATGTATCTACTCGAGCACGACGCTAAAGAGCTGATGGCGCAGGCCGGCATCGCGGTTCCTGCCGGATGCCTCATCGAGGATCCCGAACAGATCCCGGAGGGTCTTCCGCCGGGGCCGTGGGTGGTGAAAGCGCAGGTGACCGCAGGCGGCAGGGGCAAAGCCGGCCTGATCCGCAAGGCATCCACGCGTGAAGAGATTTCATCCCTGTCCACGCAGATGTGGGGGGCAACTATCAAGGGCCGCACGGTCAACGCGATCCGCGTCGAGCAGCAGGTGGCGGACGCGTCGGAATCCTATATCGCGCTGATGGTCGACGGCGCGGCCGGTGCGGTACGCATCATCATGGCGGCCGAAGGCGGCGTGGACATCGAGAGCCTCCCTCCGGAAAAAATCCGCACGCGCGTAGTGCCTGCGGAGGCGAGGGCGCTCAATGCCGCGGTGGTTGAGCTTGCCGCGAGCTGGAAAGGCGCCCCGAGGGCCGCATTACGCAGCGCGGGAGAGCGGCTTGCGGCCATGTTCCTCGCCAGGGAGGTGATGCTCGCGGAGATCAACCCGCTCTTCGTGCGCAGTGACGGAAGCTGGGTCGCCGGCGACGCCAAGGTCGTGACCGACGAGAACGCGCTGGAGCGGCAGCCGGACATCAAGGCTCTGCTCGAGCGCCGGGCACACGCGTATCCGGAAGCGGACGTGAAGCGCGTGCATGGCTTCGACTACGTCGTGGTCGACCCCGATGGCGACATCGGGTTGCTCACTACCGGGGCGGGGCTTTCGATGATGCTCGTCGACGAGTTGCGCCAGCAGGGCCTCAAGCCTTACAACTTTCTGGATATCCGCACCGGCGGCATGCGCGGCGATCCGGCGCGGCTGGTCAGCGTGCTCGAGTGGCTCGCCGAAGGCCGCAGCATCAAGGTGCTGCTGATCAACATCTTTGCCGGAATCACCGAGCTCGGAGAGTTCTCGAAGCTGCTGGTGACCGCGCTCGAGCGCGTTCCCCAGCTCCGTGTGCCGGTCGTCGCGCGGCTCGTGGGTAACGGCCTGCCGGCGGCGGCGCCCGTCCTCGAGGTCGCCGGTATCCGTTTACACACCGATCTCGATGCCGCGGTTCAGGAAGTCAGGGCAGTGCTGGAGGGGAGCAAATGAGCGTCATGATCAATCCACGCATCGACGCGAGCACTCCCGTCATCGTCCAGGGGATGACCGGCCGCGCGGGAAGGCTGCACACGCGCCTCATGCGGGAATACGGCACCAATGTCGTCGCCGGGGTCTCGCGCAGGATGGAGACCCAGGAAGTCGACGGCGTTCCGATCTTCGCCACGTGTGAGGACGCGGTCAAGGCGACCGGCGCGCGCACCTCGATCGCATTCGTCGGCGCTTTCCAGCTCCTCGACGCCATGCGCGAAGCGGTGTCGGCCGGCGTCTCCTATCTCGTCACGCCGACCGAAGGGATGCCGGTTCACGACGGGATGAAAGCGCGTGAGCTCACGCTGAAAGCGGGTGCGACCTGGATAGGCGCGTCCACACCCGGCATGGCGGTTCCCGGCGCGGCGAAGCTGGGTTTTCTCCCGAACGACGCGCTGCGCCCCGGCCCTCTCGGTCTCATGTCCAAATCGGGCACGCTGTCGTACGAAGCGGGGTATCGCGTCGCGCAGCGCGGGGTCGGCCAGTCGGTATGGGTCGGCGTCGGCGGCGACCCGGTGAAAGGCCTCAGGTACGCCGACCTCGTTCCTTTCTACGCGTCGGACGAGCAGACGCGCGCGCTGCTGATCATCGGCGAGATCGGGGGGCATGAAGAAGAAGAGTTTGCGGCACAGCTGAAAGCGCAGGCTTTCACCAAACCCGTGTTCGCGCTGATCGCAGGCAGCAGCGCGCCCGAAGGTGTGACGATGGGGCACGCGGGGGCGCTCGTCCACGGCGCGCATGGCAGTTATGCATCGAAAGCGGCGGCGCTCAAGTCCGCGGGCGTCGAGGTGTTCTCGACGCTCGAAGAGATGGAACGCGTCGTCTGCGGCGTCTGCAAGGGACGCGAGTAGTTCTCTAAAAAAAGTTCGAGGAGGCGTATGAAGCAGTCGGTCATTTCACTGGCGCTGGCCGCAGCCGCGTTGAGCGGCGCAGTGTGCGCGCAGGACGTTTATCCATCACGCACGGTGCGCCTGATCGTGCCGTTCCCGCCGGGCGGCAGCACCGACATCGTCGGGCGCGTGGTTGCGCAAAAACTCACCGAGGCGTGGGGCCAGCAAGTCATCGTCGACAACCGCGGCGGCGCAGGCGGCCAGATCGGCGCCGAGCTCGCCGCGCACAGCCCGGCCGACGGCTACACGCTGGTCGTCGGTCACATCGGCACCTTCGGCGTGAACCCGTCGCTCTACCCGAAGCTGCGCTACGACGCGGTGAAGGATTTCGTCCCGATCTCTCTCGTGGCAAGGGTGCCCAACATGCTTGCCGTGCACCCGTCGCTCCCCGTGAAGACGGTAAAGCAGCTCGTCGATCTCGCCCGCGCCAAGCCGGGAACGCTCAATTACGGATCGAGCGGGAGCGGAAGCAATCCGTTTCTGTGCGTCGAGTATTTCAAGATGCTCACGCGCACCGACATCGTTCACGTGCCGTATAAAGGCACCGGGCCGATGCTGATCGACCTCATCGCGGGACAGATCTCGCTCACGATCAACGGGGTTCCGCCGCTGCTGTCGCATGTCCAGGCGAAGCGCCTGCAGCCGATCGCGGTGGCCTCCGACAAGCGTCTTTCGATCCTGCCTGCACTGCCGACGGTGATCGAATCCGGCGTGCCCGGATACGAGGTCGTGCAGTGGTACGGCATCCTCGCGCCGGCGAACACGCCACGCGCAGTGGTCGACAAGGTCAATGCGGACATCAACCGCTTTCTTGCAAGACCGGACACCGCGGCGAAGATGGCCAGCGAAGGCGCGATTCCGTCCGGCGGCACGCCCGAGCAGTTCGGTGCGCTGATCCGCGCCGAAATCGAGCGCTGGGCGAAAGTCGTGAAAGCGACCGGCGCGAAGCCGTAGTAAGCATAAGCACGCAACAGGAGCTTTAGATGCTGATCGTCGATTCTCAGGTGCATATCTGGGGCGCTGACACCGCCGAACGCCCGTGGCCGGT
>JAQGMV010000116.1 GCA_028292225.1 Betaproteobacteria bacterium
GAAAGATGAGATGCAGCGTGCCGGAGAAGTTCTTGCGTGCCGCGAGCCGCTTCGCGGCGCCCAGCAGCATCGTCGTGTGGCCGTCGTGGCCGCACGCATGCATGACGCCCGTGTTCGTGCTCGCGTAAGGCAGACCGGTTTCCTCGACGATCGGGAGCGCGTCCATGTCGGCGCGGATGCCGATGCGTCGCGTGCCGCTGCCGACCTTGAGCCGGCCGACCACACCGGTGCCGCCGACGCCTTCCGTCACCTCGTAACCCCCCGAGCTGAGCATCGAAGCGACGAGCCGCGCGGTCTCGACTTCCTTGTGGCTCAACTCGGGATGCTGGTGGATCCGGTGACGCAGCGCGGTGAGCTCGGCGCGATCCGGCTCGACGTCTGTTGCCGTGCAATAGGTCTTCGAAGTTTTCTGCATCAGGGGTTCCGCTTTACATGGCGTGGAGAGATGGCTTTTTAAGGGTCAGGTGGCCAGTCACCACGAAGCCGGCACGGCGTCGAGTATCGCATTTGGGAACAGGGCGTGGACTGCCGCAGCACTTTCAAACCGGGTATGTCGCCGATGCCGTCATCTATACCAACGTATATGGCGCGGTGCGGCACGGGAAGCGTAGGATCCACACTGTGGATCGGCCATACTCTGCATCGCAGGCGTCGCCGAAACGCTTAAACCATAAATCCAAGTAGGTTCGTCAGGGGCAGCCATTCCTTCGGCGCGCAATTCAGCACGCCCGCGACGCGTTGAGGTCGCGCCCTGTGCGCTTGCGGACAGTTGCTGTCGGACACCCAATCCATGAAGAAACGCGTAAAAAGCATCGAGGCCCGCGATGGCTGTCTCGTGGGCGGAGGCCGCATGGGTGCGCTCATGCGCTCGCTCGACTGGTCGACAACGTCGATCGGTCCGGTCGAAAACTGGTCTGCCGCGCTGCGCATGATGGTGCGGCTCATACTCGCGAACCGTCTTCAGATGTTCCTCTGGTGGGGCCCCGGCTTCTGCCAGATCTACAACGATGCGGCGTGGCCCGCACTGGGCGCGAAGCATCCCCGCTCGATGGGCCAGCCTGCGAGCATATGCTGGGCGGAGATCTGGCACATCATCGGTCCGCTCATCGAGGCGCCATTCAAAGGGGGCGAAGCGACCTGGATGGACGACATCTTCCTCGAGATCAACCGCAAGGGTTTCAAGGAGGAAACGCACTGGACCATCGCGTACAGTCCCGTTCCCGACGACACGGCGCCAGGCGGCATCGGCGGCGTCATCGGGACTGTGAACGAGATCACCGGAAAAGTGCTCGGCGAGCGGCGCATCGCGCTGCTGCGCGACCTCGGGGCGCGCTCCTCCGAAGCGAAGACCGCCGCGGAAGCGTGTGCGGTCGCGGCCCAGTCGCTGGACCGGCACCGTGAGGACGTGCCTTTCGGCCTCATCTACCTCATCGGCGACGACGGCAACACGGCGATGCTGGCGGGTGCGTCGGGAATATCGGCGAACGATGCGGCGCGCTGGCATACGATCGATCTCGAGGCCGATGTGTCCTCCACACAGCCGTGGCCGCTCGCCGCTTCGCTGCGCAGCGAAGCGATGCAGCTCGTCGATGATCTGCCGGCCAGGCTTGACGGCGTTCCCCCGGGCCCCTGGTCCGATCCCCCGACCATGGCGGTCGTGTCGCCGATCCGATCCAACATCGCGCACCGGCTCGCCGGCGTGCTCGTGCTCGGCGTCAGCGCCCGGCTGATCTTCGACGATCATTACCGCGGCTTCTTCGAGCTGCTGACCAGCCAGGTCGCCAACGCGATCGCGAATGCGCGCGCTTACGAGGAAGAGCGCAAGCGGGCGGAAGCGCTGGCCGAGATCGATCGCGCCAAGACGGCCTTTTTCAGCAACGTCAGCCACGAGTTCCGCACGCCGCTCACGCTGATGCTCGGACCGATAGAGGACATGATCTCGCGCCTCGGCCCGCGAGAAGAAGTCCCCGTAGACCGCGAGGAGCTCGACCTGGTGCATCGCAACGGCCGGCGCCTGTTGAAGCTCGTCAATACCCTCCTCGATTTCTCGCGCACCGAGGCAGGCCGCATGCACGCGGCATTCGAGCCGATCGATCTCGCGGAACTCACGGGCGAGCTCGCGAGCGTCTTTCGCCCGGCGATCGAGAAAGCGGGCCTGCGCTTCATCGTCGATTGCCAGCCGCTCGAGCGGGCAGTCCACGTCGATCGCAGCATGTGGGAAAAAATCGCGCTCAATCTGCTTTCGAACGCTTTCAAGTTCACTTTCGAAGGCGAGATCGAGCTCTCCCTGCGACACGCCGGCGAAGGCGTGGAACTGTCGGTGCGTGATACCGGAACCGGAATCGCGGAGCACGAGCTGCCGCGGATATTCGACCGCTTCCACCGTATAGAGGGCGCGCGGGGACGCACCCTCGAAGGTTCTGGGATCGGGCTCGCGCTGGTCCAGGAGCTGGCTAAGCTGCACCGCGGCACCGTGCGCGCGGAAAGTACGCCCGGCGTGGGAAGCCGCTTCACGGTGGCCGTGCCTTACGGCGCCGCGGATGCCGCGGCCAACGCGGGTCCGCAGCAGACCTCGACGGCGACCGGCGCCCGCGCTTATGTCGGCGAGGCCCTGCGCTGGCTGCCCGAGGAACTCCGGGAGGGGAGCCCCGACGTCGCGGCGAAATCGCCGCGTGACGCGCCCCGGATTCTGCTGGCCGACGACAACGCCGATCTTCGCCCGTACGTCGAGCGGCTCCTGAGGCCGACTTACCGCGTCGACACCGCGCCCGACGGCGAGGCCGCGCTGGCGGCTGCACGCGACGATCCGCCGGATCTCGTGCTGGCCGACGTCATGATGCCGCGCCTCGACGGCTTCGGGCTGCTGAAAGCGCTGCGCGCGGACCCCCGCACGCGCGACGTGCCGCTGATCATGCTCTACGCACGCGCGGGCGAAGAGTCGCGGGTCGACGGCCTCGCGGCAGGCGCCAACGATTACCTCATCAAGCCGTTCACCGCCCGAGAGCTTCTGGCGCGCGTCCATTCGGCGCTCTCGACGGCTCAGGCCAGCCGCGCGACCGTGCAGCTCGAGCGTTCGATGCGCAAGTCGGCCGAAGACGCGCGCACCCGCACTGGCGAGGAGCTTGCAAGCGAGCTTGCCGCGATGAGCCGCCTGCACGAGCTCAGCACGCGATTGATCGCGGACACCGAGCTTCAGCCCATGCTCGAGGAAGTGCTTGCCGCGACGATCGAGCTGCAGACCGCCGACTTCGGCATGGTCCAGCTCTACGACCCGAAAAACCGTTTGCTGACGCTCGTAGCGCAGCGCGGGTTCCCGATCGAGCTTGCGGAGCGTTTTCGCCATGTGGATGAAAACAGCCCCACGTCGTGCGGCCACGCCATGAATTCGCGAAAGCGCGTGATCATCGAGGACGTGCTGACCGACGCCGCTTACGAGCCGCTCCGCCCGGTAGCGGCGGAAGCGGGTTTTCGCGCGATTCAGTCGACGCCGCTGTTCAGCCGCGGCGGGGAGCTCCTGGGCGTGATCTCGACCCACTTCGTGCGGCCGCACCGCCCCCTCGTGCGCGAGCTGACGCTCACCGACCTCTACGCACGCCACGCGGCAGACGCGATCGACAGGAAGCGCGCCCAGGAAGTCCTGCGCTCGAGCGAAGAGCGATTCAGGCGCTATTTCGAGCTCGGCCTGATCGGCATGGCGATCACGTCGATTGCCAAGGGCATCGTCGAAGTGAACGACGAGCTGTGCAATATCCTGGGCTACGAACGGCACGAGCTCATGCGGATGACGTGGACCGAGATGACGCATCCGGACGATCTCGCAGCGGACGTCGGGCAATTCACTCGCGTGCTCGACGGCGAGATCGATGGGTACACGCTCGACAAGCGCTGGATACGCAAGGACGGCTGCGTGATCCATTCGATCACGGCCGCCAAATGCGTGCGTCGTCACGACGGCACCGTCGATTACTTCGTCGGCCTGGTACAGGACATCACCGAGAGAAAATCCGCCGTCGAAGATCGCCGGCGCGCAGAAGAAGCGCTTGCCGGAGCGCGGGTCGATCTCGCGCGCATCATGCGAGTGACGACGATGGGTGAGCTCGTCGCGTCCATCGCTCACGAAATCAATCAGCCGCTGGGGGCCATTGCGACGAGCGGGCATGCGGGCATGCGCTGGCTCGCCGCGCAGCCGCCGAACGTGCACGAAGCCGGCGAGTCCCTCGGGCGCATCGTGCGCGATGCCAGCCGGGCGGCCAATGTCATTTCGCGCATCCGCGGATTCCTCCAGCGCGAACCGATGCAGTGCAGCCCGATCGACATCGTCGATACGATCGACGAGGCCGTTGCGTTCCTGCAGGGGGCGATCATGAATAAAGGGGTGTCGCTCTCGATCACGCACGCACCGAGGTTGCGTGCGGTGATGGGCGACCGCGTGCAATTGCAGCAGGTCATCGTGAATCTCGTGATGAACGCGATCGAATCCATGTGCGGCGTGAACGATCGCGCGCGGGTCCTGAGCATTGCGGCCACACACCATGACGGCGCGATGCTGGCCGTGTCGGTCCGCGACTCAGGCGTCGGAATCGAGCATCACCACCGGCACAGGATCTTCGACGCGTTCTACACGAGCAAGGCGAACGGCATGGGGATGGGCCTGGCGATCAGCCGCTCGATCATTGAAGCGCACGGCGGACGGCTGTGGCTCAGCGAGAACGCGGGACCCGGCACGACGTTTCAGTTCACGCTTCCGGTTGCCGACTGATCGACCCGAAGCTGCTGCATTTACGCCTCCGATCCGATCTCCCGCCGAGTACGCCCGCGTCCGGGGAGTCACAAGCGGTGCGAAATCGTGCGGTGGGGTACCCTGTCCTCATGGACTCCCTGATTGCTGCGGCCGCGCGCGCCCTCGCCGCCGGCGACGCGCTCGGCACCCTCAAGCGGGTCGCCCTGCGCGACGACCCGCCGGCGCTGGCCCTGCGCGGCATAGCCATGGCCCAGCTCGGCGAGCACCCGCGCGCCCGCGAGCTCCTGCGGCGCGCGGCCCGCGGCTTCGGTGCCCATGAGGAGCTGGCGCGCGCGCGCTGCGTCGTTGCCGAGGCCGAGGTGGCGCTGGCTATGCGCGACCTCGGCGGCTCGCCGCGCGCGCTGGCGGCGGCAGCGGCCACACTCGAGGCGCGCGCCGATCGTGCCAACGCGCTGCAGGCGCGCCTGATCGCGGTGCGCCGGCTCCTGCTGCTCGGCCGCCTCGACGAGGCCTCGGCCGCGCTGTCACGCCTCGACGCACGGGGGCTGCCGCCGGCGCTGGCGGCAGTGGCCGAGTTGGCCGCGGCCGAGCTCGCGCTGCGCTCGCTGCGCACCAGGCCCGCGCGAGATGGGCTCGACCGCGCGCAACGTGCCGCCGACCGCGCACGCGTGCCGGCGCTCCTGGCCGAGGTGGCTGAGGCACGGGCTGCGCTCGATCGTCCCGCCGCCCGGCGCCTCATCGAAGGCTATGAGCATGCACTGCGCCTCGACGAGGTCGCAGCACTCCTGGCCTCGGGCGCGCTGGTCGTCGACGCCTGCCGTCGGGGCTTGCGCGCCGGCACCACGTGGCTGCCGCTGGCGCGCCGGCCGGTGCTCTTCGCGCTGGCGCGCCAGCTCGCGGAAGGCTGGCCTGGCGATGTCGATCGGCACGCCTTGATCGCGTGCGCGTTCAACACCCGCCGCCCCGACGAAACGCATCGGGCGCGCCTGCGGGTCGAGATCGGCCGTCTGCGCGCGCTTATCAAAGGTCTCGCGAGCATCGAGGCCACGGAGCGAGGCTTCCTCCTCAGGCCGCACGACGGGCATGCCGTCGTCGTCCTGGTACCGCCCATCGATGGCGATCAGGCGTCGCTGGTGGCGCTGCTCTCCGACGGCGCGGCATGGTCGACATCGGCCCTGGCGCTGGCCCTGGGGGCCAGCCAGCGCACCGTCCAGCGCGCGCTCGTCGCGCTCGAGACCGCCGGAACGGTGCGCTCGATCGGGCACGCCCGCTCTCGTCGCTGGCTGTCGCCGCCGCTGACCGGATTCACGACGATCTTGTTACTCCCCTCAGCGCTCCCGCCTGGGTAGCATTGTCTTGCGGCCCGATCCGAGGCGCGACACAAGGAACCAGGCGATGAACCGCAAGATCGACAAAGACACAACCGGGACGCCAGTCACCCACGCGGCCGAGATCGTACGCGAATACGGCCCCTTCGCCGGCACCGACCGCGTAGCCGGCGTCACCCACGACGGCAGCCGCGTCTGGGCCGCCACCGGGGCCAAACTGATCGCCTTCGATCCGGAGAGCGGCGAGCCCACGCGCACACTCGACTGTGCATGCGACGCCGGCACTGCCTTCGACGGCACGCACCTCTACCAGATCGCCGAAGCTCGCATCGACAAGATCGATCCCGCCACCGGGGACGTGGTCGCGTCGATCCCTGCGCCCGGCAGCGGGAGCGACTCGGGGCTCACATGGGCCGAGGGCAGTCTGTGGGTGGGGCAGTATCGCGATCGCAAGATCCACCGGATCGATCCCGAGACCGGCAAGGTCATGCGCACCATCGAGTCCGACCGCTTCGTCACCGGCGTGACCTGGGTCGACGGCGAGCTGTGGCATGGGACCTGGGAAGGGGACGAGAGCGAGATCCGGCGCATCAACCCTTCGAGCGGCGCAGTGCTCGAGCGGCTGACGATGCCGAGCGGCGCCGGCGTCAGCGGGCTCGAGTCCGACGGTGCAGAGCTCTTCTACGCCGGCGGCGGACCGAGCGGAAAGGTCCGCGCCGTGCGACGTCCGAAAAAAACCCGATCCTGATCACAAGGAGCACACCATGACTACCGCCATTGCCGAAGTGAGCACTGTGAACCACCCCGTCGTGTCCAGGGAGCTATGGATTGCCGAGCGCAAGACGCTGCTCGCGCGCGAGAAGGAACTGACGCGCCTGCGCGATGAGATCGCGCGCGAACGCCGCGCGCTCCCGTGGGAACGCGTCGGGAAGAACTACGTCTTCGAGACGCCCGAGGGCCGGCGCACGCTCGCCGAGCTGTTCGAAGGCCGCAGCCAACTGCTGGTGCAGCACTTCATGTTCGCGCCGGGGTGGGAGCAAGGCTGCAAGAGCTGCTCCTATATGGCCGACCACAACGACGGCGCGAATGTCCACCTGGCGCAGCGCGACGTCACCCTGCTGGCCGTCTCTCGCGCGCCACTGGCCGAGATCGAACGCTTTCGCAGCCGCATGAGCTGGCAATTCAAGTGGGTCTCCTCGTTTGCCAACGACTTCAACCACGATTTCGGCGTCACTTTCACGCCGGAGGAAAAGGCCAGGGGCGAGGTCTACTACAACTATGTGATGCAGCCTTTCCCGCAGGAGGAAGCGCCCGGGATCAGCGTGTTCTACAAGGACGACGCGGGCGATGTCTTTCACACCTACTCGACCTACGGACGCGGTGTGGAGGTGATGATGGGAGCGTACAACCTCCTGGACCTGACCCCCGAGGGCCGCGACGAGGACCATCTGAGCTACACCATGGAGTGGGTGCGTCACCACGACCGCTACCAGCCGGCGCCGGCCGCGAAGGCCGCGCCGGCGGCGGGTTCGTGCTGCGCAGCGCCCGCCTGAACCTGCTCCGCCATCCCGGACGGATGCGCCATGCCCAACCTCTGGCCGTGGATGGCGGTGGCCGGCCTCGGCGCCCTTCATGGATTGAACCCGGCGACCGGCTGGATGCTCGCTGCCGCCTGGGGTGTGCGCGCGCGCGACGAGACGCAGGTGCGGCGTGCCCTGGTGCCCATCGCCATCGGACACGCCGCATCGATCGCTGTGGTGGCCTGCGTCTTTGCACAGGGCCTGACCATGGACCGCGCGCTGACTCAGGGCCTGGCCGGCGCGCTGCTCGTCGGTGCGGCGTCGTACCGCATGCTGCGCGGTGCGGGGCAGCGCAATCCGATGAGCGCGCAGGCCGGCCACGCCGGCATCGCGCTCTGGTCCTTCCTGATGGCCACCGCGCATGGCGCCGGGCTGATGCTGCTCCCTGCGCTCGTGTCGCTGTGCCTGGCCGACAATCCGGCGCGCGAGATCACCGCATCGGGCTCGCTGCTCCTGGCGCTGGCGGCAGTCGGCGTCCACACGGCGGCGATGCTGGTCACGACCGGCCTCATCGCCACCGGCATCTGCCGCGGTGTCGCCATGCACCCTCGCCTGCTGAGCAGCGCCGCGTTGCGCCAGGCCTGGACTGCGGCACTGGCGATGACAGGAGTGCTGTTGATCGCGTTTCGCTAGTTCCTGCCGATCGTCAGTCCGCTTACCGGTGCATTGTGGTTATGGAGAATGCGGCCACGCGCCTTGATCAGGCGTCCACGAGACTGCTCTTGCCGCTTTCGACCACGAAACTCTTGCGCGTCGACAAGTGGCCGTCGGGCACGCTGACTTTGTCGAGCACCTGGAAGTCCGCCTGCCAGCGGCCGGGTGTGACGACGTGGCGTACATAGCCGCGCTGGGCGTTGAAGAACTTCATGTGCGGATCCTGCTGCAGTATCGCTTTATAGTTGTTGTTGATGTCGTAGCCGTCGCCGAGCGACGTTACCGAGGTCGCCACGAACTCGACCCCGAGCGTTGCGGATTTCTCGTCCGCGAAATTCTTCTTGAGCTCCCCGGCCCAGTTCTGGTGCACGTCGCCATCGACGACGACGAGATTGCGGAGATTCGTGTTCTCGACCGCCGCAAACAAGCGATCGCGCGCCGCCACTGCCCCATCCCATTTGTCGAGGCTGGGGGCGAAGACATCGGGATCCGGATTGCGGTCGCTGCGCGCCACCATGACCTGCTGGGCGAGCAGGTTCCAGCGTGCCTTCGTGCTCCTGAACCCGTCATAGAGCCAGCGCTCCTGTTTTTCGCCCAGCATGGTGCGGTTCCGCTCGAGTGCTTCGGTGCAATTGGCCACGATGCGGGGGCCGCCGGGACAGGCCTGGGGGGAGCGGAAGAGGCGCGTATCGAGCACATTCACCTCGAGCAGGTCACCGACGGCGAAGCGACGGTACGCCAGGATGTCCGGCCCGCGCGGCATCTGCGCCCGGCGCAGGGGCAGGTGCTCGTACCAGGCCTGAAAAGCGGCGGCACGCCGCAAAAGAAACAGCTCGGACGGTGTGTTCTCTTCGGTCGTATCGCCGGCAAAATCATTGTCGACCTCGTGATCGTCATAGCTCATGACGAACGGTGCGGACGCATGCGCCGCCTGCAGATCGAGATCGAGCTGGTGGAGGGCATAGCGGTTGCGGTAGTCGTCGAGCGTGTAGCATTCGTCCGGCTCGCCCGGCATGACCCGTGCGACGGGGAACGGCAGTTCGCCGGGCCGCACCACGCGATACTCGTAGATGTAGTCACCGTAATGGAATACGAAATCGAACCGCTCGTCTGCGAGCCGCCGGAAGGCGGTAAAAAAACCGGCCTCGTAGCGCTGGCAGCCGATGACGCCGAAGCGCAGCTGAGCAACGGCGGACCCGGCGGGCGGGAGGGTTCGCGAGCGCCCGATGCGGCTGCGCTCGCGGCCGATCGTGAAGCGGTAAAAGTAGTCGCGCCCGGGCTGCAGCCCTTCGACCTCGACGTGCACCGAATGGCCGAGCTCGGGATGGGCCATCGCCGTGCCTTTCTGCACGACTTCACGCATGCGCTCGTCTGTCGCCACCGACCACTCGACCTCGACCAGCTTTCTGGGCATGCCGCCGCGGGGCTCCAGCGGCTTCGGCGCGATCTTGGTCCAAATCACGAAGCCGTCCGGCGTCGGTTCGCCCGAGGCAACCCCCAGCGAGAAGGGGTACGCCGAGAACACCGGGGACGCCCAGACGGACGGGGCGAAAAGGCCGCCTGTCGCGGTGACCAGCGCGGAGGCGCCGAGGCCGCGCAGGAACGCCCGCCGGTTGATCGTCGAAAACTCGTCCACATTCAAACGTGCAGGAAATCTAGCGGGCACGTGCATCTCCCTGGAGTTTATAAGAACACAATCTGCAGGACGTTTTCAGTGACGATCCTGCATCGGCG
>JAQGMV010000021.1 GCA_028292225.1 Betaproteobacteria bacterium
GCGACGCCCGGGCGGCCGAACGAATCGAGAGGCTCCAGCGTCTTGCGGTCGAGTATCCAGACGCGTGCGGGGCTGCGGCTGGCGACATACAGGAAGCGCTGCTCCGGGTCGTGTGAGAACGCGGTGCTCGCGACGGTCTGGCCGTTGCCGCAGTGAGGCGCCTCGCACCAGCGGTCGACGAAAACCTGGTTGACGAACTTTCCGTCGAGCGTGAATACCTGCACTCGTTTCCCGCCGCGGTCCGACACGTACACCAGCCCGTCGTTCGAAACGCGCGCCGCATGCACCGGGTTGTCGAACTGGTCCGGGCCGGGTCCCGTCTCTTCCCTGGCGGGGATGCGCGAGGCTTCGGCGACTTTCTGCTTCGGCGGCACCGTGTCGAGCGGCGCTTTGCCGAAGGCGCCCCACATCCGCTTGAAGGCGCCGGTGTCGGCGTCGAACACGATGATCCGCCGGTTGCCGTAACCGTCCGCGACAAAGAGCTCGTTCGTCGGAGTGTGGACGAACGTGTCTGCGGCCATGTTGACGTTACGCGTGTCCGAGTTGCCTTTGCTCTCGCCCTTGCGGCCGATCTGCATGACGAACTTGCCGTCTTTGGTGAACTTGACGAGGTGATGGTCGGTCTTGCCGTTGCCGCCGATCCACACGTAACCTTTCGGATCGACATAGATGCCGTGCTCGGTCTCGGGCCAGTCGTAACCCGCGCCCGGCCCCCCCCATCCCTGGATGAAGTTTCCGGCACCGTCGAACTCGAGCACCGGCGGCGCGACCATGCCTTTCTGGTCCGTCCTGACGCTGCTCGGCCGCTGCAGGATCCAGGCATGGCCGCGGTCGTCGACGGAGACGCTCGACACCTGCCCGAATACCCACTTCGCAGGCAGCCTGGGCCACGACGGGTCGACTTCGAAGGTCGGGATTTCGCGCGCCTGGCGCTGCGCCGGGGGCATGGTCGCGCACGCCGTCAGAAGCGTTGCGGCGGCGATGCCGAGCAGGACGGTCGGCAGACGGCGTGCGTGGGTGCTGGCTTTCATGGGTGCTCCTCCGTAGGACAACCGTAACACGGAAGCGCCGGCGGGGTGAAAAGCGGGCGTGGAAATTGCCGGAAGGCCCCCATGCATACCCATCCAAGACACCTCGCGCGGCTCGCCGCCCTCACGCTGGCTGCTGCCATCGGTCTTTGCGCGTGCGGCGAGACCGCCCGGCTTCCGGAATCCGCGGGCGTCGGCCCGAACCCGCAATTGCCGCCGCCGAACCAGACGCTCATCCCGACGGTGCACATCGCGCCGGCCAAAGGCTGGACCTCCGGAGCCGCGCCCACCCCGGCAGCCGGCACGGGCGTGAATGCCTACGCGGGCGGCCTCGATCATCCGCGCTGGCTATACGTGCTCCCGAACGGCGACGTGCTCGTCGCGGAGACCAATGCCCCGCCGAAGCCCGAGGACGGCAAGGGCATCAAGGGCTGGGTGATGAAAAAAGTGATGAAGAAAGCCGGCGCCGGAGTGCCGAGCGCCAATCGCATCACGCTGCTGCGCGACGCGGACGGCGACGGCGTGGCGGAAGTCAAAAGCGTCTTCCTGGAAAACCTGAATTCGCCCTTCGGCATGGTGCTCGTCGGCAGCGATCTGTACATCGCGAACTCCGATGCGCTGGTGCGCGTTCCCTATACCACCGGAGCGACTCGCATTACCGAAACGCCGGTCAAAGTCGTCGACTTGCCCGGCGGCCCGCTCAATCACCACTGGACCAAGAACGTCATCGCCAGCCGCGACGGTTCCAGGCTGTATGTGACCGTCGGCTCGAACAGCAATGTCGCCGAGCACGGAATGGAGAAGGAAGAAGGCCGTGCGGCGATCTGGGAAATCGATCCGAAGACGGGGAGCCACCGCCGCTTCGCAACGGGCTTGCGCAACCCCAACGGCCTTGCATGGGAGCCGTCGACCGGCGCGCTGTGGGCCGTGGCGAATGAGCGCGACGAGCTCGGCAGCGATCTCGTGCCGGACTATCTGACGTCGGTGAAAGACGGCGCTTTCTACGGCTGGCCGTACAGCTATTACGGCCAGCACGTCGACGAGCGTGTGAAGCCGCCGCGCCCGGACCTCGTCGCCAAAGCCATCGCTCCCGATTACGCGCTCGGCACCCACGTCGCGGCGCTCGGCCTCACCTACTCGCAAGGCAACAAGCTCCCGCCGGCTTTCGCAGACGGCATGTTCATCGGGGAGCACGGCTCGTGGAACCGCAAGCCGCGCAGCGGCTACAAAGTGGTGTTCGTGCCGTTCACCGGCGGTAAACCGTCAGGCCAGCCGCTCGACGTGCTGACCGGTTTCGTCAACGGCGACGGCGATGCGTACGGCCGTCCGGTCGGAGTGACGATCGACAGTCGCGGCGCGCTGCTCGTTGCCGACGACGTGGGAAACACGGTTTGGCGCGTTACCGCCAAACCGTGAATTCAGTGTTGAGTGTTTAGCAGGGCGGCACATCCCCGCTAAACACTCAACACTCAAAACTAAACACTGTTCTCACTCCACGCCTTCGACGATCCTCAGGTCGCGCTCAGCGCCGTCGCCGAGCGCGCGTAGCGCTTCCTGATAGCCCGGGCTGTCGTGGACTGCCATGGCTTTCTCCACGCTCTCGAACTCGATCATGACGGTGCGCATCATCAGCCCCGCTTCGTACACTTTCGTCGGGTTCCCGCGAACCAGAAACTTCGCACCGGACGCCTGCATCACCGGTCCCGCGAGCTTCACGTACGCGGCGACTTTGTCCGGGTCTTTCACCGCGCGAAAAAAATTGATCCAGTATCCCTTGGCCATCTGAAGTCCTCCGTTGTAGAACGGTTATAGTAACAACAGAGTAAGCTGAAAAAAAGGGAGGAGTCATGACGAAGAGATATGCGCTTGTCGTGCTGCTGCTGTTGACTGCGGCGTGCGCGACGACAGATACGAACGATGCATCGAAGCGCGCAGCTTCGGGTCCCGGCGGCTATCGTGTCGATGCGTTCTGGCCGAAACCGCTGCGCAGCAACTGGATACTCGGTCAGGTCGCGTGGGTTGCCACCGACAGCCGCGATCACGTGTGGATCATCCACCGGCCGGCCACGATACTCGAAGACGAGAAAGGCGCGCTGCAGAATCCGCCGACCTCGAAGTGCTGCACGCCTGCACCGACGGTCATGGAGTTCGACCGTGAAGGCAACTACGTCCAGGGCTGGGGCGGACCGGGGCAGGGCTACGACTGGCCGAAGAACGAGCACGGCGTTTATGTCGATCCCCAGGGTAATGTGTGGATCGCCGGCAATGACAACACCGACCACCAGATCCTCAAGTTCACGCGCGACGGCAAGTTCCTGATGCAGATCGGCAAGCCGGGCAAGTCTGAGGGCAGCAACAGCAAAACCCAGCTCGGCAGGCCCGCGCACATGGAGCTCGACCCCGACGCCAACGAGCTTTATGTCGCCGACGGCTACGGCAACCGGCGGGTGGTCGTGTTCAACGCGACGACCGGCGGATACAAGAGGCACTGGGGCGCGTACGGTGCGATGCCGAACGACGGCAAGGAGCCGCCGTACCGGCCGGGTGACAAGTCGCAGCAGTTCGCCAACGTCCATTGCGTGCACCAGTCGCGCGACAACCTGCTGTACGTGTGCGATCGCACCAACGACCGCATCCAGGTGTTCAGCAAGAACGGGACTTTCCTGAACGAGTTCTTCATCGAGCCGCAGACCCTGGCGAGCGGCTCGGCGTTCGACATCGCGTTCTCGCCCGACGCGGCGCAGACCTACCTCTACATCGCCGACGGCACCAACGGTGAAGTGCACGTGCTCAGGCGGGAGGACGGCAAGCGCGTCGCGAGCTTCGGCCGCCCCGGTCGAATGGCGGGGGAATTCCGCTCGGTGCACGGCATGGCGAGCGATTCGAAAGGGAACATCTATACGGCGGAAGTGGGCAACGGGCGGCGTGTGCAGAAGTTCGTCCCCGCTGGCGCCGCGCGCTAGGCAGTCGACGCGGTGAGCGCAGCGAGCGGCGACTCGTCGTAGTGCTCGAGCAGGTCGGCGATGTCGCGATACACCGCGATGACGCCGTTCTCGCGCAGGACCTCTTCGGTAAATCCGCCGCTTAAGAGCCCGATCGTTCCCAGCCCGGCTTGGCTGGCGGCCTGCGCGTCGTACGGCGTGTCGCCGATGACGATCGCTTCATCTGCTGCGACGTCGTCGAGCCTTGCGAGCGCGGTCTCGAAGATGTCCGGGCACGGTTTGGATCGGTCCGCGTCGTCCGCGCAGATCGCAACGTCGACGAGATCCTCGATCTGCAGGTTCTTCTGGTGCCGCTCGAGCTCAGTCTCTTTCGCCGAGGAGGCGAGCGCGATTCTCATCCCGCCGTCCCTGATGCGCTCGAAGAGCTCGCGCACTTTCGGGAAAGGCTCGACACCCGGAAGATAATCGTGCGTAAAAAGCTCGACGCGAAGGCGCTCCAGGTCGGCGCCGAAGCGTTCGAGCTCGTGCCGCGAGAGGAAGACCGGCATCAACTGGTCGCCGCCTTTGCCCATCTGCGCGTGAACTTCGTCGCTCGTGAGCTCTTTGCCGTAGTGGCTGAAGGCTTCGCGCCATGCTTCCACGTGCTGCAGGTTGGAGTCGACGAGCGTACCGTCGACGTCGAATATCACGGCTTTGATCACGGCGCGGGTCCCCCTCGCTGGGTTGAACCGCTCGAGGTGCAATTCGCACGCCGTACCCGGCCTCGAGTTCACGCAATATTCACAACCGCCACACAAAACCTACATCTATCGGTTGCTAAGGTTCACGGCCGCGCTTAAATCACCCGCCGGCGGAGCGCCCCCCACACCCCCCCACGAGGAGCCACCATGGCCCAGACCGTAGAATCGACCAAATTCAAAGACATGAGCGTCGGAAGCAAGATCGTTTTCGTCGGCAAGTTCATCATTTTCCTCTGCAGCTTCGGATTCGCTTTTCCGACTTTGCTGAACGACTAGCGCCTGCGGCGCTTCGTCGGTCAGAAAGTCGATTTGTTACGAACAGAGGGAAACCGAAAAGGTTTCCCTCCGTAACCTCCCTTCCTCCGGTCTGCCTCGCAGTGTCGAGAGGTTCCGGCCGCCTCCCTCCGTCTTGCTTCCTGTGCGTTGACCTAGCGCGCGAGCGGGTCGGGTCTCAGCTGGAATTTCGCGACTTTCGGGCGGGTGCCGCGGCCGCCTTCTATGTGGAAAGGCGCGCGGGTCGACGTCGTCGCCCACAGGCCTTTGCCTTTCCATCCCGCCTCGGGATCGTCGATCCGCCCGTCCATCCATTTCGCGTAGAAACCCATCGGGTAAGGCACCCGCACGGTCACGAACTTCCCGTCGACGAGCGCGAGCAGGCCGTCGTTGAGGTTGCCCGTCGCGATCGGCACGTTGCGCCCGAGGCCGAAGGTGTCGAACTGGTCGACCCAGGTGTAGTAGCTCGATTCCACGCTCCCGCTCGCTTTGACGTTCTCGAACTGCGGTCCCGGGAACGGAAAGAGCGCCCAGCCTTCGGGGCAGTGCTTGCCGGTCGCGCGCGGGCCATTGAGTGGACCTTTGCATTTGCGGCGGTCGAAGCTCGCGAGATGTCCGCTCGCAAGCGATGACCACACCACGCCGTTGCGATCGATGTCCATTCCGCGAACGCCGTAGCCGTTCATCTCGAGCGGGTAGTCGAACACCTCGGAGAGCGCGGTCTCGCTCGGGTTCGGACCGGGATTGATGCGCACGAGGCTGCCGGGGAATCCGAGCGCCGAGCCCCATATCGTGCCGTCGAGCGGATTGACAGCGACGCCGTAGAAGCCCGCAGCGATACGCTTGTCCTTCGACGGATCGAGCGGGCGATCAGGCTCGACCCACTCGTCGCGCTTGCCGTTGCCGTTGGTGTCGAGGATCAAAGGCGTCCATCCCTGCGCGCGCTCTTCGTCACCGGTTTCCTCGAATAGCTTCCGGTCGAGCCAGCCGACCACCTGGTTTGCCGCGTCGCCGCTCGTCCACAGGGTCTGGTTCGCGTCCTCCGTGAAGACGAGATGGTGCGTCTGGAAGCACGTGCTGATGAGCGTGAAGCGGCCGGTCTTCGGGTCGTACATCGAGAGATGGCGACTGGAGCGGTCGACCGGAAACGCTTTCGCCGACGGGTGATTCGAGCCCGCGCGACAGAACGCGGGATTCTCGGGTGGCCGCACACGGGCGGTAAACCAGACCCGTGACTGCTCGTCGAACATCGGGTTGTGCATCGAGGTCTGGCTGTCCCAGATCTTGACATCGCCCCAGTACGCCGAAGGCGTGTGCGGAAGCGCAGCCGACGACGGCGTTTTCGGGTCGCGCACCGGGTGCTTCACTTCAGTCGCGATGTGCCGTACCGGATCGAGCACCGGAATGAAGTCGGTGCTCTCTTCGGGCGTGCCGAAAAGCAGCCCGTTCGCATTCACTGTGGGCTTGCGCTTGTCGGTCGAGATCTCGTCGTGCATGTAAGCGGTGGGCCGGCTCCAGTCCCACAGCGTGATCACGATGTTGCGCTCGACGCCCTGGGGCCGCGCAGGCTGGGTCGCCGGGATTTCCCCCGCGGCCACACGATCGGTCCAGTCGGCGAAAAGCTTCAGCGCGTGCTGAGTATCGATACGCGAGATCGCGTTCGTCATCTGGGTCATCGCCTGGCCTGAGAGGATGCGGCGAGCCCATGCGTCGCTCGACGATGCAAAGTGCGCGTAGTCCTTCGGGATCGTGCGGGTCGCGCGGTTGCCCATCTGGTGGCACGTCACGCAGCCGTTTGTTTTGACGATGTTGAGCCACTCCGGCTGGGTCTTCACTTTTTCGATCCCGCCGGGCGCTCCGAACTGCGCCGGATCGGGAATCTTCAGCATCGAGTACCAGTAAGCGGCGGGATAATATTCGGCCGCGGCGGCAGCCGTGAGCGCGACCGGCGCTTTCAAGTCGACCAGCTTCCCGGGCGCTGCGGTGACTCTCGCAGAATCGATGAGACCGTAACCGCGGGCCCACACGGCGTAGCTCGCTTTCGGCAGGTCGGGAATGACGTAGCGTCCGCGCTCGTCGGTGACGACGATCTTCACATAGCGCGTCGGCAGCTCGTTCGTCTCCGCGATCACCCATACGCCGGCTTCGGGTCCGTTCGCGCTGGTCACGACGCCGCCGATGTCGCTGTCGCCGATCGTGACGCCGCTTTCATTTGCGCGCTGAGCGATGGGCGCCTGGCACGCGAACAGCAAGGTCGAGAGCAAAGCCGCTGCCATGGTTTTTGCCGTCGTCATGATCGCCTCCCGAGGACGTGCGTTCCGAAAGACTGCGTACCCCATAATAAGCCAGTCGATGAACAGTCCAACGTCTAAATCGGGAACGCTCTCACAGGTCGTCGCGCTCGGTTTCACCCAGACCGTCGCATGGGCCTCTTCGACCTACTTGATCGCGATACTCGCCAGGCCCATTTCCACCGAGCTCGGCGTATCGCTCTCGACTGCATTCGGCGCGTTTTCGGTCTCCCTGGTCGTGATGGCGCTCACCGGTCCGTGGGCGGGACGAGCGATCGACCGCTGGGGCGGGCGAGGTGTTCTGGTGGCCTCGAACCTCGTGCTCGCCGCCGGTCTGGTCATGCTCGGTTTCGCTTCGAACGCCGCGATGCTGTTCGGCGCGTGGGCCATCATCGGCGCGGGCATGGCGCTCGGGCTGTACGACGCGGCTTTCGCGACGCTCGTGCGCCTGCACGGCGGATCGGCGCGAGGACCGATCACCGGCATCACGCTGATCGCCGGTTTTGCGAGCACGGTCGGCTGGCCGGTGACCGCGCTGATCGCGGAGCACTACGGGTGGCGCGCGAGCTGTTTCGCATGGGCAGGGCTGCATCTGTTCGCGGCGCTTCCGGTCAACGTCTTGTGCATTCCCGCGGTGCCGCGCAAAGCCCCCACCGATCGCGCAGGCGAGCCCGACGCTGAAACGGCTGACGCCGAGCCGTTTCAGTGGGACCGCGGCAAGAAACAGGCTTTCGTGCTGCTCGCGTTGTTCGCGGCGCTGACCTCGTTCGTCACCTCGGCGATGGCCGCGCATCTGCCGGGGCTGCTCGTCGCCGCCGGAACGAGCACGGTCGCGGCGATCACCGCGGGCGCGTTGCTCGGCCCGGCGCAGGTTGCCGCGCGGCTGATCGAGTTCCTCGCGTCCAGACGCTTCAAGTTCCACCCGCTGGTGAGCGCGCGCATCGCCAGCGCCTGCCACCCCGTCGCCGGGATCGTGCTCGGCCTGTTTGGCGGGCCGCCGCTCATCGCGTCGTTCTTCTCGATGCTCCACGGGGCCGGCAACGGCATGATCACGATCGCCAAGGGCACGCTTCCGCTCGCGATCTTCGGACCGGTCGGGTACGGCCACCGCCAGGGCCTGCTCGGGATCCTCGGGCGCGGCATGCAGGCGCTTGCGCCGTTCGCTTTCGGCCTCGTGCTCGAGCGTCACGGACCCGGCGCGGCGATTGCCTTGTCGGTCGGCTTGTCGCTGTTCGCATTCGCGACCCTGCTCATGCTGCGTGCGCCGCGGCCGTAGCGCGGTCAATGCGGCCGGCGTCACAGCCGTTCTCAACCGGATCGAACACAATCGTCGGAGGTATCGTGAACACGCTCATCCCCCTCGCCCTTGCATCGTCATTCGCCGTCGCCGTCGCCTGCGCGTCGGCCGCAGAGCTCACCAACGAGGACCGTGCCGAGCTGCGGCAGCGCGCCGACGAGCTTCAGGCCCAGCGCGCCCGGAATCCGGATTACCAGCCGGGCGAAGGCCGGTTGAATCCGCAGCCCACGCAGGCGCCGCGAGCGCACGCGCGCCACACATCGAAAAAGACTGTGGCAAAATCGGCTCCCCCGGAAACGCGTCGCGCTAAAGTAGCCCGAAAAGCGCGCTCTTTGAAGAAGATCCCCGGTGCATTCGTGCGCAAATAAGGACGTCATGAAGATATTGTGGATCGCGCTGCTGCTCGCGCTCACCTGCGGCATCGCGACAGCGGCGGAAAACGGCATCGGCGCGATCGTGATGCACGGCAAGTGGGGCCAGCCCGGTCGAATGATCGACGGCCTCGCCGATGCCCTCGAAAGGGAAGGCTATCTCGTGAGCTCGCCGGAGATGCCGTGGTCCCGCAGGCGCGTCTACGACCGGAGCGTCGAACAGGCCGATGCCGAGATCGACGCCGAAATCGCGAAGCTGAAAGCGCGCGGCGCGAAGCAGATCGTCCTGATCGGCCACAGCCTCGGCGCCGCGTACGCGGTGCATTACGCCGGACGCACCGATCTCGACGCAGTGGTCGCGGTCGCGCCCGGACACCGGCCCGAGGCGCCGCGTTTCGCTCAGCAGTATGTCGACGACGTGAAACGCGCGCGCGAGCTCGTCGCCGCGGGCAAAGGAAGTGAGACGATCTCCTTCACCGACCTGAATACTGGAAATCGCCGCGAGCGGGTCACTGCAAGCGCGGCGTCGTTCGTGAGTTACTTCGATCCGGAAGGGCCGATGAACCTCGGGCGTAATGTCGCCGCGGTCAAGGCCACGACGCCGGTGCTGTGGCTCGTGCCCACGCGCGAAGAAGCGCCGCTTCGGCAAGGCGGGCTGCTGGTCTACAAGAGCCTGCCGCAGAATCCGCGAAACCAGATGGCGGAGCCGGACTCCGACCACATGGGAGCGCCGGCAGCGTCACAGGGCGTCGTGCTCGAGTGGCTGAAGAAGACCGTGTCACAGAAACCGAACTGAGCCCCCTCACTTCACGACTTTCCACCCGTCGAGCGCGTACTTCTTCACCGCCTTCTCGTCGAAATTGAAGCCCAGTCCCGGTGTCTTCGGGAGGATCAGGTTGCCGTCTTCGTGCTCCAGCTGGGTGTCGATGAGCCGGCGGAAGTTGAGCACCTTGTCGTCGGGGAAATATTCGACGTAGCGCGCGTTCGGCGTCGCGGCCACGAGATGCACGTGCACGTCGTGGAACCAGTGCGGGCACATCGTGACGCCGTAACCGGCCGCGAGTGCCGCGATCCGCTTCCACTCGGTGATGCCGCCGCAGACGACCGCATCGGTCTGGAGGATTTCCGCGCCGCGCTTGTCGAGCAGCTCCTTGTGGTACCAGCGCCCGTACGCGATCTCCCCGGTCGCGATCACGATCGGCGTGAGCTCGGCGAGCTTGGCGTGGCTCTCGATGTCGTCGGGGCCGAAAGGCTCTTCCATCCAGTACGGATCGTAAGACTCGTAGCGCTTCATGTAGGTGAGCGCGGTCGGCACGTCGCTCCACGCATTGTTCGCGTCGAGCATGAGGTGTATGTCGGCGCCGATAGCCTCGCGAGCCGCTTCGATGCGGTCCTCTTCTTCGGAAGGTGAGAGCCGCCCGACTTTCATCTTCACCGCCTTGAAGCCCGCGTCGACATAACCCGCGAGCTCCTGCCCCAGCATCTCGGGCGTCTTGTCGGGCAGGTAGTAACCCCCGCTCGCGTAGGCCGGCACGCGGTCGACGACGTAAGCGCCGAGGTACTGGTACAGCGGAAGCTTCGCGGTGCGCGCATTGAGGTCCCACAACGCCGTGTCGAGGATGCTGAGCGCTCGCATCACGCTGCCCGCGCGGCCCTGCAGCAGCGACTCCTGATACATCTCCTGCCACAGCCCTTCGACGCGCAGCGACTCCTGGCCGATAAGCCTCGGCGCGAGCAGTTCCTCGACTGCGATCTGCGCGATGCGCCCGCCCGCGCTGCCGACGTAGCAAAAGCCGATGCCTTCGACACCTTCGACCGAGCGCACTTTGACCAGGCAGTAGTCGCGCGCGCTGACGGTTCGGGTGGCAAATGAAGTGACTGTGTCGAGCGCGACTCGAGCGACGCAGACGGATACCGATTCGATCAAAGCCATGGGCGGGGTTCCTCTGGAAAAGCCTTAAAATGCGTGATGATGCAGTCGACCAGGCGACTGTAGCATCACCTTAAAATGGGTGATGATATAGTCGATGAGGCGATCTACATCGCCTTGGATCGGCGACGATGCAGTCGACAGGCCGGCTACATCATCGCCTTAAGATAACACCAGGAGTGGGTCGTTTCCGGTGAAGCACGAGCTGGCGACACGTGTCGTCGCTTCCTGGGCCGGCGTGCGCAATCTACAGGAGTCCTGCATGGCAATCCCGCTTTTTCATCTCGCGTTCCCCGTCGACAATCTCGCCAAGGCGCGCGCTTTCTACGGCGACCTGCTGGGCTGCCCTGAAGGCCGCTCCGCCGCAGACTGGGTCGATTTCGATTTCTACGGTCACCAGATCGTCGCGCATCTGGCGCCCGACGAAGTGGGCCATCGCGCCACGTCGGACGTCGACGGCCACCAGGTGCCCGTGCGCCACTTCGGCGCGATCCTCTCGATGAGCGAGTGGGAATCGCTCGCCGACAAGCTGAGGAAAGCCGACACCCGCTTCATCATCGAGCCCCACGTCCGCTTCAAAGGCCAGGCGGGGGAGCAGGCGACGATGTTCTTCCTCGATCCCTGCGGCAACGCGCTCGAATTCAAGTCCTTCCAGGACATGTCCCAAGTCTTCGCTAAGTAATTGACCACGCGTCAACTTAATCAATACACTGGGTGTTCATCGGTTTGCCGTCAAGAACCGTGATCACCACTAGGAGGAGTTCCATGCCTCGCACCCTCAAGGCGCTGCTGTGCGCAGCTGCCATAGCCGTGGCCGCACCCGTCTCAGCCCAGGAAAAAATCCAGCTCTCGATCGCGACCGGGGGCACCGGCGGGGTGTATTACCCGCTGGGCGGCGGCATGGCGAACGTGCTGTCGAAATTCATTCCGGGCGTCACCGCGACCGCAGAAGTGACCGGCGGCTCGGTCGACAACCTGAAGCTCATCGGCACCGGCAAGCCGTACATCGCTTTCGCGATGGCCGACGCCAGCCAGGACGCGTACAAGGGCGAGGACAAATTCAAAGGCCAGAAAGTGCCGCTGCGCACGCTGATGGTCCTCTATCCGAACAGGATGCACGTCGTCTCGATCGAAGGCACCGGCGTCAACACGATGGCGGACCTGAAAGGCAAGCGCGTCTCCACCGGCTCGCCGGGCAGCGCGACCGAAGTCATGGCTTTCCGCCTGATCGAAGCCGCAGGCCTCGACAAGGACAGGGACATGAAACGCGAGCGTCTCGGCGTCGCCGAGTCGGTCAACGCCATCAAGGACCGCAAGATCGACGCGTTCTTCTGGGTCGGCGGTCTGCCGACGGCGTCGGTGACCGACCTGGCCGCGACGCCCGGCGTGAAGATCAAGATGATCGAGCACGCGAACCTCGTTGCGGCGATGAACAAGAAGTACGGCAACCTGTACTTCACCGACACCATCCCCAAGGCGACCTACAGCGGAATGACTGCAGACAATCACATGGCTTCGGTGGCGAACATCCTCGTCTCGAGTGAGAAGCTCAGCGACCAGGCCGCGTATAACATCGTGAAAACGGTCTTCGACCACAAGGCCGACCTCGTCGCGGTCCACAAGGAAGCCGAAAACTTCAAGCTGGACGCTCAAAAGCAGGCCGCGACGCCGATTCCTTACCACCCCGGCGCCGTCAAGTACTTCACCGAAAAAGGCATCAAGTTGCAGTAAAAGCCTTGGCCGCTTCTGCGGCGTGACGGTCGCGGAAAGGTACGACGCTTCCGACGCTTCCGCCGCTTCGCTCCGGGGCGTAACGGCCCGCTTAGGCGCCTTGCGGCGCTGGATACTCGGGAAGAGTGTTTGAGAAGATAAAAGTAAAAGCCCCGCCGTTGAAAACGGCGGGGCTTTTGTTTGTATCATGTGCGACTGTTCGGAAGTCCCCACGCCGGGAGGAGAGCCCACGATGGCCGAAAAAGAGACGCTGGCGGTAGTCGACGACGGGAAGTCCATCGTCGAGGAAGTGCCGCTCACTGCGGAGCAGAAGAAGCGCCTCGAGGAGTTCATCGAAGAAGAAGAGGGCGCGCTCAACCGCTACAAGGGCCCGCTCGCGGTGCTCATGACCGCGCTCGCCGTCATCATGTCGCTGTTCCACCTCTACGCCGCGGTGGAGATCGTTCCGGCGTTCATCCTGCGCCCGGTCCACGTCGCGTTCGCGCTCGGCCTCGTCTTCCTGTTGTTCCCCGCGCACAAGCGCTTCCGTCACCGCCTCCTGTGGTGGGACGTCATCCTCGCCCTGGTCTCCGTCGGCATCATCGGCTACATCCTGTACTGGGGCGACGAACTCGGCGACCGCGCGACCGTGCCGACCCAGACCGACGTGATCGTCGGCGTTGCGCTCATCGTGCTGATCCTCGAAGGCTGCCGGCGCAGCTCGACCTGGATCCTGCCTTTCATCTGCGGCCTCTTTCTCGCGTACGCGCTGTTCGGTCCCTATCTGCCGGCCCCGTGGACGCACAAAGGCTACGAGATCGACCGCCTGGTCGGCTCGCTCTACATGACGCTCGAAGGCATCTTCGGCACTGCGGTCGACGTGTCCTCGACGCTGATCATCCTGTTCACGATCTACGGCGCGGTGCTGCAGTACTCCGGCGCGGGCAAGTTCTTCATCGACTTTTCGTTCGCCGCGATGGGCGGCAAGCCGTCGAGCGCAGGCCGCGCGGTGGTGATGGGCTCGTTCCTGCTCGGCGGGCCTTCAGGCTCGGGCGTGGCGACGACGGTGACGCTCGGCTCGGTCGCGTGGCCCCTGCTGCAGCGTTCGGGCTACGGCAAGGAAGCGGCGGGCGGACTGCTGGCCGCAGGAGGCCTAGGCGCGATTCTTTCGCCGCCGGTGCTCGGCGCCGCTGCGTTCCTGATCGCCGAGTTCCTGAAGATCTCGTATCTCGACGTCATCCTGATGGCGACGATACCGACGGTGCTTTTCTATCTCGCGATCTTCATCATGGTCGAGATCGACGCTCGCAAGTTCAACATGGCGACCGTCATGCTCGACAAACACCAGACGGCGTTCGCGCTCGCCAGGCGCTACTGGTATCACTTCGTGTCGCTGCTCGCGATCGTCGTGTTCATGCTGATGGGCTATTCGCCCGTGCTTTCGGTGTTCTGGGCGTCGTGCACGACGGCCGTGCTCTCGTTCATCCGGCGCGATACCGCGATCATTCCGTACGAATGGTTCCTCGGGAAAATGCCGTGGATCAGAGGATTCTGGGGCTCCGGTCTCATCAAGGCTCTCGAGGGCGGCTCCATCAGCATGCTCAACGTCGCCATGACGTGCGCCTCAGCCGGCATCATCGTCGGCGTGGTGACGCTCACCGGCCTGGGGCTCAAGTTCAGCTCGATCGTGCTCGATTACGCCGAGAGCGGCGCGCACGGGCTGGTATCGCTGTGGACGATGTTCGGCGCGGAGAACACGCCGGCGCTGCTGCACGACATGCGCCTGTTGCTGACGGCGATGTTCACCTCGCTCATCGTGTGGATCGTCGGTTTGGCGGTGCCTGTCACGGCGTCGTACATCATCTGTGCCGTCATCGCGGCGCCCGCGCTGATCAAGCTCGGCGTTCCCGACTTCGCGGCGCACATGTTCATCTTCTACTACGCGGTGCTGTCCGAAGTCTCGCCGCCCACGGCGCTCTCACCATTCGCCGCAGCCGCGATCACGGGCGGCGGACCGTACCGAACGACGCTGCAGTCGTGGAAGTACACCGCCCCCGCATTCCTCGTGCCCTTCATGTTCGTGCTCGACCCGGCAGGCGTCGGTCTGCTCCTCGGCGGCTCGTTCAAGAATCTCGCACAGGCCGACTGGGGATCGATCGCGCGGGTGACCATCACCGCCGCGTTCGGCATCGCGGCGCTTGCCGGAGGCCTGCAGGGATGGCTCTTCCGCAAGACCAATATGCTCGAGCGCTGGCTGCTGATCGTCTCGGGCCTCATGCTCGTTTATCCGTCGTCGCTCTCGGATTACATCGGCCTTGGCCTGCTGATCGCGGTCATCGTCATGCAGAAACTGCGCGCCGCGCCGATCGTGGCCCCCGCGTCCTGACGATGCTCGAGTCGTATCACGCCAAGCTCGAGACGCCGTTTGCGGTGCTCGGCATCCGCACGGTGGGTGAGCGCGTGACCGACATCGACTACCTGCCGCTCGGAATCGAGACCCTCGCGCCGACGACCCGGCTCGCCGAGCACGCGTGCCGCGAGATCGAGCGTTATCTCTCCGACCCGCGGTACGCGCCGCAAGTGGCTTTCGATTACGCGGGGACGCCTTTCCAGTGCCGGGTGTGGC
>JAQGMV010000138.1 GCA_028292225.1 Betaproteobacteria bacterium
GTGGTCGAGATCAGAAAGAGCTTCTGTGCGCCTTCGCGGCGGATGCCGCCGAGCTCCATGATCTCGGCTTTGCCCGTCAGCGCGCACGCCGAAAAGCCGTTCGCGATGCCTTTGCCCCACGTCGTGATATCTGCGTCGACGCCCAGATAGCCGGAGGCGCCCCGCAGACCCCACTTGAAGCCGCTGATCATCTCGTCGAGGATGAACACCACGCCGTGCTCGCGGCACAGGTCCCTCACGCCCTGGAGAAAACCTTCCCTGGGCGGCTCGAACTTCACCGGCTCCATGATGAGGCACGCGATGTCGTGACCGCGGGTCTCGAACAGCGACTCGACCGAATCGAGATCGTTGTAGCTGAAGACCGAGGTGAGCTCGTGCGTGCTCGCGGGTATGCCGAGATCGGTCGGGGTCGTCGCGATGAACCAGTCGTCGTAGCTGAAGAAATTGTGCTCGCGGCACAGCGCGACGCGATTGCGCCCGGTGTACGCGCGCGCGAGCTTCACCGCCGCGGTCGTCACGGTCGAGCCGTTCTTGGCGAACTTCACCATGTCGCCGGCCTGCACCGTCTCGAGGAAAGCGCGGGCGGCGTCGAGCTCGATCGACGCGGGCCGCTGGAAGTTGGTGCCCTGCGCCGCGGCCTCCGACACCGCCTTCGCGACCGGCTCGTACCCGTGGCCGATGCTCACCGCAGTCAGCCCCATGCTGCAGTCGACGTATTCATTGCCGTCGACGTCCCACACCCGCGCGCCTTTGCCGTGGGCGATCGCCGCAGGGGCGTTCTGCGGAAACTGGTCGTCGCCTTTGGAATAGGTGTGCGCGCCGCCGGGGATGAGGTCGTGGATCTGCGCGCGAAAAGCGTCGGAGCGCTCGTGCTTAAGCCGGGTCATCGCCTGTCCATATTTGCGGATCGATCATGCCCCACGTGGGCTCGGGGTGCACGAACTGGGCGACGAGATCTTTGATGTCGGGGCGCGAATCGAGAAACTCGATGATCGCGCCTGTCGAAAGAAGCGGCAGCGCATCGCGAAAATGGGTCGCGATCGCGCGCGCGACGATGAGGTCCTCGGGATAATCGACGGTCACCCTGAGGTCGAGGCGCTGCCACTTCGGCGGCGGGACGAAAACCCCGACCTTGAATTCCGACGGATGAGTACGGGGATAGTTCGAACAGAATTCGGAGCGGTCGCGGCTCGTTCCGCGGTCGTGCGCGAGCTGGAGCGCGTCGTGGGTGTAGATCTCGAAAGCCAGCCCTTCGGGCAGGCGGTCGCACACCGTGATGTCGTTGCCGCTCTCGAGGTGCTCGCGCCACAGGCTGGGCAGCATCTCCTGCGCGAACCACGGGCATTCGGTCGTCACCCTGAACACATCGGTTGCCCGCCCCATGCGAGCGCACTGGATGAGCCGCATGAGCACGTCCTGCGGGTCGCCGAGGATGTAGCTCACGCCGTGCGCGTGCGCGACGTCCATGAACGGGTGATTGACCACGCCTTCCGAGATGCCGAGCACGATCTCGTCGACGATTTCGAAGCGTTTTATCGCCTCGATGATCTGGTCGAGGATCGTCGTTTCATCGAGCAGGTTCTGGAGCGGCTTGCCGAAAAGCCGCGAACCGTTCGCGCGGCACGCGAGTGCTGCCACGAGCCTGCGGGTCACGAGGCGTCCTCGAGGTCCGAAGCCGAGACCGCGGCGCCCGCCGGGAGCGCTCGCTTCAGGCGCCGTCCGATCGCGAGGCGTGCGTCGTAAATCGGTGTTTTGCTCGTGCTGCGCTTCAACAGCGCGTCCTGCGCTGTCAGCGTTGCGCCGGCGGCGACGCCGTTCGCCATGACCACGTGCTTGCGGGTCTTCTGCCGGTAAACCTTCTCGGTCTCGTGCATGCCGAGAAAGGCGTCGCTCTCGTCGACCGCACCGATCGCCTCGGCGGTGCCTCGCAACGCCTGCGCGAACTGCGCGAACTCGTCGGGGTTTAGGGCCGCTTCGTGGTCTTCGAGCTTGAGCGCTTTGGCGAGCGTCAGATGCTTCTCGAACACGGTCGCGCCTGCGCCGAGCGCAGCTGCGGGAATTGCCAGTGCGAGCGGGTCGTTGGGATCCGCGTGGTCCGCAAAACCGATGCGGGTACGCGGGCGTTTCGCGTAGCGCTCAGCGACGTGCGTGACCCGGCGGACCTGGTTCGCCTCGCGCACCGTCGGGTAACCCTGGAAGCCGAGCAGCAGGACGACCGGTTTGTCGCCGATGATGCCGAGCGCTTCGTCGACCTCGGCGAGGCTGCATCCGCCTGCCGAGAGCAACACTTCAGGAGCCGCACTCGCCGCGACAGCCGCGAGGAGGCCGGGATTCGACATGTCGGTGCTGTGTATCTTCACCGCTTGTGCGCCGATCCGCTGAGCGAGATCGAGGCTGCGAGGACCGAAGATGTCGAGCTGCAGCGCGATGCCTTCGCTGCGCGCGAGCTCGGCGAGCGCCTGCCATTCCTCGTCCGGCATCTCGAGCTGGCTGAAGAGCGCGTAGTGCTCGTAATCGGGTGTCGCAAGCTCGTCCGCGTACACGAGCTGGAGCTTTGCAGCGTCGGCGCCTGCGCGGGCCGCGGCGCGAACCAGCAGCCGCGCCTGCGAAGGCGAGCCTTCGAAGCCCTGCGCCAGCTCGGCGATGATGTAAGGTTTCATTGCACCGTCACGCTTTTGGGTCGAGTCCATGTCGAGGGATTCACCAGGTCTTCGGCGGCCGTATCGAAGCCGCTGTAATCGAGCGCCCGCGCGCTCATCTTGTCGAAAGCGTCGACGATCTGCCGCAGCTCGAGAGCGCCGGTCACGCCCACCACCGCCACGTCGATCGCATCGAGCGACTGCGCGAAACCCAGCGCGAGCTCGAGGCGAGTCACGCCATTGGCCTGCGCACAGCGCTCGATGCGCTCGAACACGTCCTTGTGGCTGTGAAACTGCGCCGGCACGGAATCGGCCGGCATGAGGAGCAGGCCTTGCAGAAAAATCGAGCGCGCGTGGATTTCCACCCCGCGGGCTTTCAATGCGGCGCAGCGGCCGTTTTCGAGAAAGCGGCGGTCGAGCAGGTTGCACGGAAGCTGAACGATGTCGGGCGCGAGCACCGCGCTCGCCGCGTCGAGCTCGGACGGCGTGTAGCAGGAAAAGCCGACCTTCGAGGCGAGACCTTCGCTCTTGAGCTTCATGCACAGTTGGGCGAGCGCCTCGCCGCCGGGGCGCAGCAGCTCGCTCGCATGATGCAGCATCAGCGCGTCGACACGCCGCAGGCCCAGGCGCTCGAGCGATCGAAGAAAGGTTTCGCGGACCTGGGAGAGCTCACCGACACCGACGCCGCTGCCGTGCAGCGGCTCGGTCTTGGTGACAATGCGAAAGGGGTGTCCTTGCCAGAGCGCGCGGCCGAGCACCGATTCGCTCTCGCCGTACGCGTGAGCGGTGTCGAGCACCGACACGCCTGCCGCGGCGGCTGTCTGGAGGATCTCGGCGACCTCGCCCGGGGCGACCTGCCCGCGGACATTCGAGATGCCGTAATCGGCGCCGAACTGCACCGTGCCAAGGCCGAGCTTCATCGTCAGTGCAGCTTGTCGAACAGGGTGCGAACCACCCCGTCCTGCTCGCCGTCGGTGAGATCGTAGAAGAACGGGATGCTCAACGCTTCCTGGTAGTACTGCCAAGAGTTCGGGTAATCCTCGGCGCGATGACCTCGCCGCCGGTAATACGGGTGCAGCGGAACCGGTACGTAATGCACCTGTGCGGTGATGCCGGCTTCGAAAAGCCGCCGCATGTACGCGGCGCGCGTGACGCAGCCTCGGCCGAACGGAATTCTCAGGGTGTAGAGGTGATGGCCGCTCAGCTCGCGCCCGCCCGCCTGCGCGGGCCTGATGAAATCGGAGCCGCGGAAGGCTTCGTCGTAACGCGCCGCGAGCGCGCGCCGGCGTGCCAGAAAACGGTCGAGCTTGCGCATCTGCGACGAGCCGAGCGCCGCCTGGATCTCGGTGATGCGGTAGTTGAAACCGAGCTCCTGCATCTCGTAGTACCACGGGTTCACCAGGCCGTCGGTGTACGCGTGCTCCGGATCCAGCAGGGCGTCGTCCATCTTGTTGATGCCGTGGCTGCGCAGGCGCAGAAGATCGCGATAGAGCGCTTCGTCGTTGGTCATGATCATCCCGCCTTCGGCGGTCGTGATCGGCTTGACCGGGTGAAACGAGAAGACCGTCATCTCCGAATGCGCGCAGGAGCCGATCCTCGACCCATCCTGATACCGGCCGCCGAGCCCGTGCGAAGCGTCCTCGACGACGATCGCGCCGAGCCTGTTCGCGACGGCGCGGATCTCGGGCATGGCGCAGGGGAGGCCGGCGAAGTGCACCGGCACGATCGCCCTCACCCGTTGAAAGCCCGCGCAGCGCCGCTCGAGCTCGGCGGGGTCGAGGTTCAGGGTAGCCGGATCGATGTCCGCGAATTCCGGCGTCGCCCCGACGTAGGCCGCGCAGTTGGCGCTCGCGACAAAAGTGGTGGGGCTGGTGACGAGCGTGTCGCCGGGTCCGAGGCCTGCTGCCGCGCACGCGAGATGAAGGGCCGCGGTGCCGCTGGTGACTGCGACGCCGTAGCGCGCGCCGACGTAGGACGCGACCGCCCGCTCGAATTCGCCGACTGCCGGACCCTGGGTGAGCGAGCGGTGCCGCAGTTGATCGAGGACGGCCTGGATGTCGTCCTCGTCCACGTGGTGCCGCCCGTACCACATCATAATTCGATCGCCTCGCTCGCCAGGAGCGCCTTCAACTGGTCTCGGCTCATCCACTCTTTGTTGGTGTCGCTCGAGTAATGGAAGTCCTCGGCGACCGGCCGCCCGCCCGCGGCCTCGATGTATTTCTTGCTGTCCCACCAGTCGACGCCGGGCTGGATCGCGTAGTAGCTGTCGAACTCGACCGTGTTGATCGCGTCGTCCTGCGTCACCATGATCTCGTGCAGCTTCTCACCGGGGCGGATGCCGATGATCTCGGTCCTGCATTCGGGAGCGACGACCTGCGCGACCTCGGTCACTTTCATGCTCGGGATCTTGGGGACGAAAATTTCTCCGCCGTGCATCCGCTGCAGGCTGTCGAGCACGAACTGTACGCCCTGTCCGAGGGTGATCCAGAAGCGCGTCATGCGCGGATCGGTGATCGGCAGCACCCCGCTCGCGCGGCGCTGCATGAAAAACGGAATGACGCTGCCCCGCGAGCCGATGACGTTGCCGTAGCGCACGACCGAGAAACGAGTGCGATGGCGCCCCGAGAGCGTGTTGGCGGCGATGAAGAGCTTGTCGGAGCACAGCTTGGTTGCGCCATAGAGATTCAGGGGGTTGGCGGCCTTGTCGGTCGAGAGCGCGACCACATGCTTCACTTCCTGGTCGATGCACACGTTGACCACGTTTTCGGCGCCGATGACGTTGGTCTTGATCGCTTCCATCGGGTTGTGCTCGGACGCGGGAACCTGCTTCATCGCGGCCGCGTGTATGACCACGTCGATGCCGTCGAACGCGCGATACAGGCGCTCCTTGTCGCGCACGTCGCCGAGGAAGTAGCGCAGATTGGGCGCGGAGAGCTGCTGCTGCATCTCGAACTGCTTCAGCTCGTCGCGGCTGAATACGATGAGGCGCTTGGGCTTGTGCTGCTCGAGCACCGTCCTGATGAAGCGCTTGCCGAACGAGCCGGTCGCGCCGGTCACGAGCACTGATTGTCCGTCCAGAAACGACATTGCCTACTCCGTGATGGCCGAGCGCAGCTCGTCGCGGCGGCCGGTGCGGTCCTGCTGCTGGA
>JAQGMV010000141.1 GCA_028292225.1 Betaproteobacteria bacterium
AAAGCAGGTTGATGACGTCGTTGTTGATCTGCGAGAGCTCGACGTTGCGCGCGTGCAGCTCGTCGTTGACCGTGGCGAGCTCCTCGTTGGTCGACTGGACCTCCTCCTTCGAGGTTTCGAGCTCTTCGTTGATGCTCTGCAGCTCCTCGTTCGTCGACTGGACCTCCTCGTTCGCCGACTGCAGCTCTTCGTTCGCCGCCTCCTGCTGCTCGATCACCGACTGCAGATACTCGCGCGTCGCGGCGAGCTCCTGCTTGAGCTTCTCGATCTCTACACGGGTCGCGTCGGATAACGCCGGCGCCGCCTCGGCCGCAATTTCGGCTATCGGCGTCTCTTCGAAGACGACCATGAACAGCTCCGCCCTGTCGGTGCCGCTGCGCACCGGAATGACTTCGATCGCGACGCGCCGCTCGCGACCGTCGACACTGATCCAGAGGTCGTCCTGACGCACCGGCATCTCGGCCGCCTTCGCCTGCGTCAGTGCAGAGCGCACGCCCATGACGAGTCCTTCACGCAGCATCTTCAGGAGATTCAGGCTTGCCTTGCCGGGCGCAGGTGCCAGGAACGGCGAGGTATTGCCGCGGTACTGCAGGATTTCGAGATCGGAGCGAACGAGAACGCTCGGGGGCGCATAGCGCGCGAGCAGCAGCCGCTCGGCTTCCCGGTGGGTGTCCCGCAGCACCGGCAGCGGCTCCGGCAGCCGCATAGCGCTGCGGAATGCGGCGACGGGCGCGCGCGGCGTGAACGTTGCGCCGATCGGCAGATGGTCGGGAGCACCGTCCTTCGCGTAGATCTTGGATTTCGCCTCCACCAGCTCGAACAGATCACGGTGAGAGCCGATCGTCTCCGAGTTGCCGAGCCACAGGAAACCGCTCGGACGCAAGGCGTAATGCAGGATAGGAATGACTTTCTGCTGCAGCTCCTGCCCCAGGTAGATGAGCATGTTGCGGCAGCTCACCAGATCGATGCGCGAGAACGGCGGATCGGTGAGCACGTTGTGGCGCGCGAAGACGCAGACGTCGCGTATCGACTTGGCGATACGGTAGCTGCCGTCGACCTGGACGAAAAACCGCCGGAGCCGCTCGGGCCCCACCTGCTCCACGACGCTTTTCGGGTAAATCCCGAGGCGCGCGCGGTCGATCCCCGCCTCGTTCAGATCGGTCGCAAAAAGCTGGAGCGGCACCGGCACGCCGGACTCGTCCAGAAATTCCGCGTACGCCATCGCAATCGAATACGCTTCCTCACCGGTCGAGCACGCGAGAGTCCAGACGCGCACCGGATCGTGGCGCGAGCGGCTTTGCGTGATCTTCGGGAATACCACGGTCTTGAGCGCCTCGAAAGCGTCGGGGTTGCGGAAGAAGCTCGTGACGTTGATGAGTAGGTCCTGGTAGAGCGCGTGCGCCTCGGCAGCGTCTTTTTTCAGGAGTGTCAGGTAGTCGCTGACGCTGTCGAGCCTATGGAGCACGATGCGCCGCGCAATTCGCCGGTACAGGGTGTTGGGCTTGTAGTCCGCAAAATCGACGCCGATCGAGTTGTGCAGGACCTCGAGCACGGGCGCGAGCTCGAAGGGCGCGTCGTCAGGCTCCTGCGGCGCACTGATCAGGGGATGGGAAGCGATGCGCGCGAGCTCGTGCGCGATGTCGCCGGGCGACAGCACGAAATCGACGGTGCCGGTTTCGATGGCGCTGCGGGGCATACTCGTCTGCTGCGCCGTGTCGTCCTGCGCGAACGTGATTCCGCCGGCCGCCTTGATCTCCTGTATGCCGATGCTGCCATCGGATCCGGTGCCGGACAGGACAACGCCGATCGCGCAGTTCGCGTGGTGCGTTGCGAGCCCGCGGAAGAACCGGTCGATCGGCCGATGCTGGCCCGGCGCCGGCCGCTCGACCAGCACCAGGCTTTTACCCTCGAGGTCGAGGTCGCTCGCCGCACCGAGCACGTAGACGTGATTGGGCTCGATCACGACGCGGTCACGCACTTCGGCCAGCGGCATCCGGCACACGCGGCCGAGGATTTCGCTCAGCAGGCTCTCATGGCCGACCGGAAGATGGAGCAGCAGCACGAACGCCATGCCGGTGTTCGGCGGTAACGCGCTCAGGAGCTCGGTGAATGCTTCCACGCCGCCTGCCGACGCGCCGATGCCGACGATGGGAAACGGGGCCGTCCGTGCCCCCCCGGAGCGATCGGCGGAAGCAGAAGACGGGAACGCGTCGGCCGCAGGTTCAGCGGGTCGCTTGCGGGGCATGTCGTCGTTTTGGTGCGCGAAGAAGCGCTGGGTACCCGGGCAGACGAGAGTAGCACGCGGCTGCGCGCCCTGCGTTTCGCGAAACCGGCGTTGCAGCTCTACTGCTTCTCGGTCATCAGGAGCCTGCGCAGCGCGTTTGCATGTTCCCGCGCCTCGCTCGCGAGCTGCGCGTGGTGCTCGCGCATGCGCGACTGACGGGCCTCACGGTCCTTCTCGGCCATGGTCGTGAGTATGTTGGCGCGCTGATCGAACATGCGCACCGCGGCCCAGATGCTCGATTCGATCGCCTCGCCCCCGGCGGACAGCAGCGATGACGCGGTATAGGCGTGTCCGACCCGGCAGCGATAGCGTGAAAGATCGCCTGACTTGCTTCGCCACAAGGGCCCGCCGCACTCGGCGCAACTCAAGTCGGTGAGCTCGCCCAGGCTGCCGGTGATGTGCTCGTCGCTGTATCCCGTCTCGGCGATGCGTGCTTCGACTTCCACATCCCGCGGCGTCCGGCTGCTCTCCGATACCGGCGCCTGCATGAGCGTCTGGAGCACCGGTCCCATTTCGGAAACCGCGACTTTGTGATCGACCTCGACATTCGCGAGCGCGCTGCGAGGCATGTCGGGAAACGCCGCTTCTTCCGGATCCTGCACGATCGCAGTGCCGCCGCACCGCTTGATCGCGTCGAGCCCGGCGGTGCCGTCGTCGAGCATGCCGCTCAGCACGATTCCGATGACGCGAGGCCCGTAAGCGACCGCCGCGGAACGGAACAGGGGATCGACCGCAGGGCGCCAGCGGTTTTCGCGGGGTCCGCGGGTGATGCGTATCGAGCCACGCTTGACGAGCAGGTGTCGGTCGGATGGCGCGACATAAACGATGCCGTGTGCGATTTCCTCGCCGTCTTCGGGAATTTTCGCCACCAGCGGACCGACCGTATTCAGCGCATCGACCAGATGGGACTTGGCGTCGGGCATCAGGTGCGAAACCACGAAAAGCGCGGCCGGTATGTCGGGCGGCAGTTGCGGCAGCAGCGCCGCGAGCGCGTCGGTGCTGCCCGCGGAACCGCCGACAACGATGATGTCACGACGTTGAAGCTCGCCGGCATTGATCTGGGGCCCCATCGGGGAGGCGCGCCCTGTTTTCGCGAGGGCACGAAGAAAGGAGACCAGAGCATTCCGCAAACGGCGTGCCGGTGCCTGCGGACGATGTAAAGACGAGGGGCAGAACGATGGGTAAGGGCGGGGGAGGAGGTCTGGCGCGCCCGGCCCGACTCGAACGGGCGACCTTCGGCTTCGGAGGCCGACACTCTATCCATCTGAGCTACGGGCGCGTTGCGGATGGGATTGTAACACGCCTCAAATCAAGGTTTTACCCCACGTTTGATCCCCGCTATAATTTGCGCCTTTCGCCTGTCGCCACCCCCGGGAAATCTGCATGAGCGAGCACCAGAAACACGACGAACACACGTCATTCATCAAGACGCCGAAGCAGCTGCTTGTCGTCGTCATACTTGCGTTCCTCGTCCCGATACTGCTGATCTCGATCCTCGCCAGTCTCGCGACGCACAGCGTGGAGCCGAGCGCCAAGGTGGAATCGGACGAGGCGATCGCCAAACGCCTGAAGCCGGTCGGTCAGGTCGTCGTGGCCGAAGGCAGCGACACACCGGGGCAGCGCACCGGCAAGCAGATCGTCGAGGCGGTGTGCTCGGCGTGCCACGCCACCGGCGCGCTCAACGCGCCGAAGATCGGCGACAAGGGCATGTGGCACGACCTCATCAAGGAAGGCCACCAGCACCTGACCGAGAACGCGATCAAGGGCCTACGCCAGATGCCTCCGCGCGGCGGCAATCCGCAGCTCACCGACGAGGAAATGGCCCGCGCCGTCGCGTTCATGGCGAACCAGGCGGGCGCCAACTTCACTGAGCCGCCGGTGCAGGCCGGGGCTACGCAAGCGGCCGCAGCGCCGGGCGCTCCGGCAGCGCCTGCTGCGATCGCTGCGGCTGCGCCGGCACCGGCCGCAGCGGGCGGCGCTGCGAACGGCAAGTCGATCTTCGATGCGAACTGTTCGGCGTGCCACGCCACGGGTGTCGCAGGCGCACCGAAGATCGGCGACAAGGCCGCGTGGGCGCCTCGCCTGAAGCAAGGCATGGACACGCTTCACCAGTCCGCGCTGAAGGGCAAAGGCGCAATGCCGGCCAAGGGCGGCAACGGGTCGCTGTCTGATGCCGATGTCACCGCGGCAGTGGACTTCCTGGCGGGGCAGGGTAAATAACGATTGATGTGGTAAATGGTAAATCGTGAATCGTTGCAAAAGGCGCAGCTTCGGCTGCGCCTTTTTTACTTCCGCTTCTGCATCGGCGTTTCAGACGCAGGGCGCAGGGGACGATTTACCATTTACGATTTACGATTTACGGTCTCTACCGGGAATTCATGACCACCTACGCGATCGGCGACGTCCAGGGCTGCTACGACCAGCTTCGCACCCTGCTCGACGCCATACGTTTCGATCCCGCGGCCGACACGCTGTGGTTCGTCGGCGACCTGGTCAATCGCGGACCGCGCTCGCTCGAAACGCTACGCTTCGTGCGCGGCCTCGGAGAGCGTGCCGTTACCGTGCTCGGCAATCACGATCTTCATCTGCTCGTCGTCGCTGCCGGAGTGCGCAAGCCGCATCGCGGCGACACCCTGGACGAAATCATCCGGGCGCCCGATCGCGACGAGCTTCTCGAGTGGCTGCGAACGCGCAAGATGATGCACGTGCAGGGCGAGTCGGCGATGGTCCATGCCGGCCTGCTGCCGCAGTGGACGATTCCCCGGGCAGCCGCGCTCGCACGCGAAGTCGAAACCGCGCTGCAGGGTGAGGACTACGCCGGTTTTCTGCAGCACATGTACGGCAACGCGCCTGAGATGTGGGACGATGCGCTGACGGGATACGACCGCCTTCGCGTCATCGTCAACGCGATGACCCGGTTGCGCCTGTGCGACGCCCATGGGCGGATGAATTTCAGCCACAAGGGTGAGCTCGACGACGCGCCGGCCGGATACTTCCCGTGGTTCGGCGTGCCGGGCCGCAGGAGCGCGGGAACACCGATCGTGTGCGGGCACTGGGCCGCGCTCGGCGTAATGCTTACGCCCGACCTGCTCGGCATCGATTCGGGATGCGTATGGGGCCGGCAGCTCAGTGCGCTGCGGCTGGAAGACCGGCGCCTGTTCCAGAGCGATTGCTCGGCGCTGGAGGGAACAGCGAGCGATTGATCGCCTGGTGCGCGTCGGCCGCGATGTCGCGGCGGTGACGCCCCTGTGCCGGGAGCGGGGCGAGAAAGTGCACGTGGACGTGCACCTCGCGCTGGCCCGTGATTCCCATGACGGTGTCCCACAGCGATCGCACCCCATCGAAAGCGACTTCGGTGCACAGAGAGCCGTCGACGCGCTCGTAGCGTATGGCTACGGGCTGCAGCATCGCGTCGACCTCGAGCGCGGGTGCCAGCAGCGACGCGTGGAACTTGAGCAGGCGTGAGCCGTCGGTCGTCGTGCCTTCAGGAAAGACCGCGAAGACCTCTCCTGCGCGCAGGCATTCGGTGACGACCGCGTTGATACGCGCGGTATCCCGCCGCCTCGCCTGCTCGATGAACAGCGTACCCGCGCGCGCGCTCAGCCATCCGACGAGCGGCCAGCGCCTCACTTCGGACTTGGCGACAAAGCGCACCGGCAGCACCGCATCGACCGAGAAGATGTCGAGCCACGACACGTGGTTCGCCACCAGCATGAGCGGTCGTGCGCTGTCGGGTGCCCCGTGCGCATGCAGGTGCACTGCGAGCACCTCGAGCAGGCGGGAGGCCCAGCGCTGGGTCTCCTGATTACGTTGCGCGACGCTCTGAAAAGGGAAGAAGAATGCGGCGGTGAACAGGCCTCGTGCGAGGTGCAATGCCAGGCGCGCGATGCGCAGCCAGCGGGTCATTCAGGGCGTTAGCGCGTAACCCTGGAAGTCGCGCCGTCCGACAGGATCCGCACCCTATCGCCGGGCCGGAAAGTCTCGTCGGCTTCCTGCATGATCGCGACCATCTGGCCGTTGTCGAGCTTGACCGTCACTTCGACGCCGCGTTTGCCTGTGAGGCCCTGCTCGGCAGCCTGGCCGCCGATGCCGCCGGCGACCGCGCCGACCACGGCACCCAGCACCGAGCCGGTGCCGCGGCCTATGGTGCTTCCGGCGACCCCGCCGACCACTGCGCCCGCAGCGGGGCCGACTCCGCTACGCGTGCCTTCGAGCTTCACTTCGCGAACGCTCTCGACCACGCCCATGCGCACCGTCTGCTCGCGGCGCGCCTGCTCGCGCGCATACGAGCTGCCGCCCAGCCCCGGCGCACAGCCGGTGAGCACGGCAGCAAAAGCCGCCGCAGCGAAGATGATGATCGTGCTGCTTTTCGTCATGTCTTCTCCATTTACCAGATGCGCGAGCCGAAAGCCTCGCGGTAACGATCGCCGATCTCGTCGCGCGTGAAGCGGTGGTTCTGACCCCCACGCTGCGCGATCTTGATCGACCCGAGCAGCGAGGCGAGCCTCCCTGTCGTCGACCAGTCGAAGCCGGACGCGAGACCGTAGAGCAGTCCGGCACGGAACGCATCGCCGCAACCGGTCGGATCCACCACCTTCTCCGCTTTGACGCACGGGATGTCGATCTGCTCGCTCCCCGAGTACACCACCGAGCCGCGCGCCCCGAGTGTGACCACGAAAGCCTTCACGAGTTTCGCGAGCTGCTCGATCGTCTTGCCGGTGCGCTCCTGCAGCATCTGGGCTTCGTAGTCATTCACCGTCACGTACTCGGCCATGCGGATGAACTCGAGCAGCTCTTCTCCGTTGAACATCGGAAGGCCCTGGCCCGGATCGAAGATGAAAGGCACGCCGGCCTCGTCGTACTCGCGCGCGTGCTGGAGCATGCCTTCGCGGCCGTCGGGCGCGATGATGCCGAGCGTTGCGCTTTGCGCGTCCTGCACGTGGTTGGCGTGCGACTCGTTCATCGCACCCGGGTGAAACGCGGTGATCTGATTGTCGTCGAGATCGGTCGTGATGAAAGCCTGCGCGGTGAAGGTTCCCGCTACCTTGCGGATGTAGGTCTGCGGTATCGCGAGGGTATCGAGACGCTCCTCGTACGGCTGATAGTCGTCGCCGACAGTGGCCATGATCAGCGGCTCGCCGCCGAGCATCTTCAGCGAGTACGCGATGTTCCCCGCGCAGCCGCCGAATTCGCGGCGCATGTCGGGAACCAGGAACGCGACGTTGAGGATGTGTAGCTGGTCGGCAAGGATGTGATTCTTGAACCGATCGTTGAACACCATGATGGTGTCGTAGGCGATGGAACCGCAGATCAGAGTGGACATGAGGAGGCCGAAAAGGAAGACAGCGGATTATAGCAAGGGGCGCTTTCGCGCCCTGCCGTAACCGCCGGCGAACGAACGGGGAACCGAAGAGTTCCCCCCCCCGCAGGCCGCTTTTCTCCGGCTGTCTACCATCCGCCGATAGCGGCTACCGCGCGCAGAGCAGGTCGACCAGCTGCGCGCCGGCGGATTCGATCGTCCCTTCGTTGCTGATGTGCAGCGCGCCGCGAGGCGGCCTCACCCCGAGGCGATCGTTGCGCGCGAGCCGCTCGCTGATCTGAGTACCCGATTCGCGACCGCGTCGCACGAGGCGCGCTGCGAGGACCTGCGGCTTCGCGCTGATCCACACGATCTTCAGATCGGGATAGCGTTTGCGCGCCGCCGGGAGATAGCTGCGAGAGCCGTTGACGACGACCGCGAGGCCTTTCGCGAGCCAGCCGTCGATCTCGATGCCGACTGCGTAGTGATAACCGTGGCTTTGCCACGTCATCGCGAAAAGGCCGTGGCGCTTGCGCAGCGCGAACTCGCGCCTGGTGAGCTCGACGTGGTTTTCGCCTTCCGGTTCAGGCGCGCGTGTGATGTAGCGGTGCGCGAACACCACCGCATGCGCGTTGCCCAGCGCCTCGCGCGCATAGCGGATCAGGCTGTCCTTGCCGACCCCGGAAGCGCCGACGACATAGAAAAGCCGCCCCTGACCCGAGGCTAGGGCAGCAGTACGAGCAGCCACACGACAGGCACGTTGATCACCGCGAGCATCACCGCCGCGCTGCCCATGTCCTTGGCGCGTTTCGCGAGCACGTGATCCTCGAGCGAGATACGATCGGTCACCGCTTCGATCGCCGAATTGAGGAGCTCCACCACCAGCACCGCCAGAACGCTCGCGACCATCATCGCCTTGCCCGGGCCGCTCGCCGGCGTGTGTACCGCGATCGGTATCAGGATGAGCGCCGCCAGCACTTCCTGGCGGAACGCATCCTCGTGACGAAACGCCGCCGAAAAGCCGTCGAGCGAATAGAACACGGCATTCCACAGGCGGGTGAGACCCCGCTTGCCTTTCAGGGCTGATTTCATCGAGTGCGGGGGGTTATCGCGTATGTCGCGTAGAACGGGAGTCCGTGAACGGTAAACGGCGAGGCGCAACCGCCGCGGGCCTGGTCACCGGGCGCATAGTCGCAGGTCCGGTGCGCTCGCGCGCTACGTTCACGGTTTACGGTTTACCGTTTGCCGTTCGCGGTTTACGAGGCCTACTTCTGCAGCACTGCCAGCGCCGCATCGTACTTCGGCTCTTCCTTGATCTCGGGCACGAGCTCCGAATGCAGCACCTTGTTGTTCTCGTCGAGGACGACGACCGCGCGCGCGGTGAGGCCTTTGAGCGCGCCGTCCGCGACGTCGACGCCGTATTTCGAATGAAAATCGCGATTGCGGAAAGTCGAGAGCGATACGACGTTGTTCAATCCTTCGGTCGTGCAGAAGCGCTTGGCGGCGAAAGGCAGGTCGGCGGAGATGACGAGCACGACGGTGTCGGTCAGGCCCGATGCTTTCTGGTTGAACGTGCGGGTCGACACCTGGCACACCGGCGTGTCGAGGCTCGGCACGATGTTGAGCACTTTGCGCTTGCCCGCGTAGTCCTTGAGACTCACTTCCTTCAGGTCGTTGCCGGTCAGCGTGAAATCGGGGACGGTCTCACCCGGTTTCGGGAAGTTGCCGTTCACCGTGACCGGACTGCCGCCAAGCGTTACGTTTGCCATGTGTGTTCTCCTGTTTAACTGGTCGTAAACGGTAAGCGGTAAGCGGTGAACCGTTTCGAGGGTGGTTGATTCTAATCTTAAGCCTGTCCGCCGGTGCGCCTGCAATCCGGCACCGGCCGCTGACGGAGGCGGAGGCGGAGGCGCCGCGTCGCCGTGCCCGGTTTACGGTTTACCGCCCTTCTGCATCTTGCGCGTCGTCCGCTTCCGCCACCTTGTCGTATGCAGCCGCATCGAGCAGCGCAGCGAGCTCGGTGGGATCGCTCGGGCGCAGGCGGAACATCCATGCCGCATAAGAATCCGCGTTGATGTTTTCCGGCGCATCGGCGAGCATTTCGTTGATCGCGACGATCTCGCCCGAGAGCGGCGCGTAGATATCAGCCGCGGCTTTCACCGATTCGATGACGCCGACTTCCTCGCCTTTCTTCACCAATCGGCCGATCCCGGGATTCTGCACGAATACCACGTCGCCGAGCGCTTCCTGCGCGTGGTCGGTGATGCCGACGGTGTAAGTGCCGTCGGCTTCGGCCCTGAGCCATTCGTGCTCGCCGGTGTATTTGAGGTCTTGTGGAGTGGTCATGTGTGTTGTCGTGAACGGTAAGCGGTGAACCGCATTGAACGTAGGATTCTACGGCTTACCGTTTACCGTTCACGATTCTTCGCATTCAGGGCGCCGGCAGCAGATCCAGCCTGAAGCCCGCGGCGCCGAGGTTGCCGGTGTCGAGGTCGAGCGCGACGGTGATCTCCGCGTTGGCCGGTATGCCGGCCTGAGGGTCGCGCGATTGATCGAGGTATTCGTCGGGCGGGAATATCCGCCGGGCGAGCGCGTGCTCGTTCGCGTTGGTCAGTACGAGATCGAGCGCGGGGTAGCCCAGGTCGTAGCTCGCATAACTGCGCAGCGTCGCGGTGAGCTGTATCAGTTGTGGCCGGCTCGCGTCGACCATATGCACGTCGGAGGCTTCGATCCGCACGAGGTCGGGACGCTGAGGCAGCGAGACGCGGCAGCCGACGTGTTCGCACAGCGCGGTGAACACCGACCTGAAGGCGGGCGAGCGCGCGGCGATGTCGCTGCGATACGCGAACAACGCCTGCACCAACAGCAGCAACCCGAGCGCCGCGGCGGCCATCGTCCACATCTGCGCGCGGGTGGGCTCGCGGAGCAGGCGCGTGAGCAGCGGCGTCTCTTCCGTGGATCCCGTGCCTTCGGCAGGCGCAGCGATCGCTTGCGACGTAGGGACCCGCGTTTCGACGGCGGCCGTTTTCACGTCGGCCTCGACAGGCACATGCGATACGGCCGCCGGAATGTCGACCGGCGGCGGCGCAGCGACAGCGGCGCGGCTGTCCTTCTTTTCAGCCTCGGCTGCTTCAAGCGGTTGCGGCGCAGCCAGCACGTTTCCGGCTTCGGCCGCGAGCGCCTGATAAGCGTCGAAGGCATGCATGCATCGCCCGCAGCGCACCCTGCCCGTGCGAGCCTGCAACTGTGGCGGCGTGACGCGAAAGAGCGTCCGGCAGCGAGGGCAGCGGGTGACGAGACTCATGAGCGGCGCCGGTTTTCCGGCTCGAGTGTGTCAGGCATGTCGTGGTCGCGTCAGCGCCGGACTCCGGAGAGTAGAACCCACCCGGCTTCATCCTGCGCAGGCTCGAAATCGTACCACGCGGCATACGCCTGCCGCACTTCCTCGGCCTGCTCGACCAGTATGCCGGAGAGCGCGAGCGCGCCGCCTGCAAGCGTGAGCTCGGCGAGCAGCGGCGCGAGGACGATCAGCGGCTTGGCGAGGATGTTCGCGACCACGACCTGCGCGGGTTTCAGTTGCTCGGCGGCCGTGACGAACTCGGCGGGCACCGCATTCTGTTCGGCATTGCGGCGGGCGGCGGTCACCGCCTGCGGATCGATGTCGACGCCGGAAGCGCTGCCGGCGCCGAGCCTGATCGCTGCGATCGCGAGAATTCCCGAGCCGCAACCGAAATCGACGACCGATTCGCCGCCGCGCAGGCTCGCATCGAGCCAGCGCAGGCACAGCCGGGTCGTCGGATGCGTTCCGGTGCCGAATGCGAGCCCGGGATCGAGCATGATGTTGAGCGCCTGCGGATCGGGCGGCTCGTGCCACGTCGGCACCACCCAGAGGCGCGGGGTCACGTGCTGCGGAGTGAACTGCGCCTGTGTGCGCCGTACCCAGTCTTCGTCCTCGACGCGAGTGACTTCATAGGCGGTAGTGGGCGCGGCACCCGCTTCGGCGAGCGCCTCGGCGATGCTGCCCGCGACGTCCGAGTCGATTCCGAAGAGCGCCGACATCCGCGCCCGCACCCATTCCCCGGCACGCTCAGCGTCGGGCTCGTCGAAGATGGGGCGCTCCCACTGGGTTCCGGCATCGGCGTCGGAGACGTCCACGCTCAGCGCCCCCGCGGCCATCAGCGCGTCGGAAAGCGGCTCGACCAGATCGGTGGCGACGGTGAGGGAGGCGGAAAGCCAGGGCATGGCGCTATTGCGCAGTGTTTGGTTTTGAGTATTTAGTGTTTAGCGTTTAGCGTTTAGTGAGAGCGTGGCGGCGCGTGAGCTTTGGCTTTTGATCTTCACTAAACACTCAACACTAAACATTCAACACTGCTTTCATTGTTTGGCAGAAAGCTTGGCAAGCCTTTCCTCCAAATAATGAATGCTGGTCCCGCCGCGGACGAACGCCCCGTCGTGGATCAGGTCCTGGTGGAGCGGGATGTTGGTCTTGATGCCTTCGATCACGGTCTCCGACAGCGCGATGTTGAGCCTCGCGATCGCCTGCTCGCGGGTGTCGCCGTACGCGATGATCTTGCCGATCAGCGAGTCGTAGTTCGGCGGAACGAAATAGCCGTTGTATGCGTGCGAGTCGACCCGGATTCCCGGTCCGCCGGGCATGTGGAACGAGGTGATGCGCCCCGGAGACGGCGTGAACTTGTACGGGTCTTCGGCGTTGATCCGGCATTCGATCGCGTGGCCTTTCAACTGCACGTCACGCTGCTTGACCGGCAACCGCTCGCCGAAAGCGATTTTGATCTGCTGCTGCACGATGTCGATGCCGGTGATCATCTCGGTCACCGGGTGCTCGACCTGCACGCGGGTATTCATCTCGATGAAAAAGAACTCGCCGTTCTCGTAGAGGAACTCGAACGTTCCCGCCCCGACATAGCCGATCTTGCGGCACGCCTCGGCGCAGCGCTCTCCGATCCTCAGTCTGGACCGTGAGTTGATGTGCGGCGCCGGCGCCTCCTCGATCACTTTCTGATGACGCCGCTGCATCGAGCAGTCGCGATCGCCGAGAAAAATCGCGTTGCGGTGCTTGTCGGCGAGGACCTGGATTTCGATGTGGCGCGGTTTTTCGAGATATTTCTCGATATATACCGCGGGATTGCCGAAAGCGGCGCCGGCTTCGGCGCGCGTCGTGCTGACCGCGTTGAGCAGCGCGGCCTCGGTGTGCACCACGCGCATGCCGCGCCCGCCTCCGCCGCCGGCCGACTTGACGATGACCGGATAGCCGATCTCGCGCGCGATCTTGATGATTTCCTTCGGGTCGTCGGGAAGGACGCTGTCGATGCCCGGCACCACCGGTATGCCGGCCTTTTTCATCGCATTCTTGGCGCTGACCTTGTCGCCCATCATGCGTATCGTCTCGGCCCGGGGGCCGATGAAGACGAAGCCGCTCTGTTCCACGCGCTCGGCGAAGTCGGCGTTCTCCGACAGAAACCCGTAGCCGGGGTGAATCGCTTCGGCGTCGGTCACTTCGGCTGCGCTGATGATCGCGGGAACGTTGAGATAGCTCGCGCTCGAAGGCGGCGGGCCTATGCACACCGACTCGTCGGCGAGCTTGACGTACTTCGCTTCCGCGTCGGCTTCGGAATGGACCACGACCGTTTTGATGCCCATCTCACGGCACGCGCGCTGTATGCGCAGAGCGATCTCGCCGCGATTGGCGATCAGGATTTTTTCGAACATTACTTATCTGGGAAGGCGGGGGACGGGGGACGCGGAACGCAAAGACCGACGGCGGGCTGCTTTCGCGCCTCGCGTCACGAAAGTATGAACAGCGGCTGGCCGTATTCGACCGGCTGGCCGTTCTCGACGAGGATCTCCTTGATCACGCCGTCGTGGTCCGCTTCGATCTCGTTCAGGAGCTTCATCGCTTCGATGATGCAGACGGTTTCGCCGGTTTTCACCGCCTGGCCGACTTCCACGAACGCCTTGGCGCCGGGAGCGGACTGGCGGTAGAACGTGCCGACCATCGGCGACTTGATGGCGTGGCCCTCGGGCTC
>JAQGMV010000156.1 GCA_028292225.1 Betaproteobacteria bacterium
GATTGGTGCCCCGCAATAAAAAAGTTTGCCGGACCCCTTGACCTCGGGGATTGAGCCCTTATAATACGAATTGTGCGTTGCAACAAAACAGCTCAACCCCACCTCGAAGGAGACACCATGTACCAGACCCCGGAACATCTGATCGCGCTGAACAAAGCCAATTTCGAAGCCGCCCTGCGTTTCGCTGGTGTCGCCCTCGAAGGTGCGGAGCGCATGATCGACCTGCAGCTCAAAACCGCCAAGAGCGCCCTGTACGACGGCCTCGAGAGCGCCAAACTGCTCTCCGGCGTGCGCGATTTCGAGCAACTCGCCGCCCTCAAGGATACGCTGGTCCAGCCGTCCGTCGAAAAAGCCAATGCCTACGCCAAACAGGTCTACGACGTCGCCACCGCGACCCAGTCCGACCTCGGCAAGCTGGTCGAAGAGCAGGTCACCGAATTCAACAAGCAGGTAATCTCGGCGCTCGACCAGATCGTCAAGAACGCGCCGGCCGGCTCCGAAGTCGGTATCGCCGCCATGAAACAGACCCTGGCTGCCGTGAACTCCGGTTTCGACAACCTGACCAAAGTCGCCAAGCAGATGGGCGAAGCGACCCAGAGCAACATCGAAGTCGTGGCGAACCAGACCATCGAAGCCGCCAAGAAAGCCAAAAAAGCTGCGTAGCCTTCCGCGCTCAGTAAAAACCCCGGACTTGTTCCGGGGTTTTTTTTCGCGCTGGCGCTACGCGGTCCGGCCGGTAACGCCAAAGAGGGAAACGGCCGCGGCGATGAAACCAGGCGGGCGAAAAACGCCCGCAGCCGCGGCTCGTTGAACCTCCTTTCCGTAGGGGCTTGCTGCGGTCGCTCGTTACCGTGCAACCGGGGCGTCACTCCACTCGAAGCCGAGGGTGTCCACGCCCTGCTGCAGCACGCCGATCGCCGCCGGGACATCCTCCGCAGCGCCGCGGACGCCGAGCTCGATGTGGCGCTGAGGCTCCATCCGCGGCAGGCTGAATACTTTGAGCCGCGGGTAGGCGGCAAGACACTGGTTCATGAGGTCGATGAGCTGGCTCTCGCCCGCTCCGCACACGATGATCGAACGCTCGGCGATGCTTCCAGGCGCGAAGAACTGCCGGTACCGCGTATCGAGCACCGCCTCGACCATGGGCCATGCCATCTGGGGAAACCCGGGGACGAAGTGGTGATCGCCGAGGCTGAAACCCGGGATGCGGTTATAGGGATTCGCGATGATCGCCGAGCCCACCGGCAACTCGCCCATCATCAGCCGCTGGGGAGTGATCTCGGCGCCGAAGCGTGCGCGGATTTCGATTTCGGCGTCGGGGTGGAGCTCGAGGCCTACGCCCGCCGCGCGGGCCGCGCATTCGCGGGTGTGATCGTCGGGCGTCGCGCCGATCCCGCCGAAGCTGAAAACCACGTCGTCGCCCGCAAGGGTGCGCTTCAACGTCGAGGTGATGAGCTCCGGATCGTCGCCGAGATACTGCGACCACGCGAGCTGCAGCCCGCGCGCGCCGAGCAGCTCGATCAGCTTCGGCATGTGCTTGTCCTGTCGCTTGCCCGACAGGATTTCGTCACCGATGATGATTGCACCGAAACTCATTACGAGTGTTTAGTGATAAGTTGAGGGCGTTTGCGCAGACTCGGCCACTAAAAACCAAACACTCAACATTGCGGTAGCCGAGCTAGCTGTGAATATACGACTCGAGCTGCTTGATCGTCTGCTCCTGTTCGGCGATCACTTCTTTCACGAGGTCACCGATTGAGACGACCCCCACGAGCTTGTCGCCTTCGCACACCGGCAGGTGGCGGACCCGGCGCTGGGTCATGAGAGCCATGCACTCTTCGACGCTGCGCTCGGGGTCTACCCTGACGACATCGGACGTCATGATGTCGCGCACCGCGATGTCCTGCGACGATTTTCCGTGCAGTATCACTTTACGCGCGTAGTCCCGTTCGGAGAGGATGCCCGCGAGCCGGCCGCCGTCCATGACGAGCAGCGCACCGACGTCCTTCTGCGCCATGAGCTGCAGCGCTTCGAACACTTTCGCGTCGGGACGGATCGAATGGACCTGCCCCCCTTTGGCGCTGAGGAGTTGCTTCAGGTTTTTCATTGTGACCTCCGGGTAAACCAGTGCTGACTACCGAGTGTTGAGTTTTTAGTGTTAAGTTTTTAATGAAACTCGCCGCCGCCTGACGGCACCGTCTCACCTCCACACTAAACACTTAGAACTAAACACTTAAAACTGCAGGCTTCTCAGTCTAGCAAACTACGCTCCGAGGCGCGCTCAACGCTCAGGAGTCCCCTCCCGCGTCGAGCCCCGGCCGCAACGCCCGCGCCGGTCGAAGCTGCTGAACTCGCGCCGTACGCACGAGCGGATCCAGCCCCTTTTCCACGAGCATCAAAGCGAGCGCATCCGCGGGCGCGGGCGCGCAGAAGAAATTGCCCTGCATCGCGTCGCACCCGTGCTCACGCAGAAACTCCCATTGCTGACGGCTCTCCACGCCTTCGGCGATTACCGAGAGCTTCAGGCTGTGCGCCATCGCGATGACGGCGCGCGTGAGCTCCACGGCGTCCACCGCTGACGGCACACGATTGATCAGCGAGCGGTCGATTTTTACCGCGTCCACCGGAAAGCGCTTCAGGCACCCGAGCGACGAGTGGCCGGTGCCGAAATCGTCGACGACGATGTGGGTGCCGAGATCTTTCAACTGGGCGAGCACCTTGCCCGCGCGCTCGGCGTTGCGCATCAATATGCTTTCGGTGATTTCCACGTCGAGATGAGCCGGATCGACGCTCGCTGCGTGCGCCGATTCGCGCAGGCGCTGGATGAAATCGTCCTGCGCGAACTGGCGCATCGAAACGTTGACGGCGACTCGCATCGAGCCGGAGCCGCCGAGCTGCCACGCACGCAACTGCGCGCACGCGGACTGGAGCACCCAGTCGCCCATTGCGGAGAACAGGCCCGCGTCCTCGGCGATCGGCACGAACTCGGGTGCATTGATCACGCCTTGCGAAGGATGCATCCACCGGATGAGACCTTCGACCCCGAGCAGGCGGTTGTCCTGCACACTCACGATCGGCTGGTAGAAAAGCTTGAGCTCGCCGCGATCGAGCGCGCGGCGCAGCGCGTTCTCCATTCCGACGCGCTCGACCAGGTGGGTATTCATCTCGGGCGAGTGGAACTGGTAGTTGTTCTTGCCCTGCTCCTTCGCGCGATACATCGCGATGTCGGCGTTCTTCAGGAGATCGGGCGCATCCTCACCGTCCTGGGGGTAGGCGGCGATGCCGATGCTCGCGGTCACGTGATGCTCGCCGTCGCGCAGCAGGAACGGCTCGGCGACGGTCTCGAGAACTTTGCGCGCGACTTCGAGGAGCTGCGTGTCCTCGTCGTAGCCTTCGATCAGCACCACGAACTCGTCCCCGCCCATGCGCCCCAGCGTGTCGCCTTCACGCATGCACACCCGCAGCCGGTTGGCGAGATCGGCGAGAAGCACGTCGCCGGCGTCGTGGCCGAGCATGTCGTTGATCAGCTTGAACCCGTCCAGGTCGATGAACAGAACGGCCAGCCGGCGCTCGTGCCGATGCGCCTGCGCCAGCGCCTGCTGCAGCCTTTCGCTGAACATCGAGCGGTTGAAAAGTCCGGTGAGCGCGTCGTGGCTCGCAACGAACTGAAGATTGCGCTCAGCCTGCTTGCGTGCGATGAACTGGCCGATGTGGGAGCTCACCGTCTCGGCGACTCGCAGCACCGTCTCGTCCGGCTCGCGCGGCTGCGTCCCGAAAAATTCCATTACGCCGTACAAGTCGCCGCCCACGCGCAGCGGAAAAGCGAACGCCGACTTGAGGCCTGCCTGCACCGCGCATTCCCGGCGAGCGAAGTCCATGTCGCTCGTGAGATCCGCGATCCATACCGGCGCTCCGGTCTCCCAGACGCGCCTGCTCAAGCCCAGCCCCTTCGACGGGCGGCCTAGCCTCGCCTTCGAATGCTCGTGAAAGGCCGCGAGCTCGGGCATCGGCGCGTTCCAGGTCTCGGCGCAGCGCAGAAGTAGGTTTTGCCGGTCGAGGAGCCAGCGTGCCGCGTAGACGAACCCGAACGATTCGCACATCGTCTGCAGCACGCGCGGAATCGCTTCCTCAACGCTCTGCGCTTCGGCGAGGAGCATCGTGACACTGCTGATGACGCTCTGCTGCTGCGCAACCCTCTTGCGCTCGGTGATGTCGGCGACGATGGTCAGATAGCCGGTCGGACGCCCGCCGACATCGTGTATGCGGGCACCCGAGATGCTGACTGCGATCAGGCGACCGTCCTGAGTCACGCGCAGGCCTTCGATGCCGGCGACGCTCTGGCCCTCGAGTATCTTCCGGCGAAAAGGGGCATCTTCGGTGTCGATACCCGAAGGATGGTAAGGGGCCGGTCGGCCGCGGACGTCGTCCTGCGACCACCCGAAAATCCGCTCCGCCGCGGCATTCCAGCTCTCCACGCGTCCCTCGACATCGCGCACGATGATCGCGAGCGGCGAGGCTTCGATCAGCGCGGCGAGCTTCTGCGAGGCCTGTCGCAACTGCTCGGCCGTGACGCGCTGGGCGTAGACCTGGTCGTTGAGCTGGAGGTTCGCGAGGCGCGACTCGGCGTGACTCTGCGAAAGCTGCGCGAGCAGCTCGCTGTTCTCGAATTTCATCCCGATCGCCTCGCGGATGACTTCAGAGACGATCGGGCCGGTTCCGAGCATGACGACCAGGAGCAGGACCAGCATCACGCCCATGTAGAAATGCACCGTCGTCCCCTGCATGAAAACAATGGGGATGATCGGGAGGATCGACGGCATCAGAAACGCGAGAAACGCGTTTTGTACCGGCGCCAGGACGAGCACCGCGGAGATCACCATGCCGCCGACGACGAATATGACGAGGAATTCCTGCGGCATCGCGCCCGACGGATAAAGCGCCGAGCCCAGCACCCCCCACGAGGCGCCGGCCGCTGCCGCCCCGGCGATGAAAAACGCGCACCACTTGCCCGCTTCGGCGTCGGGGGGGTTGCGGGTGAGGAAGATGCGGTAGAGCGCGAACCGCGCGCTCATGACGGCGACGAGCAGCATCGCCCACAGCGCCAGCCCGGCAGTGGGAACGACATTCCAGAGCGCGCCGACCACGACGAGACCGGCGAGCAGCGACGCGACGTAGGTCGTGCGGGAGAGGCGGTAAAGCTGTCTTACCTGCTCTGCGTGTATGGACCCCGCGCGGCTCAGGCCGGGCTCCCTGGGAGAACCCGGGGAAATTTCCGCAGGAGACGTAAGTCCCTCACCCATCTGAATTTTTTGTCGTAGTAAGCCGTCGAGCGGGCGACGGCATTGTGACACGTCGCGTACGCAGTGGATAGCCGCACCGGCCTCAATCGCGCGTCGCGGCGGCCGCGCCGATCGCCTCCGCTTTTTCGAGCAGGTTCTGGGCCATCCGGATATTCGCGAGATCGACCAGTCGCCCGTCGATCTGCACTGCGCCTTTGCCCTGCCGCGCGGCTTCAGCCATCGCCTCGACGATCCGGCGTGCGCGCTCGACTTCTTCGGGGTCGGGGCTGAACACCGCGTTCAGCGGGGCGACCTGTGTCGGGTGTATCGCCCACTTGCCGTCGAAGCCGAGCGCCGCGGCGCGCTGTGCGGCCGAGAGAAATCCTTCGGTGTCCCTGAAATCGCCGTAGACGCCGTCGATCGGCCGCAAGCCGTAGGCGCGGCACGCGACGAGCACCCGCGCCTGCGCGGCGTGCCAGGGGTCCGTCTGACTGAACACGCGTTCTCCGGTGGCGTCCTTGTCGCTCAGCACGCCGTAGTGCGGATGCAGCCCTCCGATCCCGGTGGTTCGCGCGCGGGTCGACGCGGCGAAATCGCCCGCGCCGAAGCACATCGCCTCGAGACGCGGGCTCGCACGCGCGATCGCCTCGACGTTCGCGAGGCCGAGCGCAGTCTCGATCAGGATCTCGAAGCCGGTCTTCTTCCGGCGCTGGAGCGCCTGCTCGATTTGCGTGACGAGCATGTCGACCGCGTATACATCTGCAGGCACCCCGATCTTCGGTATTGACAGCAGGTCGAGCCGCGGACAGGCCTCGACGACGTCGATCACATCGCGATACATGTACGGCGTATCGAGCCCGTTGATGCGCACGCCCAGCGTCTTGCGGCCCCAGTCGACGTCGTTCAGCGCGGCGATGACGTTTCTGCGTGCGGCTGCCTTGTCGTCCGGAGCCACCGCGTCTTCGAGGTCCAGAAAGACGGCATCGGCTGCCGAGCGCGCGGCTTTTTCGAAAAGCGCCGTCGAGGCGCCGGGAACGATCAGCTCGGAGCGCGTGAGGCGGGGGGATACGGGGTCGTGCTGCGTAAAGCTCATAAACCTACTCCGGGGAAGGTACTACGCTGCTTCGGACCCTGCAGGCCCGCACAGTTTTTCAAACCGTTCGTGTTGAGCGCAGCAATAGCGAAGTCCAAACATGAACGTCCACCGGGGATTGCACTTCGACTTCGCACTGACTGCGCTACGCTCAGTGCGAATGGCTTTTCATCGATATTCGGGGTAACAATTCGGCACTGCCACTATGATATTGGAACCGGCTCTCTGCCACCTGGGTCATCTCGCATTGACATCGCCTCGATGATTTTGATAAGCGCGGACAGGTCGCTCGCGCCGTCGCCGCGGCCGATCATCGCGTTGATGTGCTGCATGACGACGGCGCCGGCGGGCACCGCCTGGCCAAGGCCGTGCGCGAGCTCGAGCACGATGTCGAGGTCCTTGTGATAGAGGCGGGTCTCGATGCCGGCGGCGAAATCGCGTGAGACCATACGCTGGCCGAAGAGGTCGAGCACGCGGCTCGCGGCGACCCCGGCCATCAGGACTTCGCGTACTTTCGCCGGATCGATCCCGCTCGCCCGCGCGAGCGCGAGCGCCTCGGCCGCGCCTTGCGCGCAGACCAGCAGCGCGAGCTGATTGCACGCTTTCGTCGTCTGTCCCGCGCCGCTGTCGCCCATGTGGACGATCGTTTTTCCGAGACACTCGAAAAGCGGCTTCACGCGCTCGAACACCGCCGCTTTGCCTCCGGCCATGATCGAGAGGGTCGCCTGCTCCGCCCCGCTCGGGCCTCCCGAAACCGGTGCATCGAGCATGTCGATGCCCTTTTCCGCCAGGCGAACGGCGACACTGCGCGCGACCGCAGGAGCGATCGTCTCCATGTCGACGAGCACGCAACCCGGCCGCGCGCCTGAGATGATGCCGTCGTCCCCGACCGCCACTTTCTCGACGTCGCTCGACGTGGTGACCATCGTGAATATCACGTCGGCGCTGGCGGCGACTTCGCGCGGCGAGCCGACCAGGCGGGCGCCGGCGGATACCACCGGTGCGGCCGATTCCGCACGCCGCGCGTACACCGCCATCTCGTGCCCGTGCTTCATCAGGTTCAGCGCCATCGGCCGCCCCATCACGCCGAGCCCTATGAATCCGAGTTTCATTATTGTTCCTTCGTGAACGGTAAACGGTACACGGTACACGGTGAACCGGTAAGAGTGAATGGGAAATCCTCAAGCGCACCGCAGCGCTGCTTACGTGAACGGTTCACCGTTTACCGTTCACGGTTTACCGTTCACCGTTCACCCCCGCGTCATCTCACCAGCCCGAGCGCCATCATCGCGGGCAGGGTGAGCCAGAACAGTATCGTGCTCCATCCGATCAGCAGTGCGGCGGCGGCGGAATCCAGCCTGAAGCGGTCGGCCAGGAGCAATGCGGTCATCATCGACGGCGTCGCTGCTTCGACCACCGCTGCGAACTGTGCCTCCCCGGGCGGCTCGAACGACGCCTGCACGACTCCCCACACGATCAGCGGGGTCGCGACCAGCTTGATCGCTGCGGCGCTCAGGATCTCCGGCCGCGGCGCGAGCCGGTTCCACGGGATGGTCATACCGAGCACGAAAAGGATCACCGGTATCGTCGCCTGCCCGATCAGATGCGCCGCATTGACCAGCGGCTGGTAGGTGAGGCCGAGCTGCTGCGTGGCCGTTCCGAGGATGAACGCCCAGATCGGCGGCATCGTCAGCATCACTTTCCACACCGGCGCGTGCAGCACGTCGGTGCTGTGCGACCCGAGCCGGGTCGCGATCCACACCCCGAAGCTCCAGACCAGGGGCATCGTCATGAGCATGTCGTTGAACACCGCATAACGCGTCGCGTCGCGGCCGTAGAAAAAGACGAGCACCGGCACGCCGACGTTGAAGGTGTTGCCGAACATGCCGCCGAGCATCAGCGCCGCGCGGGTGGGATCGGTGAGCTTGCGCCAGATCGGGAGCATGTAGAGCAGCACGTACAGCAGCGCTCCCGAGACCAGCGTGCCGATGCCGACGAGCAGCGGGACCGACAGCAGATTGCGATCGATCGGGGTCGTCGACGATACCGCGAAGAGGATCGACGGATAGAACAGATACATCACCAGCCGGTTGAGCTGCGTGCGCATGACGGCAAGTTGCGCGTCGGCGAAAAAACGCGGCCAGAATGCGCCCGCCGCCACCAGCAGCGTAAGCGGCAGCATCACCTCGACCATCAGGCTGAAGAGCTGCTTCACCGCGAAAGCCCGGCGGGCGCCCTACTTCTGCGGCTCGGCGTCGGGGTGTGCGTCAGTATCGGGATACGGCAAAAGCGGCAGATGCGACTCGCACCATGCGGCGACTTGAAGCATGCGCTCATCATCGCGTGCGTGACCGACCACCTGAAGACCGAGCGGCAGCCCCGCCGGACCGAGCCCGACCGGGAAGGTGATCGCGGGCACGCCGAGTAGCGTCCATATCGTGCAGAACGCGGGGCTCCCGGTCTCCTTCAGCGTCGCGGGTGCTTCACCGGCAGCAGGCGGCGTGATCAGCGCATCGAAGTCACGGTAGGTCCGGGCGAGCTCGGCTCTGAACGCCTCCGTGGCGGCGAGCGCCTCGCGATGGCGGGGCTCATCGATCGCCGCGCCTTCGTCGATCAGCGCGTTGAGCTGCACGCTGAATCCGTCGCGATTGCGCGCCTGCAGGGATCCGAAGTGGCGTGCAGCCTCGAAAGCCATGATGAGACGCTGCACCGCGTGCGCGCGTTCGAACGACGCCGGGAGCTCGAGCTCGCTCACCTGTGCACCCGCGCGCTCGAGCGCATTCGCGTTCGAGGCGAGCATCTCGCGCTGTGGCGCCTGCGCGAGGTGCCAGACCGGGGAGCGCACGAGCGCGAGCCGCGGCGCGCGCTCGGGCAGGCTCGCGCGGCCGGAAAGCAGCCCGGGGCTGACGATGACGGCCGCGAGAACCGCGGCATCGGCAACGCTCCTCGCGAATACGCCGGTGTGATCGAGGGTCGGCCAGGGATCGAGCGTGCCGTGGTTCGATACCGAACCGAAGCTCGGCTTGAATCCGACCACGCCGCAGAAAGCAGCGGGCCGCACGACCGAACCGTTGGTCTGGGTGCCCAGCGCGCCCGCGGCCATACCGCACGCGACCGACGCTGCCGAGCCCATCGAAGATCCGCCGGGCGTGTGCTCGATATTCCACGGGTTACGCGCCTTGCCGGGCGTGTAGTACGCGAACTCGGTCGTCACCGATTTGCCCAGGATGATCGCGCCGGCGCGCTCGAGTGCCGCCACGCACGAAGCGGACACGCTTGCCGGCGATGCGGACGCATAGAGCGGCGAGCCATAGCGCGTAGGAAGCCCTGCGACATCGATCAAGTCCTTGATCGCGAGCGGCACGCCGGCGAGCGCGCCATCGCAGCCCGTTGCGTCGAGCGCGTCCGCGCGAGCGAAAGCGCGCTCGAGAGCCAGTGTCTCCCACGCCCGCACGCGCGGCTCGAGAACCTCGATGCGCTGTGCGCACGCGGTGATGACCTCCCGCGCGCTCCAGCGCCTGTCGCGAACGCCCGCTGCGATTTCGCGCAGGCCCAGCTCAGGAATAGTGTTCATGAAAAGCTCAAAAAGGCTACAACCACGAAGGATTCTTCGTGGTTGATTTTTACGTTTTTGAAGTGACCGCGTCGGGATTGATGAGATTGGGCGGCTTCGCGCCGCCCAGCGCGGCCACCGCGTTCTTCGCAGCAGTCATCGCCATCGCGCGGCGGGTCGCCTCGGTCGAGCTCCCGACGTGAGGCGCGAGCACCACGTTGTCGAGCTCCAGAAAGAGCGGGTTGAGCTTCGGCTCGTTCTCGAAGACGTCGAGGCCTGCCGCGCGTATCGTGCCGTTCTTCAGCGCAGCGACCAGCGCATCGTCGTCGACCACGCCGCCGCGCGTGGAATTGATCAATATCGCGGTCGGCTTCATCTTCGAAAGCTCGGCCGCGCCGATGAGGTGGTGCGTGTCAGGCGAATAAGGCACCTGCAGCACCACGAAATCCGATTGCCGCAGGAGCTCGTCCAGGCTTACCCGTGACGCATTCAGCTTGGCTTCGATGCCTTCAGCGACACGATTGCGGTTGTGATACAGCACGCGCATATCGAAGCCCGCGGCGCGCCTGGCGATCGCCTGCCCGATGCGGCCCATGCCGATGATGCCGAGCGTCGCGTGGTGCACGTCGACCCCCAGCCACTGCTTCAGGCGCCAGCCTTTCCAGTCACCGTTGCGGATGTAGCGCTCGACTTCGGTGATCCGCCGCGCAGCGCCGAGCATGAGCGTCCACGCCAGGTCCGCGGTGCTGTCGTCGAGCACGCCCGGCGTATTGGTCGCCATGATCCGCCGCGCGGTGCATGCCGGCACGTCGATGTTGTTGTAGCCGACTGCGATGTTGGCTACGACTCTCAGGCCGGGGCAGCGCTCGATCAGCGCGGCGTCGATGCGGTCGGTGAGGCTGCACACGATCGCCTCCTTGTCCGCGGCGCGCGCCGCCAGCGCCTCGCCGGTGAGCGCCACGTCGCCCTGATTCGCGTCCACTTCGCAGTGCTCGCGCAAATACTCGAGCGTCTCGTCGAACACTTCCCGCGTCACCAGTACCTTCGGTTTGCCTTTCACGCTTTCACCCTTCATTTCCCGGACGCCAGATATTACGACACCGGGTCT
>JAQGMV010000185.1 GCA_028292225.1 Betaproteobacteria bacterium
CTCATGAACGCGATCGGGCGCCGGGGCGGCTTTCAGGTCGGGACGACCATAGGCATCGCCGGCGCCGCAGTCTGCAGCCTGGCGATGTACTACGCCCAGTTCTGGCTGCTGTGCGCCGGCATGATGGTGATGGGCATGTACAATTCGTTCGGCAAGTACTATCGTTTCGCAGCCGCCGACGCGGCCGCCCCGAGCTTCCGCGCAAAAGCGATTTCGCTGACCCTGGCCGGCGGGATCATCGGCGGCATCTTCGGCCCCGAGATGGCGAAGCGGACCATCTTCGCGTTCGACGCGCACCCGTATCTCGGCGCATACCTTTCCCTCGCGTGCGTGTGCCTGGTCGCGACGACGCTGCTCATGTGGCTCGACATCCCGATGCTCTCGGCGAGCGAGCGCAAGGAATCGGGACGGCCGCTCGCGCAGATCATGTCCCAGCCGGTCTTCATCGTCGCCGCGCTCGCGGCGATGCTGTCGTACGGCATCATGAATCTGATGATGACCTCGACGTCGCTCGCGATGCGCGCGCACGATCACCCGTTCAACGATGCCGCTTTTGTTCTCCAGTGGCACATCATCGGCATGTACGGTCCGTCGTTCTTTACCGGCTCGCTCATCCACCGCTTCGGCGTGCTGAACATCATACTCACCGGTGTCGCGATCCTGCTCGGCTGCATCGCTGCTGCAGTGACGGGTACCGGGCTCCTCAATTTCTGGGCGTCGCTCTTCCTGCTCGGCATTGGCTGGAACTTCATGTACATCGGCGGCTCCGCGCTGCTCTCCGAGAGCCATACCCCCGCCGAGCGTGCGAAGACGCAGGCCGCGAACGACTTCATGGTGTTCTGCACGATGGCAATCTCCTCGACCTCGTCGGGCGTCCTGCTTCAGAAGAGCGGGTGGCACGCGGTCAATTACGGCTCGATACCTTTTCTTGTATTTGCCGCCGCCGCAACCCTGTGGCTGATGTGGCGCCGACGAACCCCGCGCCCCGCTGCATGACGGCAATCGGCTTCCAATCAAGGCAGTTGCGGCATTGTCAGCCGCGCCTTAACCTAGGCCCCAGAGCGTCATAGCGCCGTATTCGGTTCGTAATCCGGAGGAGTGGGTAATGAAGCGTCGGTCATCGATAGTCGTGCTGCTTGCGTGCTGCTCCATGCCCGCGGCTTTGGCCGCTCAATCCCAGTCCCAGTCGTATCCCACGCGCCCGATACGCGTCATCGCCGCGCAATCCGCCGGTTCTTCGCTCGATACGATCGCGCGCATCGTGACGCCTAAGCTCTCCGAGTTGCTGGGCCAGCAGGTCGTGATCGACAATCGCGGCGGCGCCGGCGGAACGATCGGCATCGAGCTCGCGGCGCGCGCCGCCCCCGACGGTTACACGGCGCTGGTCGGCGCTTCGAGCTCGATGATCGTGTCGCGCTTTACCTACCGCAGCCTGCCATTCGACGCGCTGAAGGATTTCGACGCGGTGTCGAATCTCGTGAATGCCGATGCGGTCCTGGTGGTTCATCCTTCGGTCGCTGCAAAGAACCTCAAGGACCTCGTCGCGCTCGCGAAGGCTCAGCCCGGCAAGCTCAACATGTCTTCGGCCGGCGTCGGCTCGTCCAGCCATCTCGCAGGGACCATGTTCAACACGCTTGCCGGCATCAACACCGTGCACGTGCCTTACAAAGGCGGGGGACCGATGGCCGCAGCAGTGGTCGGCGGCGAAGCGCAGTGGTGCATCGCGCCGGCGGCGGCGCTCGTCGGCCACATCAAGTCGGGTCGCGTGCGCGCGCTCGCGATCTCATCGAAGCAGCGCTCGGCGCTGCTGCCGGAGATCCCGACCGTCGACGAAGCGGGCGTGCCCGGCTACGAATACGCGAGCTGGAACGGTGTGTTCGTTCCGCGCGGAACCCCGCGTGCGGTGATCAACAAGCTGCACGCGAGCCTCCAGAAGGCGCTCGCCGAGCCCGATGTCGTCAAGGCGTACGCGGCGCAGGGCCTGACGCCGGCGGGGAGCGAAAGCGCGCAGGCTTTCGACCGGTTCTTCCGCGGAGATTTCGAGCGGATCACGAAGCTCGTTCAAGTCGCAGGTATCAAACCCGAGTAATCGGGGTCTGTCCCCGATTTCGCATGCTGGTGGCTTGCGCGACGATCACAGCTTCGACACGAGGGGGACCAAAAGCAGACGAGGGGAAGTATTTGGTCGAGCCTTTCCTTCGCGTCCCTGCGTCCCTGGCGTTAAAGCTTTGGAGCTAGAGAAGCTCAGCCCGCAACTGACGCGCCGCATCCACCATCGCCCGCAGCGCCGGCTCGACCTGCTCGTAGGTCCGGGTCTTCAGTCCGCAGTCCGGGTTCACCCACAGCCGCTCAGGCGGGACTACCGCCGCGGCGCGCCGCAGTAACCCGAGCATCTCCGACGTTTCCGGCACGCGCGGCGAATGGATGTCGTACACCCCCGGGCCGATTTCGTTCGGGTAGTCGAACGCGCCGAACGCATCGAGCAGGGCCATGTTCGAGCGCGAGGTTTCTATCGTGATCACGTCAGCGTCGAGCGCGGCGATCGCCGGAAGGATGTCGTTGAACTCGGCGTAGCACATATGCGTGTGAATCTGGGTCGCGTCGTGCGCGACCGCGGCGGCGGTCCTGAACGCCTTCGTCGCCCATGCGAGATAGTGCGGCCACTCGCTGCGCCTCAACGGCAGGCCTTCGCGCAGCGCGGGCTCGTCGATCTGGATCACCCGGATGCCGGCCTTCTCGAGGTCCTCGACCTCGTCGCGGACCGCCAGCGCGATCTGCAGCGCGGTCACCGCCCGCGGCTGGTCGTCGCGGACGAAAGACCATTGCAGGAGCGTGACGGGGCCGGTGAGCATGCCTTTGAGCGGTTTCGAGGTCAGCGACTGCGCGTACCGCGCGGTGTCTACCGTGATGGCCTCGGGGCGGTACACGTCCCCGTACACGATCGGCGGTTTCACGCAGCGCGACCCGTAGCTTTGCACCCACCCGTGAGCCGTGACGGCATAACCCCACAGGTGCTCGGCGAAATATTCGACCATGTCGTTGCGCTCGGCTTCGCCGTGGACGAGCACGTCGAGCCCGAGCGCTTCCTGCCTCCCGACTGCGTCCGCGATCTCGGTGCGGATGCGCTGAAGGTAGGCCGCCGCTCCGATCTCCCGGCGTTTGTACTGCGCTCGAGCCCGCCTGATCTCGCCGGTCTGCGGGAACGAGCCTATGGTCGTCGTCGGCAGCAGCGGCAGTTGCAGCAGCTCACGCTGCTGCGCGATGCGCGCGCTGAAAGGGCTGCGACGCTCCGCGAGCGCGTCTGTCGCGCCGGCTACGCGGCTGCGAACGAGCTCGTTCAGCACGCGCGCAGAGCGCTGGCGTGTGGCGAGCGCCTCGCCGGCAGCGGCAAGCTCACTCGCGACCGTCGTTTCGCCGTCGTTCAGCGCGCGCGACAGTATGGAAAGCTCCCCGAGTTTTTCCGCGGCGAACGCGAGCCACGGCTTCAGCTCCGCGGCGAGGTGGTGCTCCGGGTCGAGCGATACCGGAACGTGCAGCAGCGAGCACGACGGCGCGATCCACAGCCGCTCGCCGAGCCGCTCGTGCATCGGGCCCAGCACGTCCAGCGCACGGCGCAGGTCGGTCCGCCACACGTTGCGGCCGTCGACGATGCCGGCGGAGAGTACGGCATCGGGACCCATGCACTCGAGCCAGGTATCGCGCTGCCCGGGCGCGCGGATGAGATCGATATGGAAGCCGTGCACCGGGAGCGCCGCGATACGTGGAGCGTATTCGGCGGCGCTTCCGAAGTATGTTGCGAGAAGGAGTTTCACGGGCGTGTGCGAAAGCGTCGCATAAGCGAAGTCGAACGCATCCAGCCATTCGGAGTCGAGGTCGGTGCAAAGCGCCGGTTCATCGACCTGCACCCACTCAACGCCGAGCTTTTCGAGTTTTTGCAGCACGCGCTGGTATGCGCCGACGAGCGCCGGGAGGAGGCGCAGCCGGTCGAAGCCGGGTGCCGTGCTCTTGGAAAGCCACAAAAACGTGACCGGCCCGATGAGGACGGGCTTCACCGCGTGGCCGAGCGCCGCCGCTTCCTCGACCTCTTGCACGAGCGCGCTCACGCCGCCGTCGAACCTCGAATCCGGATCGAGCTCGGGGACGAGATAGTGGTAGTTCGTGTCGAACCATTTGGTCATTTCCAGCGCCGGCTGATCTGCATTGCCGCGGGCGAGCTCGAAATACTGCGCGAGGGTCAGGTTCCCGGCATCGAACCCGAAGCGCTTCGGCAGCGCCCCGAGCATCACAGCATGGTCGAGGACATGGTCGTAGAAGGCGAAGTCGCCCGCGGCGACGCTGTCCAGGCCGGCGTCGCGCTGCGATATCCAGTGGCGCTGCCGCAGCGCGCTTGCGGCGTCGCGCAGCGCGGGCGCATCGCCGCCGCGCCAGTACGCCTCCAGCGCGAACTTGAGCTGGCGCTGGGCGCCGATGCGGGGGAAGCCGAGGATGTGTGTGCGTGTCATTGGTGCTCTCCGTAATCAGCCACGCAGTCTCGCGGAGACGCTAAAATGAATCAAACGATACGTTTTCACTAATACATGAATCTCGCTCATGATTGAAATCCGGCATCTGCGTTCGCTCGCGGCGATCGCCGATTCTCGAAAGATCTCGGCCGCCGCCGAGCGCGTGCACCTCACCCAGTCGGCGCTGTCACACCAGATCCGCGCAATCGAATCGCATTACGGCGTGACGCTGTTCGAGCGCTCGCGACAGGGCGTGAAGTTCACACAGGCGGGCGAGCGGCTGCTCGCCCTGGCGAAAGCCGTCATCGCCGGCGTGGCCGAAGCGGAGCGCGACATCATCAGGCTCAAGGACGATACGCGGGGCGAGCTTCGCATCGCCCTCGAATGCCACACGTGCTTCGACTGGCTCATGCCCGTGATGGACGAGTTCAGGCGCCGCTGGCCTGAAGTCGAAGTCGACCTCGTCGCCGGCTTCCACCCGAATCCGATAGAGCTGCTCGCGAGCGGTAAAGCGGACCTGGTGATCGGCTCGCGGCCTTCGAGACGCGCGGGGTTCCACGTCGCGCCGCTGTTCCGGTACGAGATCGTCGTCGTCATGGCGAAAGAGCACCGCCTGCGCTCGAGCCGGCGTATCGACGCCGACGATCTGCGAGGGGAGACCCTCATCACCTATCCTGTGCCGCCGCAGCGGATCGATGTGATCCGCGAAGTGCTCGAGCCCGCGGGCGTGAAGCTCCAGCGCCGCACCGCGGAGCTTACGATCGCCATCCTCCAGCTTGTCGCCAGCCGCCGCGGTGTGGCGGCGCTGCCGAACTGGGGCGTGAAAAGCTACGTAGACCACGATTACGTACTCGCGAAGCGTATCGGCAAGGGCGGTCTCATGAGCGAGCTTTACGCGATCGCGAATCCCGCCGACGCCGCGCGGCCGTATATGGCCGAATTCGTCGAGATCGTCAGGCAGACGTGCGCGCGAGAGCTCGACGGAATAGCACTGATCTGAGGCGGCTCTTATTGGTATCCAGCGCCGCGAGGCGCATAAGCACGCCGTACACGCGGTGAGGCTCGGCGAAGCCGGGCCGACACAGCGGCGTAGATTTTTCTGTATCCAGCGCCGCGAGGCGCATAAGCACGCCGTACACGCGGTGAGGCTCGGCGAAGCCGAGCCGACACAGCGGTGTGGACCTTTCTTCGGTATGATCCCGGCATGCTACTTGGCCACTATGCCGTTGCGTTCGCGGCGAAACGTTACGCACCTCGAACTTCTCTCGGCACCCTGATCCTCGCTGCCCAGTTGCTCGACCTTCTCTGGCCGGTGTTTCTGCTCCTCGGGTGGGAGCGCGTACACATCGTCCCGGGCCTGATGGCGGCGAGCCCGCTCGATTTCGAAAGCTATCCGATTACGCACAGCCTGCTCTCGGCTTTGGTATGGGGCGCGCTGCTCGGGGGGGGGTATCACGTATTCCGGCGCTATCCGCGAGGCGCGGTGGCCCTCGGCAGCGCCGTGGTGCTCCACTGGCTGCTCGATGTTCCGGTTCACCGTGCGGACCTCCCGCTGTGGCCGGGATCCTCGACCAGGATCGGGTTCGGCATGTGGAACTCGATCGGGCTCACGATCTTCGTCGAGCTCTCGCTGCTCGCCGCCGGTGTCGTCATGTATACGCGCGTCACGCGTCCCCGCGAGCGCAACGGCACCCGCGGTCTCGTGGCGATGGTCGTCGTGCTCGTGCTGCTCCTCTTCGGCGCGCTGTTCGGGCCCCCGCCTCACAGCGAGCGCGCGCTCGCTGTGGCGAGTCTCGCGCTGTGGGTGTTCGTGCCGTGGGGTTACTGGATCGACCGTCATCGGGAGCCGAGCCGATTGCACGGTCCGTTGAGCTGACCGGTTGCGACAGTCGCTTGTGTTGGCGGTGACCGACACTCAAATGCGTACGCCGCCAGCGAGTTACCGCCCGCCGGTGGGTCGGGGTCGCCCGAGGGCGACGGATCCACTTTTCCGCCGCACTGCCATTTCAACATAAGCTACGGAATCATCGAGACGTTTCCTCGGTGGCACAGGTGTTGCGAGCAACAGCGTATGCGCGTTTTTTTTCGCACACATCCACCGGAAAGGAGCTAGCGATGAAATCCAGAACATTCATCACCCTTGCGGTTGCAAGTACGTTCGGCTGGTCGGCGGGCGCATATGCCGGGTCCAGCCACGAGGTCCAGACCCCGTTTTCGGTGAGCGAAAACGGCCCGAACATCGTCTCTCCGCATCACGGGTTCGGCAGCGAACACATGAGCACTGCGGCGGCGCCCGACATCGTCGCGCAGGACACCGGCTATCTCGAGCTCAGCGATGCGACCGACTGGTCGGCGAGCTTCGACCAGATGGCGGAAGCGGACAGCGGCGGTTACCTCGTGAGCTGGACGCCGGTGGCGCTGGACGGCTGGGATTATTACGTCATCGACATCGTGGACTCGAGCGATCAGCTCGCGATCGGCGATGAAACCTATGTCGTCGCGCCGACGGACTACATCGCGCTCTTCCCCAGCGACGACCTGACGCTCTCGCAGGAAGATCAGGTGGCGATCGTGCTCTCGGAGTCGCCGGTTCTCGATACGGCCGAAGTCGGCTGACTTCGAACCGGCGAAAAAAAGCGCGGCATGCTCGAGGCTGCGGCGCTTTTCTTAAATACGGCTGTTGCTACGTGCGCTCGCTACGTGCACCCGCGCAGAAGGAACAGCACCAGCAATACGGGGATCGGCACGCCGAGCGCCCACAACAATATCCAGCCGACTTTGCCGGACTGGCCGCGTAGCGATTCGACGCGGTCTTGCCAGCGCGCTGACGCGCGGCGAAGGCGGTAGTTCATGACCATTTCTCCTCTGAGTTGAACTCGACACAGGGATAGCAACGCCCGTACCAGAAGTGTGTACGCTGGCCGACACGCGCTCACGACGGCTCTCTCCGCGATGTCTTGCACACCTGTACGCTGCATAAAAAAACCCCCGCCGAAGCGGGGGTGAAACGCTCGTTCCGTTCGATGAGGATGGTCTGCGACGTTACTCGTCCTTCGCGTCGTCGAGCGCGTCCTTCACATGGCCGACGCCTTTCTGGATCTTGCCTTCGGCCTGGTTCTTCAGCCCTTTGATCTGTTGCGTTTCGCTGCCGGTGAGCTCGCCGACTTTCTGCTGAGCTTTGCCCGCGATATCCTTCACGCTACCTTTGATCTCGTCCTTGTTCATAAACATCTCCGTGTGGGTTGGCCGGCTCGCCCGCGGTGTCTGACGGGCGTAGTTCGTCGGATCGCGCAGTCACGCGCGGTGATCCTGATACAGCATCAGACGTGCCCGCACCTTGCCGGCTGATGCAGTTCACCGCCGGGGCGGGACGCCGGCGCTGCTAATCGATCGAGCCGCAGCCGGACTCTTCGAAGCCGTTGCGGCGTGCGTCGTCGATGCAGTCTTCGAGCTGCACGAAGTCTTTCGATTGCTCGAGCACGGCGCCGCTATCGTCCGCGACCCGACGCCATGTCCATTTCCAGCACCTCGCGGGGTCGTCGACCCACACTGCCGCGAATTCCCAACCCATCGTGCCAATTCCTGGTTGCGCGAGCTACGCAGCGCCGCCCGCTCCGGGCGGGCGGCGGCGTGCTCGTGTCTATCGGGCTTCCGGCGGCAGCTCGTACCGGAAGCCGTGTTTGTTTGCGTCTGCTACAGCCTCGCGGAGAGACTTGAAATATCTCTGCGACTTCGCGACTGTGGATCCATCGCCGGACCGGCAATGCCAGTTCCAAGGTCTCCCCGGCGCATCACTGCCGCGGCAACGAAATTCCCATTGCACGGCAAGCGCGTTGACAGGAAAGGGTTCCATAGGGGTGCGGCGAGGCAGGAACCGTGCCCAACGGTGTGTACTTCATGGCCCTTGGCGAGCCGCGCGGCGCGAAGCTGGTATCCTCCCGAAATGCCCGCTTCCAGTCAGTCCCCGGGGCCACTCAAAGTCCTGATCGTCGAAGACCATCCCGATGCACGCACGACGCTGCGGATGCTGCTGTCGATGGCGTACGGCCACTCGGTCTATGAAGCCGCAGACGGTCACGCTGCGCTTCAGGTCGTCCTGCAGGAGCGGCCGGACGTCGCTTTGATCGATCTCGGTCTTCCCGGGATGGACGGCTACGAGGTCGCGCGGCGGATTCGTTCGACCCTCGGCCGCGACGAGATTTTTCTCGTCGCGCTCACCGGCCATGGCGAGCATGAAGACCGGCTGCGAACCGAAGCGGCGGGTTTCGACGTACACCTCGTGAAGCCGGTCGAAACGGCTGCGCTCGCGGCGCTGCTGTCGCAGGTCGTCGCGGGTGCGGCGACGCGGGAGTAAAGGGGCGCGCGAACGGCAGCGGTAAAACTAAAAAAGGAGTGAGGATGAATTACCGCAAGTCCGAAGCGAAGCAAGCGTCGTTCGAACAATTCCGCGGCGTGTGGGCGGCGATCGCCACGCCGTTCACCCCCGACGACGAGCTCGACGAACCCGGGCTGAGGCGCAACATGCGCCACATGACCGACGGCTTGCACATCGACGGGATCTTCTGCGCCGGGACGATGGGCGAGTTCTGGGCGCTCACGAAGGAAGAGCGCAAGCGCGTGGTCGAAATCGTCGTCGAGGAAGCGCGCGGCAAGTGCAAGGTGATCGCACACACGGGGCACCATTCGCCGAATGAGACCATCGATCTCACGCGCCACGCGCAGGCGGTCGGCGCCGACTTCGCGATCGTCATCAATCCCTACTATCCGGCGGCGAGCGAAGACGCGATCTACGAATGGTTCAAAGTCGTCGCGTCACGCGTGGACATCGGCGTGTGGATGTTCGACACCGCTTTTGCATGCGGCGAACCGCTGTCGCCGCAGCTCACCGCGCGTATCGCGAGCATCGAGAATATCTGCGGCATCAAGATCGGCCGGCCGATCGATCATTACATCGCGGTGAAGAAGCTTTGCGGCGACAGGATCGTCGTGAGCCATCCTTCAGAAACCGATTGCATGAAGCTCATGCGCGAGCACGGGCAGCGCGTTCACATGTCTTCGGCTGCGCCGTTCCTGATCCAGACCGCGGGCTGGACCCCGATGCGCGACTACGTCGAGCGCGCGCTCGAAGGCCGGTTCGACGAGGCGCAGGAGATCTCCGATACGCTCGATCCGGTGCGCGAAATCCACGAGAAATGGATGCGCGAGCCGTGGCTGAAGCACAAGGTGATACCGATTGCGCAGCTGAAGGCGTGGTCCGAGTATCTCGGCCTCGCAGGCGGGCACGTGCGAGCCCCGCTCCTGCCGCTCACCGCTGCCGAGCGTGCGGCACTGAATGCAGACCTCGACGCCCTGCGCCTGAAGGATCGGGCCGCAGATCGCCAGCTCTCCGCAGCGTGAAAACGCTCGTCGTGAGCGCGTAGTACCTTCGTTCAATGTTGGGTGCTCCCGACACCCAAAGCGCCGCACCGGCAGCGACTTACGGAAGCCGCGCCGTACCTGTCGCCGAGCGGGGACGAAAAACGCCGGCTGCACGCGGCGCGTATGACGTAAGTCGCTGCCGTCATGGTGTTTTCGTTCCTGGCACACGTGTTGCGAGGTGTAGGGCTGAAGCCGAGACAAAGGCAATCAGCAAGGAGACGCGACATGAAATCCAAGACTTTGATGGCACTTGCAGTAGCAGGGACCTTTGCGTGCGGCGGCGCGCTGGCGGGTGGTTTCCACCATGGTGGCGCGCACACCGGCATGCAGGGCAGCCCGTATGAAGTCCAGACGCCGGCGTCGGTCGACGAATCGGCACCATGGCTCGCGAATCTGCCGCATACCGCCGGCTGGAGCTCTGACAACGCTTCGGCGAGCGTCATCGGCATGCAGGAAGGGCTGCACAGCGACGGGTCGGTCGGAATGAGCTCGAGCCCCGGCGGCACCGGCAGCGGCGGCTATGACTCGACCTCGAGCATTGAAGGCGAGCCCATCGCACTGACGATCACCGAATACTGGCTGGTCGGCGCGGACGACAACGAGTCGACCGCGGGCACCGGCGCCAGTTCGAGCTTCGGCGGCTCCGGTAGCGGCGGTTTCGACTCGTCCGCGGCGAGCTTCGACTCGTCGATGAGCGGCGATCCGTCGATCTACGGCCCGAGCTTCGATACCTCGATGAACAGCAGCGGCGGTATCGATTACTGGCTGTTCGGCGATGAATCCTACGGTACCGGGGCAAGCTCGAGCTTCAGCGGAGCGGGGAGCGGCGGCTTCGACTCGGCGATGAGCGATGGCGACTCTTCGTACGGCGCGGTGAGCGCGGCCGACTCCAGTTCAGTGCTGGCGCTCGACGAGCCGGTCACGGTGCTCAGCACGGCGAGCGCGGACGAGATCGCGTCGACGCTGGGTGAAACGACGCCGCTCCTGAGCGAGCACTACCTCGTGTCGAGCCTGAGCGATCCGTACCCCATCGTGCTCGAGGTCGGCCCGGCGCGGGAAGACATCGCGCTGCTCGACGCCCTCAGCACCGACTTCTTCGTGCTCACGCCGTTTTACGACGAAGGTTGATCCGGGCAAAAGCTCTCTCTCTACTCGGGCCTGATTCCGGCGGCGCGAACCACCTTCCCCCATTTGCCGATTTCGCTCTGGATGAAACGGCCGAGCGCTTCGGGTGATCCGCCGCCGGCCTCGGCGCCCGAGGCCGTGAGTATCTCTCTGACCTTCGTCGACCTGAGGCTGTCGGCGAGCGCTGCATTCACTTTCATGATGATCTCTCGCGACGTCGCTTTCGGCGCGAGTAGCGCATTCCATCCGGCTGCTTCGTAACCGCGCACCCCCGCCTCGTCTATCGTCGGAACGTCGGGCAACTCGCCCGAGCGCCTGGCCGCGGTCACGCCGATCGCGCGCAGCCTGCCTGAGCGCACCGGTGGCAGCGCGGCGGCGATCGGCGCGAAAGTCATCGCGACGTGGCCGCCCATCGTGTCGGCGACGGCAGGCGCTGCGCCCTTGTACGGAATGTGTCCGATGTTGACACCCGACATCATGTTGAAGAGCACGAGCGCGAGGTGGTTCGAACTGCCGACGCCCGCTGACGCTGAGGTGAGCGTTCCCGGTTTGGCTTTGGCGAGCGCGAGCAGGTCACCCACCGACTTTGCGGGAAGCGAAGGGTGGGTCACCAGCACGTTCATCATCGTCACCGCGAGCGCGACCGGCGTGAGATCACGCTGCAGGTCGTAGCCCAGCTTCGGGTAGATCGCGGGACTGCCGGCGAGCGCGGTGGTTCCCATGAGCAGCGTGTAGCCGTCGGGCGCGGCGCGCGCGACCGCTTCCGCGCCGATGTTGCCGCTCGCACCGGGCCGGTTGGATACGATCACCGGCTGCTTCCACGCATCGCTCATGTGCTGCGCGATGGCGCGGGCGACCAGATCGACCGATCCTCCTGCCGGAAACGGCGCCACCATCACGACCGTTTTTTCAGGATAGCTCTGCGCGGCCGCCGCGTTGCAGAGCATCAGCGAGACGGCGAGCGCCGCCGCACGAGTGGGCATGCGTTTCCTCCTCCAGTATTTTTGTCAATCTGCAAACCGGGGCCAGACCCCGAAGCGGGCTCGGGCCCTAGGCTTCGCCCGTCAGCGGCGGTCTGGATGTGCGTCTTGCAATCAGGTCGATTTCGACCCGCGCGCCGCGGGCAAGCCCGCTGACGCCGACGCAAGTCCTCGCGGGCCGGCGGCCGGCCCTGAAATAACTCGCGTAGACGGCGTTCATTTTTTCGTAGTCTTCGTCGAAGTGCCGCAGAAACACTCGCGCCGATACGACGTTTTCGAACGTGAGGCCGCAGCCGGTCAGCACGCGCGCGAGATTCTCCATCACCTGCCGGGTCTGCGCCTCGATCCCCTCGGGGTAATCCGAAGTGTTCGACGTGCCGCTGAAAGGCATCTGGCCGGTGACGAATACCCATCCGTCGGCTTCGACCGCGTGGCTGAACGGCGCGACCGGGTCCGGCGCACCGTCGATCATGTGGAACAATGGAAGGCTCATGGGAGGTGCTCCTCGGCAATCGAGCGGTGTGTGGGCGGACCACTCGCGCGGCGGCGCCCCTGCACCGCACACGTTAACGCAGCGCACGCCTGCTGAGCAACGCATGCACCGCAACAGCGCGCGAGTACCCCTCCGGTGAGGCGCTGCCGTGCGCGGCCCCGCGAGACGCTTCATGGAACCGGTCTTGCTTGAGGCGCACGCCCGTCATCGACGATGGAGCTTCGAATGAAACCCCCCGCTGTTGCATGCAGCGCTGCAGTATTTGCGCTGTGCGCGTTCGGTATGACCGCAGCGTCCGTGGCGCAGAACTTCGGCTCGACCATACGCAGCGACATCTCCAAATACGGCAGGATCATCCGGACTGCCGCCATCCGGGTGGAGCAATAGCCGCCACGTTCACCGTACGACTTCGACCGAGTCCCCCACACGGATCTCGCCGCCCGCGCCTCGCGTGACGAGGCCGATCCCGAATGTCGGCTGCGCCTGCCCGAACGCGCTCACCAGCGTCTGCATCACCGGCAGGTCACGCTCTCCGGTGCCGGGATTCGCGTGCGTAGCGAGACAGCGCACCTTCGGCTTGACCGCTTCGAGCTCCACGCTGCCGATGCGTATCGTCCTGCCGATCCACTCCTGCTCGGCCCACGCGCCCACCCCTTCGATCGCGACGTTCGAGCGAAACCGAAGCTCGTCGAGGTCGGCGTCGCCCAGCGCGCCTGCGGCCGCGCCGAGGCTTGCCCGGCTGTGCAGCGTGACCTGTCCGTCCTGGCTGTCCTGGTAGCGCGGGGTGAGGCCGTCCCCGACGAGCTGCAGCGGAAGCCGCTCGGGATGGCCGGTCAAAGGGTTGTCGGGAAGCCCCAGCACGTAGCGCTCCACGGCGGCGGCGAGCCGGTCGCGGCCGTCATCGTCCAGCGCCTCATCGGCCAGCACCGCGCCTTCGTACGCGAGACTCAGGCGCCTCGTGGCCGGATCGTAACGCGCGGCCAGGCGCGCGAGCCCGGGGGCGTTCACGAGCACGGCGAACCCGTACTTTTTACTCCACGCCTCCGGCGGCAGGTTTGAATCTGCGAAGCGGAAAGCAAGCGCGCGATCCCCCTCGATGCGTCCTTCGGGGAGCACGGTCAACGCATTACAACGCTCGGCGGTAAAGCCTTTGACGGGATAACGGTAGAGCGCGACGACTCGTGCCATGGACGTGGGCCGGGAGTGAGCAAGCGTCGATTATAGGGAATGCTTCGCGCCACCGGCCGCGCGCTATACCCGGGTTGCCGGACCGCTCTATGCCGTGCGTTCGGAGTTGTAATAGACTGATCCGATGACCTCCGAGGCGGCAGCGACGCTCAAGCGCAAAACCGTGGAACCCTCGGCGCTCGGGCTGAAAAGAATCGAGCTTCTGCAAGGCATGCCGGACGCCGCGCTGGGGGCGCTCGCCCGCGAGTGCCGCTGGCGGCGGTATGCCGCTGACGAGCGCATCATTTCGCGCGAAGCCCACGACAACGACGTCTATCTCATCATCTCAGGGCGCGTGCGGGTGACCTGTTTTTCGGCGGCCGGCCGCGAGGTCGTATTCGGCGACATGCGCGCGGGCCAGTGCTTCGGAGATTTCGCTGCGATCGACGGGCTGTCCCGCTCCGCCGACGTGGTTGCCATCGAGGACAGCCTCGTCGCCTCCATGACGCCGGCCGTGTTCAAACGCATGCTTCATCAGCACGTCGACGTGTGCGATCGCGTGCTGCGGCGCCTGGTGAACTCGATCCGCGAGCTCACCGAGCGGGTTTACGACTTCAGCACCCTCGGCGTCCAAAACCGCGTCCATGCCGAGCTCCTGCGTCTGGCACGCGAGGCCGGCGTGAGCGGCAACGCCGCGCGCATCGACCCGGCGCCGAAGCATTCCCGGATGGCTGCACAGATAAGCACTTATCGCGAGCAGGTGACGCGCGAGCTGTCGGCGATGGCGAAGCAAGGCCTGATCGAGCGCAGCGGCGCAGCACTCGTCGTCACTGATGTCGAGCGGCTGGAGCGCATCGTGCAGGAGGTGAGGCGCACGAGCTAGTTGTGCTGCGTCCCCCCGGCGCCTGATGGCGGTCGGTGCGTAAACGCACCGCTATCGCGCGATGAAGGCATAGGTCGTTCGCCGGATCGCGTGGGGGCGGGCGCCGAAATTAGAATAGAGACACCATGGCCGCAACGGACGTGACTTTAAGGCAACGCCGAGGGCTCGCGTCCATCATGTGGTTGCGCATTCGGCTACACAACCCCGCATCAAGCTGTCACAATCGTTTTGCATAAAGCTACAAAGACGGCATTCGCTCTCGCGGGCCGTCGCTCGAGCAGGTAGATAAAGAAGCGGACATGCAACATCTGTCGTCCGCCCGAGCCATGCACGCGAGCTGGATGCTGCAACGGCGGCCGCGGAAGGCGGTTTTCCCGGCCGTACGCTGACTACGCCAGGGGAGCCTTTATGAAACAGCAGGCGTTCGCTGTTCGAAAGTTGCTGTCGTGCGTCATTCCGGCCGTGCTCGCGTTCGCAGTCTCGGGGCCGGTGTCGGCTACCGGTTTCTTCATCAACCAGCAGAGCGTCAAAGGCCTCGGCCGTGTCGATGCCGGCAATACCGCGGCAGCCGATGACCTCGGTACGATCTTTTTCAACCCCGCCGGCTTGAATGAAGTGTTCGCGCGCGAGCCCGGCAAGGGTTTCATGTGGTCCATCGGGACCAATCTCGTAATCCCGCGGAGCGAGCAAACCAACGTCGGATCCGCGGCCGCCTCGCCCGGCACACTCGGCGCGTTTGTTCCGTACGCCGGGGGCGACGCAAGAAACCCCGTGGCTGCGACGCCGATCCCGAATCTGTACTTTGCGAAAAAGATCAGTGACCAGGCGGCGGTGGGTCTGGCTTTTAATGCGCCTTTCGGGCTGAAGACCGAATCGAACCCGGCATGGTTCGGCCGTTACGATGCGATCGAGGCGTCGCTGCGGACGTACAACCTGAGCGCCGTCGGCGCATACAAGTTCGAGACCGGCCTGTCGATCGGGGGTGGCATCGACGTGCAATATGCTCGAACCACGCTCACGAGCGCCATTCCTGATCCACTGAATCCCGGCGGTCCGACAGCGGCGACGGACGCCCGGGTCAGCACGGTGGGGCATGACTGGACCCCCGGCTTCAATATCGGCCTGCTGTACCCGGTCGACGTGAAAACGCGGATAGGCGCTCACTATCGCTCGGGCATGAAACACAACATCAGCGGCTCGTCCGCATTCACCGGTTTCACCGGGCCGCTTGCCGGATTCAACGGGGTCGTGGGGGCCGGGGCCGTTCTGCACCTGCCCGCGATCGCGACCGTCGGGGTTCGGCATCAGCTCACGGAGCGGCTTGCGCTGCTGGGCGAACTGGAGTGGTTCAACTGGAGCAAGTTCAGGGAGATCCGGGTTATGTTCCAGGACGGCCGGGCCGACGGCGTGCGCCAGACGAATTACCGCGATACCTACGCCGTGGCAGTGGGGGCCGAGTATCGTGTCCCGGGCTCTGCGCTGACTACCCGCGGCGGGCTGCAGTTCGATCGAACGCCCACGGTCGACGCCTTTCGTGACACTACGGTACCCGATGCCAATCGCCTGTGGCTGGGATTTGGCGGCAGCTATCGCTGGTCCGACAGGACGACCGTCGATTTCGCCTTCAACCATGTGTTCTTCCGCGATACGAACGTTGCGCTGACGCGGTCCTTCTTCGAGGGGACTCCGCTGGCCACAACCACGCGCATCAACGGTGCAGTGACCAACGTGGTGAACACGGTCGGTATCGATCTGCGGTTCGCGTACTGAGGGCGTTGCACGACGGGCGGGGCAAACGACGGGGAGAACGCAGTCCGTGGAAACCCAGAACAATGTAGAGCAGAAGGCGAACGTACGGGTTGCAATCGTGGGTGGCGGATGCGCGGGACTGACCGCTGCCTGGTGGCTCGCGCAGGAGCCGGGCTACGAAGTGCACGTGTACGAGAAAAGCTGGCGCCTCGGCGGCAAGGGGGCTTCGGGCCGGGACAAGCAGGGGCGCATTCAGGAGCACGGCCTTCACATATGGCTCGGCTTCTACGACAACGCATTCAGGATGATGCGCGAGTGTTATGCGCAGGTGCAGGAAAACAAATGGGGCCCTGATCATCAGGATGTCACGCACAGGCTCGCACACGGTTCGTTCGAGGATGCCTTTTTTCCCGAGCCGCACATAGGTGTCGGCATCGACGACGGATGTGGTGAGCTCGAAGTCTGGAGCGGCTTCCTTCCGCCGGCCAAGGGGCTGCCGGGCGACGAGTCGGATGCCGAGACCAATCCTTTCACCCTTGCGAACTACCTCGTGCGCTGCATCGAGCTGCTGAAGACATTGATGGTGAGTGTCATCGGCACGCCTGCAGACGACAGGCCCGGAAAGGCGAGGCCGGATAAGCGTTCCGCAACGGATGAAGCGGCGGACCTGAAATTCTCCTCCGGCGACATGCCCGAGTCTGCCGTCCTCCTCGAACTGATGACCACGTACTTGCGCACAGGTGTGTTGACCACTGCCGCCGGTATCCTTCAGGCAGTCACCATATTCGAGAACTGGGTTCGGCAACTCAACTATTCGCCGCAGTTGCCCGATACGGCGCTGAAGCTTTTCGAAGCCGTGGCTGCGCAGATCCGCAAGCAGTTGCGCGAATTCGTGAAGATCGATCAGAAGCTGCGCTGGAAGACCGAGATCATCGACATCGTCATGGCGATCATCGTGGGGCTGTATCGGGACCGCGTTCTCTTTCAGCCCAAGGGCCTCGACACGCTGAACAACGTGGATTATCGCGAGTGGCTCAAGAGTCACGGCGCCATGCATTCTTCGGTCAACTCGCGGTTCATCAGCGGCATATACGATCTGGTCTTCGCGTACGAAGGCGGTGATCACAGCAAGCCACAGCTCGCCGCGGGTGTCGCGCTCAGGGGCGCGATGCGCATGTTCTTCACCTACCGCGGTGCGATGTTCTGGCGCATGCGCTCAGGTATGGGCGATGCGGTGTTTGCGCCGCTATACAAGGCGCTCGCGCAGGGAACGTCCGCAAAGGGCGGCAGGAACGCGAGATCACCCGTGCACTTCCACTTCCTGCACTCGCTGAGCGACGTGGGCATGCATTACGGTCAGTACAGCCGGCGCGTCGAAAAGCTGATCTTCGATACGCCGTCTACTGACCGGATAGACGAGCCCGGAGCCGGCGCGCTCGATCATCTGGGGTGCTGGCCCGATGAGGACGCGTTGCTGGTGCACTCGGATTCCGAGCGCACGCCGCGCCAAAAGGTGCTGAACGTCGGTGACGATTTCGACTTCGTGGTAATGGCGGTCGGATTCGATGACTTCGTCACCGTGCTCGATGCCCCCGGCTCCGAGTTTTTCAACAGAATGCCGCGCAAGTGGGCGGATATGCGCGCAACCGTGAAGACCGTGGCCACCAAGGCCGGGCAGGCGTGGCTGTCCAAGGACGTGGAAAGCCTCGGCTGGTATCGCGGCTCGGGCATGTTCTCGGCGCTCGGCATGCGGTTTCAAACGTGGGCGGATATGACCCACACGCTGGCGACGGAGCGAGCGTGGCGTCAGAAAGGCGCCGGAGACGATCCTGCCGACGCGGCCCGGTCGGTCGCGTATTTCTGCTCGGTGATGTCCAACGCCGAGGTGAAGAAGGCTTCCGGCGCACCCGAGCGCAAGGTGATGCAGGATCTCAGGGCCATGCTCCGTCGCGACATGAAGCCGCTGTGGCCCGCACCTTTCAAGAACGGCGGCTCGGTGCTGCGCCCGAGCCTGCTTGTGGGGCCCCTGCATGCGCAGGCCAACTGGACAGGATCGGACCGTTACGCGCTGTCTTTGCCGAAGACGATCGAGCAGCGGATATCGCCTCTGGATCCATCGGTCAGCAACATGACCATTGCCGGTGACTGGACTGCGTGCGGCCTTGATGCCGGCTGCGTCGAGGCGGCGGTGATGTCGGGGAAGCTGGCCGCGCACGCGCTTACGGGAGCGCTTCCCGCCCTTGAATCGATCATCGGCTTCGACCACCCATGAGCGACAAGGAGACCGCCTTGTTATCACGTCCGGCACTCAAGCGTGTGGCCCCCATTCGCAATGCGGGGGGTTTCTACCGCAGTGCCGAAGACAAGAGCAAAGGCATCGGCGGCGTGCCGCTCAACCGTGCCGAAGACGCGATGGTCGCTGCAGTGCGCATGGCATACAAGGTTGCGGATGCGCAGATCGATCGCAGCGCCCGGCTCGCTCTGCGCCTGCGCGAGGCGGGGGACCGCGCGACCGGCGGCAAGAGTGAACGCAAGGCGCTCGACGCGACCGAGGCCCTGGTATTCAGGGCGATGATGGCGGGTCTGGGATGGCTCGAAGGCGCTGCGGCTGAAGAGGGGAGTCCTCTGCTGCGCCTGGCGTCTGCGCAGTACGCGCTGTGGGGGTCTGTTCTCGGATTGGCGCCGCGCAGGCGGTCGAAGGCCGCTGCCGCGGACGTGCCGGAGGAACGCGCCGAGCAACCGGTCGGTCACGCACAGGCGCGCGCCACGCCCACGACCGCCGCGCCGGGCCGTCGGCTCCAGATCGTTCACAAGGACCTGAAGCCCAGGGCGGTGCGTGTCACAGCCTTCGAGATCGAACAGGGCACGCCGCGGGACAGCGTCGCGTTCTATAACGTCGACCACGGCGAGAGCGATCCTCTGGATGGCACGCTCGCGCTGGCCGGCGACGGGCCCGCGAGACTGACTCTGCCGACACCCCGGTCGGCCGCCTCCGGTCTTTGGAGAGCAGCCGTGTGCGACGCCGACGGTGTGCAACTCGGTTTCATCGAGATCGTCCTGTAACGGGGGCCTTACGTGGGATTCCGCGACGACTCGCTGTTCGGAGGCACTGACGACGCCCTGGTGCGCGAGGTGCTGACCGAGTATGGCGACCTCACTCGACGCCATCTGCAGGAATATCTTCCGAAGGATGAGCCGCGGTCGTACCTCTACGATCTTCTCGCCGACTATCCCGGCCGCGGCGGCAAGATGCTGCGGTCGACCCTGTGTATCGCGATGACACACGCCACCGGTGGCGCGATCCACGACGCCATCGCCTCCGCCGTGTCGATCGAGCTCATGCACAACGCTTTGCTGGTGCATGACGACATCGAGGATGCGAGCGACGAGCGGCGCGGGACGCCCACTCTGCACGCGCTTCACGGCATTCCGCTGGCCATCAACGCCGGCGACGCGATGGGCCTGCTGAGCCTGCGTCCCCTGAAAGACAATTTTCACCGCCTGGGGCTCGCGACCGCCTTGCGCATATTCGAGGAGACCGAGCGTGTGGCATGGGAGAGCGCCGAGGGGCAGGCGCTCGAGCTCGGCTGGCAGCGCGACAACAAGGTCGACGTGACGGACGAGGACTTCCTTCAGATGGTCCTGCAGAAAACCTGCTGGCTTGCGGCGATCCATCCTCTGCGCGTGGGCTGCATCATCGGTGCTCGCGGCGGCATGCCGCTGGATCCGCTCATCCGCATCGGATTCATGTTCGGCGCTGCATTTCAAATCCAGGACGATCTGCTCAATCTCGAAGGCGGAGCGGCCTATGGCAAGGAAATCAACGGGGACCTGCTTGAAGGCAAGCGCACGCTGATGATCATTCACGCGCTGCGTAACGCCCGGGCCGCCGACTGCGAGCATCTGACGGCTTTCCTGGCTCAGACGCGCGCCGCACGCACGGCGTCGGATGTGGCCTGGGTCCGCAAGCTGCTCGAGCGCACGGGCGCGATGCAGCACGCGCGCATGGTGTCGCGCGGTCTGGGCGGTGCCGCCCTGTTCGAGTTCGACGAGTATTTCGCGCGCGTGTCCGATAGTCGCGATCTGCGCTTCATGCGCAATCTGATGACGTGGGTGTTGGAGCGATCGCACTGAAGACCGGTCGGGAGATGCGATGAGCCAGACAGTTCTGCTCTACGGCGCAACGGGCTATGCGGGCCGGCTGATTGCCGCGGAAGGAGCCCGTACGTGGAACGAAGGGAATGGCTTTCCCGTTCGCATGCTGCTGGCGGGCCGCGACGGTGCGGCTCTGGAGGCGCTCGCGCGCAAATACGGCGTGAGTTTTCGCGTTTTCGGGCTCGACTACGAGGCCGACATCGTGCGCGGACTGAGCGATGTCCAGGTCGTCATCAATGCAGCCGGTCCTTTCGCGTTCACGGCCGGACCGATGGCGAGGGCGGCCCTCGTGGCTGGCTGCCATTACGTCGATATCAATGAAGAGATGGGCGTCTACAAGACGCTCGACGACAAGGGCCACGATGCGAGGCAGAAGAATGTCGCATTGGTTTGCAGCGCAGGCTATCGCGCGGCGGCCTCGGATTTGCTGCTCAGCGCCGCTCTGGAATCATTGCAGCAAGGCGCAGTGCCTGCCGCTGAAGACGGGCTCGGCGCGGTCAGGATCGGGATGTCGCATGGGTTGAACTGCTCGCGCGGCAGCGCCGCCACCACGCTGCGCTCCTTGCGCGAGCAGGTCGCGGTGGTGCGGCACTCGGACGAAGACGGCGGTCCCGTGCTGTGGCACGAGCCCGTCGGCAAGCTGGAACGCACCTTCGATTTCAGTGCTCGCGCGGACGGCAAGCGCGACCTGCGCATAGCGTCCGCGGCGAACCTGGTCGATACGCTCACGGCCCGCGTGCGGATCATGCGAACCGCAATCCGGGTGCGGCGTATCGAATCCTATGTGGAAGCCGACACGGCAGTGCGTTTCGGGTACCAGCTGGCTGCGGCGGCGGCTCCTCTGGTCTCGCTGCCCTGGATGCGAACCCTGGTGCGGTATTCCACCGAGCTGCTGCCTGAAGGTCCGACCGACACCGAGCTTGCAGAGCAACGCGAGATTCTCCTGCTCGAGATCGAGGACGTGTTCAGGACCCGGATTATCGACTGGCGATGGGAGACGCCCAACGCCTACCAGTTCACCGCGCAGGTCGTCGTCGCGATCTCGGGGGCGCTCGCAAGCGGCGCAAAGCAGAGCGGGGAACCGCTTTCCGGTTGGGTCACCCCGGCCGAAGTTCTGCGTGCCGCCGATGTGAGGATCACCGACCCGGCCGGCGCACTGCGCGGGTGCCGCCTGGAAATGCGCGCAGCCGGGGGCTGACTCGGCGTATGGCCCAATTCTGGTTAGGGACTTTCGACGTCAAGCCGCCGCTGCACGCGAAGCCGTCGCCGGCCGCGCCCATCCTTGCGACAGGCACGCGCATGCTGGCGATCGAAGTCGTGCGGGAGGGCGCCGAGTTCGCCGTATTGTTTTCCACCGTCGACGACCTTCAGGAGCCGCGCAGGCTGACATGCCGCCTGGCCTTCGCGAATGGATGCAAGACCTGCAACATCTGGCGCGACCGCGGTTTCCCGCTGGTCGACGCGCGGATCACCTGCAGGGGCAAGTCCCTGCAGGTGATCTCGCCCTATTTCCCCGGGGTCGATAGCGACCCGTCCAATGAGATGCAGTACGAGGTGGCGTTCCTCACGATCACGGGCATCGAGTTCGCGCCGCAACAGCGCTCGAAGCTTGCGTTGAGCACGCAGTACGACCAGTTTCACGAAGCGCCCGACTCCGCCACGCCGGCGACGTGGATCACCAGGCAGGCCGTGACATGGACGCCTTCGCGGTGGGCCGTGCAGCGCTTGTCCTGTGCCGGCGTCATGCTCGACCTCGCCTCGGCGAGAAGTCCGAGCCTGGCGCCGTTCGAAAGCGGACATCTCGAGCCTCAGGCGGTGTGGTGCGGGATGGTGGATGTAGCGACCACCGCTTCGCAACGTCAACCGGAGCGCAACCGCGTGAGTCGCGCCGACACCTTCGGCGTGCCGGCGTTCCGATTCGAAAACGTGGAAGTGCTCGGGTTCCGGATCGATCTCGGCAAGCTCGGGATCGATTACGAGCAGGGACTTGCCGACCTCATCTCCCCCCTGAATTTTCACCTCGGCGGATCAGCCGGCGCAGGCGCGGCTGCGGCGCGCAGGGCGATCTCGGACTTCCGTTACCGTCCAGCCACCCGCACGCTGCTGATCGAGCTCATCCGGTATGGCCGAATGAAGCTGATGAGCCCGTCGGCGCCGTTGGTCCTGGACGATTATCAATGCCAGCACGAGCTGCTCGTGCGTGTGCTCGTCGGACGCGTGGACGACGATACGTCGCAGGCGCGCGCGCCTGCGGTGTATGTGCCTGCGATATTCGTGGATAACCCCTGGTCAAAGATCGTCGGCCGCGACGTTCAGGGCTTCGACAAGCGCCTGGTCGATTTCTGCATTTCGCAGGAAGGGAAAGACATCGCAAGGCTGTGCCCCGATGGTCGTGTCGCGGACTCCGGACACTCCGACTCTCGGCCCGTCGCAGACCTTGCGGCCATTTCCCGGATCAGGCTGGTCGACATGATGGGCTCCAGCGACGGCGGCACGGTCCTCGACCTCGATTGCTCGCCACAGGATTACGAGAACTGGGACGAATTCGACAGCGTCGACCTGCAGCTTGCGGTAGGCAGCTCGAATCTCGGGGGCACGCGCTGGCGCCAGAGCGATTTCGACGAACCCGAATTTCGCCGCTCGTTCGCGCGGTCCGCGGTCGCGGAGAACCTCAGGGGCTTCAGGTCGATTCAGGTGTCGCCGGTGTCCTCCCGGGGCGACATGGAAAAGACGTGGATCAGCGGCACGTTCAAACTCGACGACGACGTTCAGATCGCGCGGCCGTCCGGGCTGGTCCGCCTCACGGCGCACCCTCAGCCGAACGCGCCGAAGCACTGGAACGTGCTGTGCAAGATGCTGGGCGGTGACGGTAACCCCAGTTCGGTCAGTTTCAGCACGGGAGAGTGGTATCGCCTGAAATGCGCCATGGAGCTCACGGTCGACGGCAGCGTCGACTGAGCAGCCCGATCTTTGCTGCGGTGTTAAGCGATCGCGCTCGCAACGGCCGCGGCGTCGAGCACAAGCCGGGCGCACACCGACCTCGCCGTCGCCAGGTCATCGTGCATCCAGCGAGGGTCCGCGGGGCAGGGCGCTTTCGCGTCGAGCACCTCGAGTGCCCGCCGCGCGTGCTCGCGCTCGGCGGGCTCAGCGCCTGCGCGCAACACCATGGCAGCTGCTGCCCGCAGCGAAATCGCGACAGCTCCCTGCTCGTCGGCAACCGTCAGCGCATCGGCCAGCAATCGCACGGCGCCGGCGTCGTTCGGCTCCAGCTCCGCCTGCAGAATGAGCAGCTCCGCGTTCATACGCGATTCGTGACTGTCCTGCGCGCGGCGGAACGCTTCGCCGATGACATAGCTCGCACTTTGCGCGTCGCCCGCGTGCGCGAACCCCCGCGCCACTGCCCACAAATAATATGAAGCATTCAGCGCGACCTTTTCCGCCTCGAACGCCTTGCATGTCTGCACTGCCTGAGCAACCGCCTCGAGCGACGGCTGCAGCGCGGCCTGTGAAATGAGCTCCATCAGAACGCCGGTTGCAAGCCACTCGCGGAAGCCGTGCTCGTGCGAAATCGCTATCGCAGTCTGCGCGTGTTTTTTTGCGTCTTCATAGCGCCTCTGCGTGTAGCGCGTCCCGGCGGTCCACGCATGCAGGAACGCCTTGTCGAAGGCCCTGCCGTAACGCTCGACGTGCAGCAGGCCGTCGTCGATCGCTTCTTCGGCGGCTTCGGGGTCGCCCAGCAGCCACTCGACCGTCGGAAGTAATGACAGGACCGCCGCGGCTGCATCGTGAGGAACCGGATACACGAGCCTCTCGCCATGCTCCTGGCGGTACAGCTTGAGGCACCGGTGGATCCAGTTGCGGCAGTCCTCCAGGCGCCCGTAATAGAGCGTGGCGTAACTGTGGACGCTCATCGCGTCGATTCGGTAGTCCACCCGCTGGGACTGTTCCGCGATGTTGAGCGCCTGTAGCGACAAAGCGTAAGCCGCGGCTAGCCTGCCTTGCATGAGGTGAAAGACGAACTGCGATCGGATGATCGGATAGAGCACCCCGGCCTCGGCCCGTTCGTCGCACAGAATCTGCGCCTGCTGTATCGCCTCCTGCACTTCCCTGTCCGCATAGCGATGTTTGCCCTGCAGGGCTGCGCCGTACTGCACGAGCAGCTTGAGCTGCAGGTTCCTGGCCTCGTCGCGATCCTGCACGCTCTTCACGAGCGGCAGGGCAGCCTCGCAATGGCCGGCGCTTTCCACATATGCGCCGCGCTTGAAGGTGTCGTCCATCGCTGCGATCCGGACGCGAATGGCGTCCGCGAATCGTCTCGCTTCGCGCAAATGCCGGGCAAGGACGTCCGGCGAGGCGTCGGGCGTTCCCTGGAAGGCCGAGATCAACATATCCGCGGCACATGCGTGCAGGTCGCGGCGGTCGTTACCGACGAGCGTGTTATAGACGGCCCGCTGAATCATCGCGTGCTTGAAGCGCACGCGATCGCCGCTCGCATCCCGGGTATCGAACAGGCCGTGGCTCGCCAGGAGGTCGATGGCCTCCGCGATCGGCGCGGGTTGCTCGGGGGGAAGGAGCCGTTCGAGGAGTCGCGTGGAAAATTCGCGTCCCAGCACCGAGGCCGCCTGCACGATCCGCTTGTATTCAGGCAGTCGTCCGAGTCGCGACTGCACGATGAGTTGCAATTCGGGAGGCACCTCTCCACCGGGCAGCGCGTCGATCGTCATGTCTTCACCGCGACCTGATGCTTCGAGGAGATTGCGGGTGATTTCCTCCAGCAACAGCGGCACACCTTCGGAGCGCGTCACGATGGCATTCACGAGCTCTGCAGGCAGCGCGGCCTCACCGGCTACGGCGCGGACCAGTCCGGCTGCAGTTTTCGCATCCAGCGGTTCCAGCGAGATCTCTGCGGTATTACTGATTCCGGACAGCGCTTCGGTACCCGGCCGCGTGGTAACGATCATCAGCACCCGAAGACAGGAGATCTCGCCGGCGAGCCGCTGAACGACGTGCGCCGTCGTGTCGTCGGCCCAGTGCAGATCTTCGCAGAGCACGACCGCCCCGGCTTCCGCCAGAGCGACGAGGATCCCGACAGCCGCCGAAATCGTGTGTTCCCGGACCTCGTCGGGTCGCTGGTTGAGAGGCTCCGATGCAAGCCCGGCGCCGAACAGCGGTGCGAGATAAGTCAGCGCGTCGGGTGTCTCGATGCGGGAGGGAAACCGCGAGAGGAGCTGACTCGCGAGGGTTGCTTTATCGCTTTCGGATGCATACGCTGCGATGCCGGCGGCGCGGCGCAGCAGCACGCCGATCGGATACAGCGGGCTGTTGGCAGTGCTGTCCATGCAGTCGATTTCGAGAACGACGGCGTGGTCCTGCGCGGCCCTTTGGACGATGGTTCTCGCGAGCCTCGATTTGCCGATACCGGCGTCGCCGACGAGGCACACGGTCTGCCCCCGGCCGTCTCGCGCATCGTCCCATGCTGCGGACAGCGCGGCCCGCGCTTCTTCGCGACCGATGATTTCGCCGCTGTACCGCTGCGCCTCGTGGCTCGAGGTCAGCGCCGTTTCCCGCACGACGCGCCAGGCGCGAACACCGTTGCCGAAGCCTTTCGCCTCGACGATGCCGAGATCCTTATACTCGAAGAAGGCCCCCGCGAGGCGCTTGGTCGCGTCGTCCACCACGATCGAGCTCGGCTCGGACGCCGCCCTCATTCGTTCAGCCATCGCCGGCACCGGTCCATCGACAGCGACGTGCTGAGGACCCGACGGAGCGACGTCAAGGGCGACGTCGCCCGAAGCGATGCCGACGCGAATCTCGATTCTGACGTCCGCTACGGCAGTGATGTCCCGCACCGCCTGGACCACCTCCAGCGCCATCCGCACGGCCGACTGCGGAGCATCCTCCCGCGCCTGCGGGATGCCGAAGCAGATCTGCGCGCCGTCACCTTGTAGCCACCAGCGCACGAGGTGCCCTCCGTGGCGCATTGCGACATCCGCGACGGTCGTTTCGAAAGCGCGTCGGAGTGTGCGTTGCTCGTCGAACTCGAGGCCGTTGAAGATTCGCGTGGACTCGGCGATGTCGCATTGCACGAACGTCGCGAGGCGTACTTCGCCGGATCGCCCGGCAGGCGCCGCGTGCGTATTTTCGGATTGCATGGATTCCCCTTATCCAGACGACCGCACCCCGAAAGCTCCCCGCGCTCGCGGTAGTGGTCGCTACGCGCGTACGACATCGTCAAGCACGCAGGGGGTTTTGTCCAGACTCTTGCCGCAGGTATGCGCGTTCGAGAGGCGGACCCCAATGGCGCGTTATGGGCCGCTGAAGCGGCAGGGCCGAAGGTCGGTCGAGAGGCGCCAGCGCAGGCCGCGAAGCACATATGCGCCATCCGGCGCATTACGCAGTGAGCCCAGTTGTTCCCAGTCGGTCCAGCCCGGACCGGCAGTGCCGGGCGGGCGGCCGAACGTTCTTCCATGCCTGCACGACGCGATCGCGGGAGCCACTTGTGCATCGTCGTAGTTCCACTCGAAAAACGAGCAGACGATCCGGCCGGGCGGACCGCCCAGCGGTGACGTCGTGAAGCCGAGCACCGGCATTTCGAAGATCTTCTGGATATCCGCGAATCGCGGTAGCGCAGTCGCCGCGTCGGCGACCACCCGCCATGGCTCGGGCGGGCCGTCCGGATCGGGATGACGCCGAATTCGCCACGTGTGAATAAAATAATAATCATCGCTGCTGGCCGGCCACACGAGGGTTTTGACGGGATCCGGCTCGCCGCCGAGCTCGTCGAGCTGTGCCTGTTCCTTGTGGTAGCCGTACAGGAGATCTCCGATCCAGATCGCCCACAGGTTGTCGAGGTACATCCAGGCGGCGTAGTTGTGCCAGTACAGGCCGGACCGGTCCTGAACGAAGGGGATAAGAAGGATCATTTCATGGTAGGCCTGTCCCGGTATTTCGGTGGGCTGGCCCTGGAACAGGTAACTGGGATGTTCCTGATGGCCTACCAGGTGGATGACCGGGTGATAGGCCGCGCCGGTCTTCGATCGGGCCAGTCGGAATCCCGCGGGCAACCGCTTTTCCACGAGCGTGCGCGGGAGCATGGTGACGACCACCGCGCCGCGAAAGGTCGATTGCGCCCCGTTCAAGGCATCCTGCTGTCTCGGCAGGAAACTACCTTCAAAGTCATCGGGGCTCGGGAACGCTATGTTCGCGGTTTCCGCATCACGCCGCGCTCGCTTCGCAGTGCCGCGCCGGCCCCACAGCCAAAGCGCCGCTGCGGCGAGCGCGACCGGAATGGCTGCGCGCAGGATTACTCGTGCCACGCCTTGGGGATCTCGGTTCATGGGCACCCTGATCGGTTGTTCATGACGGCTCTGCGCAGCCGGCCATGGCCGTGGTGCCGAGATTATGCGCGGCAATCCGCGGAAACTCACGCGCATCCTGGACTGATCTTGCCGATCCGGTGATCGTGACCCGGAGGTCCGCAGTCCAGGCGTAGAACTCGCACCCCCTTAACCGGAGGCGCGAGGCTCATCCCCGCTGCAAGCTCATCGCCGGTGTCTGCATTTCGTTACGCATTTCGGGCTCAGGACGCTGAGCTATGAGCGCGCGCCGGTGTGCTTCGACGACCGCCTGAAGTCTGCTCGTCACTCCCAGCTTGCCCAGGATGTTGCGCACGTGGCATTTGACCGTGCCGAAGCTGATCGCAAGGTGCCGCTCGATCAGCTTGTTCGGCAGTCCCTGGCAGAGCAGGCCCAGCACTTCGCGTTCGCGTGCAGTCAGCGAGTGCGGCCGGCGCTCCAGCGGCACGACGACCATGGTCGGGCGCGGGTTCGCCGGCGTGACCGGGCGAGCGGGCGCGAACGTGTGTTGTCTGGACGGAGAGACGAGGCGAACGACGGTGGCGGTTTTCATGGTGATCTCCTTGTCGGCAACTGCGGGAAAGAGGCGTTCAAGAGAAACGGGGGCGCGCGCTCACCGCGTCTGCGCCGTCGGGTCGTCGAACGACTGGGCGGGTGCGCCGATGAGGCGGCGCCGATACGCTTCGACGACGGCCTCCAGCCTGCTGGAGGCGCCCAGCTTGATCAGGATGCTGCCGACGTGGCACTTGACGGTGCCCGTGCCGATGTTCAGCCGGCGCCCGATGAGCTTGTTCGGAAGCCCTTCGCACAGCATCGCCAGGACTTCGTACTCGCGGGCGGTGAGATCGCGGGCGCAGCCGCGATACTCGTCGGTCGCCTCGCGTGCATCGAATGCTTCGGCACGCGATCCGGAATTTTCGGCACGCACACGTTGAGTCAGGTTGAACACGCGGGCTGTTGGGGAGCGTTCTGTCATGGCGATCTCCTGATGCTCGATGGTTCCTCCGGTGCATCCGTGGCAGGGGTTGATGTCTCCTGCTTGAGGAACAATGTAGCGGCCGCGCCCCGGGCGGTAAGTGCGTAAACGCACCGCGGGCTCCAACTAAACAACTATGTCCTTTGTGCGATGAAATCGCCGCTGAGGGCAGGGAGAATCGGGTGTGAGTTCCCGGTTTCTACCCGGGCGTGGCGAGGGGGTCCCATGAACAGCAGCGAAGCATCGTGTCGAGGGAAAACGTGTCGGAGCAGGGCGGTGCTGCCGGGCCGGAGCCCGCACGATCTGTGGCCGCTGATCGCGTTCAATACCGCCGTGTTTGTCGCCGCGGCGTGGCTGGTCGCGAGCGTGCCCGAATCGCTCGAGAATTCCGCCCGGACCGCCAATGCACCCGTCACCATGGCCGCCTACCGCGAGCGCGCCGTGTGCGACTAGCGTTGAGTCTTAGCCCGACTCGCGGCTGCCGGAGGGTCGATCGCCGGTGTGCTCGTTCAGGAAGACTGCAGCGCCAGCCACTTAGTCGGCCCCGCAAGCGTCGACTCGATCAGCCCGGTCCGCGCAGGGGTCGGCGCGGTACAATGCGCCGTTTTCACGAACCGGCGCTTTCCGCGCCCACCGCTAGAACCAATGGCAGCAAAGAAATACGACGAAAGCTCGGTCAGGAAGCTGCGCGGCATCGAGCCCGTGCAGCGCCTGCCCGGCATGTATACGCGCACCGGCGACCCGACTCACATCATCCAGGAAGCGATCGACAACGCGGCTGACGAAGCTTTCGGCGGTCACGCCGATCGCATCGACGTGACGGTGCATCGCGACGGCTCGGTGACCGTATCGGACAACGGCCGCGGCATCCCGGTGGGGCTCCACCCCGAAGAGAAGATTCCGACCGTCCAGCTCGTGTTCACCGAGTTGCACGCCGGCGCCAAGTTCTCGAAGACCGAAGCCGACGCAGCCTACAAGTTCTCCGGCGGGCTTCACGGCGTCGGCGTCTCCGTCACCAACGCGCTCGCCGATCGTCTCGAGGTCGAAGTCAGGCGCGAAGGCGGACTGCACCGCATCGTCTTCGAGAACGGTGTGGTCACCGAGAAGCTGAAGAAGTTGAAGGCGATACCGGTCAAGGAGACCGGCACGTCGCTGCACGTGTGGCCGAACAAGAAATATTTCGACAGCCCGAAAGTGTCGATGCCGGACCTCGAGCGCGTGGTGCGCTCGAAGGCGGTGCTCCTGCCGGGCGTGAAGGTCACCCTCAACATCGAAACCGCGAAGGAAACCGAGACCCGCACCTGGAGTTACCCCGAAGGCATGAAAGGGTATCTCGCGGACCTGCTTTCGGACACGCAGGCGGTGGCTCCGATCTTCGACGGCGAGAAATACGTCCAGGAAGCCAACGGCTTCGCGGTCGGCGAGGGCGCCGGCTGGGCTTTCGCTTTCGTCGACGAGAGCAGAGGCTACGGCGAGTCCTACGCCAACCTCATCCCGACGCCCGCAGGCGGCACGCATGAAGCGGGCCTGCGCGACGGCGTGTTCGAAGCGGTCAAGGCTTTTTCCGAGCACCACAGCATGATGCCTCGCGGTATCAAGCTCGTCGCCGACGACGTGTGGTCGCGCACCGTATTCTTTCTCTCGGCCAAGGTTCTCGAGCCCCAGTTCCACGGGCAGACCAAGGAGAAGCTCTCGAACCGCGACGCGATCAAGCTCGTCTCGAGCATGGTGCGGGATCCTTTCGAGCTGTGGCTCAACAGCCACGTCGACTGGGGCCGCCGAATCGCCGACCTCGTCATCAGGCAGGCGGTCGAGCGTTCGCGCTCGGTGCAGAAAGTCGAGCGCAAGAAGTCCTCGAGCGTGGTGATCCTGCCGGAGAAGCTCACCGACTGCGAATCGACGGTGATCACGGACAACGAGCTTTTCCTGGTCGAAGGCGATTCAGCCGGCGGCTCCGCCAAGCAGGCGCGCGACAAGCGCTACCAGGCGATCTACAAGATGCGGGGCAAGGCGCTCAACTCGTGGGAAGTGAAGCGCGAGCTGCTGTTCTCCAACGCCGAGATCCACGACATCGCGGTGGCCGTGGGAGTCGATCCGCACGGCCACGAAGACGAGCCCGATCTGTCGGGGTTGCGCTACGGCAAGATCGCGTCGATGACCGACGCGGACGTCGACGGCGCGCACATCTCGGTGCTGCTGCTCACGCTGTTCTACAAGCACTTCCCGAAGCTGATCGCGCGCGGCCACATCTACGTCGCGAGCCCGCCGCT
>JAQGMV010000208.1 GCA_028292225.1 Betaproteobacteria bacterium
TAGAAGCGGCCCATGTCTGCGGCACCGAACGAAATACTGATGTTGAACTTCCTGGTCGAGGACAAGACGCCCAAGTCGGTGTCTCCCGACCAGATCCTCCCGCGCGCGTTACGCGCGCTGCGCATACACCTCGGCATGGATGTCGCTTTCATCTCCGAGCTGAGGAGCGGCCGGCGCATTTTCCGGTACGTCGACGGCGCGCGCCCCAACCCGGCGGTGCAGATCGGCAGCAGCGACCCGGTCGAGGACACCTATTGCCAGCGGATCGTCGACGGCCGCCTGCCCGAGCTGATTGCCGACGCGGCCGAGCTCGCCGCCGCTCAGGAGCTGTCTTTCACCCGGCTGGTCCCGGTCGGCTCGCATCTGTGTGTTCCCATCAGGCTCTACGACGGAAGCGTCTTCGGGACGCTCACGTGCATCAGCAGCGTGGCTGACCGCTCGCTCGGCGCGCGCGATCTGAGCCTGATGAGAGTGTTCGCCGAGATGGCCGCCGAGCACATCGAAGCCGACCTTCAGGTGGAAGACGAGAAGCACGACCTTACCCGGCGTCTGAATGCAGTGCTCAGCGGCGAGCCGATTTCCATCGCGTATCAGCCGGTATTCAACTTGAAGCAGGCGCAGGTGAGCGGTTTTGAGTCGCTCGCGCGCTTCACGACGACGCCGATGCGCTCGCCCGACGCGTGGTTCGCGGACGCCGCACGCGTGGGGCTGGACGTGGCGCTCGAAATGAAAGTGATCGAGAAAGCGCTCGCCAGCTTCACGAGCCTGCCTTCAGGAATTTACGTCGCGTTCAACGTCTCGCCGAATATGGTGATCAACGGCCGGCTCGAGCATGCGTTCAGGTCCATGCCGCTCAGCCGCGTCGTTCTCGAGGTCAACGAGCACGTGAGCATCCGCGAGTATGACGAGATCGCCAAGGCGATGGCGCCGCTGCGCGAGCAGGGTCTGCGCGTCTCCGTCGACGATACCGGCGGGGGCTTAAGCAGCTTCCGCCACATCGTGAGCCTCAAGCCCGACATCGTGAAGCTGCCGATGAGCCTTACGCGCAACATAGACACCGACGGCGCTCGCCGCGCGCTCGCTTCCGCGCTGATGCAGTTCGCGAACGAGAACCAGTGCACGATCGTCGCCGAAGGGGTCGAGACCGCGGGCGAGCTCAAGGCGCTGCGCGCGCTCGGCATCACCAGGGCGCAGGGGTATTTCCTCGGTCGTCCGGTTCCGCTCGCCGCGGCCGCGACGCTGTGCCGCCACTCTGCAGCGCCTGAAGACAACCCGGAATTCTTCTCGAGCAAGACCCTCCAGTAAGCACGGCGGTCGGGCTGCAGCCGCAACCTTCGATTACAATGCGCTGACGTTTTCCTCCGCGCCCGCTCGCACCTTGCCTCTCCTACGCAATCCGCTGCGGCTCGTCTTCGCCGCTCTCGCGCTACTCGCTTCGCTCGCTTCTCCGGGCGCGGTGCCGGTGCTGAAGCCCGAGATCGAAGCGTTCATCGACGACATGGGAAGGAAGCACGGCTACGAGCCGGGCCCCCTGCGCAGGCTTTTCGCGCAGGTGCAGACGCGGCCTTCGATCCTGCGCGCGATGGCCACGCCCGGAACCGCGCGCCCGTGGTACGAATTCAGGCGACGCAACGTCGATCCGGGCCGCATCGACGGCGGTGTGCGCTTCTGGTCGGAGAACTCGGCAGCGCTCGAACGCGCGTCGCGGGAGTTCGGCGTGCCGGCCGAACTGATCGTCGCGACGATCGGCATCGAGACCGTCTACGGCCGCAACATGGGTAACTTCAAAGTGCTGGATGCGCTCTCGACGCTCGCCTTCGAGTACCCGCCCCGCGCTGAATTCTTTCGCGGCGAGCTCGAGCAGTTTCTGCTGCTGGTTCGGGACTCGGGAATCGACAGCGGCACACGCGGGTCGTACGCCGGCGCCATCGGCATGCCGCAGTTCATTCCCAGCAGCGTTCGCAAGTACGCGGTCGATTTCGACGGCGACGGCCGCCGCGACCTCGTGAACAGCGCAGCAGACGCGATCGGCAGCGTGGCGAATTACTACCGCAGCTTCGGATGGAAAGCCGGAGCTGCGGTGGTCGCACCGGCCGACCCGGGTGCGGTTGAGGTCGCGCCGCTCGTCGCGGCGGGTATCAAGCCGCACATCAAGGTCGCCGAGCTCAAGAAGCAGGGCTTCACTGTTCAGGGCGCGATAGAGGACGACATGGAAGCGACGGTCTTCTCGGTCGAGACCGAAAGCGGCCCGCGCGTGATGCTCGGCTTCAACAACTTCTACGTGATCACGCGCTACAACCGGTCGGTGAACTATGCGCTGGCGGTTCACGAGCTGTCGCGCGAGATCCGCTCAGCGTTCGGCCCTGTCGCCGTGCGGTAGTACGGGCCGCGGCCCCGCAGGGGCTCACCCCTGCGGAAACGCCACCACGTGGTCGATCTCCAGGCGGATGCCGATCGTCTCGCCGACGGCGTGGTTGTGGTGGCTCGGCACGAGCGAGAGCACGCGGCCGCCGCCGGGGAGCTCCAGGGTGTAGAGGAACTCCGCGCCGCGAAACGCCTTGTGCAGCACGCGCGCCTGCAGCGGGCTCGCGTCGTCGTGCAGGATGTCGTCCGGACGCAGCAGGACGTCGACCGCAGTGCCGTTCGGCACCGTGTGCATGACGCTTCCGCGCAGGACCCCCAGCTCCATGCTCACCGTCCGGTCGCTCAGCACCGTCCCCGGCAGGAAAACACCCTGGCCGATGAAGTCCGCGACAAAGCGCGTCGCCGGCTCGTGGTAGAGGCGATAAGGGGTGTCCCACTGTTCGATGCGCCCTTCGGACATGATGCCGATCTCGTCGGCGATGTTGAACGCTTCGTTCTGGTCGTGGGTGACGAGGATCGCCGTCGTTTTCTGCTGCTTGAGAAT
>JAQGMV010000251.1 GCA_028292225.1 Betaproteobacteria bacterium
TCGCGTCGAGCGCTGCGAGCGCGACAGCCATGTCGCTCGGGTGCGTCGCGATGCACGCCTCGCTCTGGCCGAGGATGGCGTGGATTCGGTTCCGGCCCGGAATCGCGGGACAGCCGCTCCCCGGCTCGCGCTTGTTGCACGGGAAAGCGGTGTCGTAGAAGTAGTAGCAGCGCGTGCGCGGGAGGAGGTTGCCGCCGGTCGTTGCCATGTTGCGCAGCTGCGGGCTCGCGCCGTTGAGCAGCGCCTCGGACAGCACGCGGTAATCGCGCGCGACGCGCGGGTCCGCTGCGAGGTCGCTGTTGCGCACGAGCGCGCCGATGCGCAGCCCCCCGTTCGGCAGCGCGTCGATCTTCGCCAGCGGCAGATGCGTGATGTCGATGAGCTTCGCCGGGCGCTCGACGTCGTACTTCATGAGGTCGACGAGATTGGTGCCGCCGCCGAGGAACTTCGAGTTCGGATCGCGCGCATGTGCGCGTATCGCGTCGGCAATGCTGCCTGCACGCTCGTACTCGATCGGCCTCATGTCGTGCTCCCGGCTTTGGCTTCGGCGATCGCCTTGCAGATTCCGCGATACGCGCCGCACCGGCAGATGTTGCCGCTCATCCACTCGCGGACTTCGTCCTCGCTTCCGGCGTGGCCTTCCGCGATGCACGCGACCGCGGACATGATCTGGCCCGGCGTGCAGTAGCCGCACTGGAAGCCGTCGTTCCTGATGAACGCCGCCTGCACCGGGTGGAGCTCGCCGCCGCGCGCGAGACCTTCGATCGTGACGATCTTCGAGCCCGCGGCCTGTGCGGCGAGCATGAGACACGCGTTCACGCGACGACCGTCGACGTGCACCGTGCACGCGCCGCACTGGCCGTGATCGCACCCTTTCTTGGTGCCGAAGAGCCCCATGCGCTCGCGCAGCGCGTCGAGTAGCGACGTGCGAGCATCGATGCGCAGGCGGTGGTCGGCGCCGTTCACGTTGAGCGTGACGTTGCGCGCACCCGGCTCGTTCGTGCGGGGCGGCGGAGCATCCTGCGCCCGCGCATCAGGAGTCGGCAGCGCGGTCAGCAGTGACGCCGCCACGGCGCTCATGAGGAACTCGCGCCGCGTGAGGGATGGTCCCACAGCGCGCGGCTCCAGTGCCGCGAGCAGCCCGGCCCGGACTTCGTCCGGCTGAGGCTGCGCCGCGGCGACGTGGCGCCAGCGCACGCAGCCTTGCGCGTCGATCACGAACGCGGCGTGCCGCCCGGCGACTCCGAAACGGTGCGCGGCTGCGCTGTCTGCGTCGGAGTCGGTCAGCAGCGGAAAGCGAATGCCGTCACCGCCGGCGACATCGAGCTCGCACCACCCGCGCTCGACCGTGATGCCGACGACGCTCGCCGCGCCGGGTGTCGCGCGAACGACGTCGTTATAGATCGCGAGCTGGTGAGCGCGCGCCGGGTCCCAGTCGTCCGGAAAGAAGAGCAGCAACAGCGGTTGCCCGCGAAAATCGCGGAGCGGGACTTCGACGCCATCCGCGTCGGCGAGCACGACATCGGGAACGGGGGCGCCGACCGTAAGCGGGTCGGGCTCGAGGACGGCAGGCATGGAATGGTCTCCGGCGGGGTGAGGCCATGCCGTGCAACCCGCGTGCCTTTCCGCGCCGGCCGCGCTGCCGGTGCGCGGCTCCGCGGCGAGACTTACTCCGACTTCTTCAGGAACGCCTCGTCCTGGGGATCCATCGGAGAGCCGCCGCTCGTGTCGCCGTCGGCGACTTCACGCCTTTGCTCGTCGTCTCGGGTCTTTCCGCCGGTCGCGCCACCTCGACCGCGATTGCGGCGCTGGTCAGGAGCGGGACCGGATCCTGGCGGTTCCGCTCCAGCCGGCGCGCCGCTGTCCTGCTTGTCCTTCGCTTTCGGGTCGGTTGCCATGAGTCCTCTCTTGGATGCGTCGTCGATGTGACGAGAGAAGAGCATGGGGCGTGCCGGCCGTCACGGCCTCGGCCGCAGAGAAAATCGGCCCCCGTCGCCCGGGCCTGTCGCCGGTTTTCCGTTCGTGCCGAGCGCAGCAATAGCGAAGGCTAAGGATGAACGGCTCATCAATACATCATCTGCGCCCCGTTCACATGGAACGTCTGCCCGCTGATGAAGCTGCTCCCGGGACCGCACAGGAACCGCACCGTCGACGCGATCTCCTCAGGCTCTCCCTTGCGCCCCAGCGGCACCGCTTTGCTCGGTGACGGCACCACCACCGGCTCGCCGGCGGGCGGCGTGTTCATCTGGCCCGGTGAGACGCAGTTCACGCGTATTCCGAACTCCGCCAAGTCGAGCGCGAGCGCTCTCGTCATGCCGACGAGCCCGTGCTTCACGACCGAGCCGTGGACGCGATTCTTCGCGCCCGACAGCGCCATCATCCCGCCGAGCGTGACGATCGCCCCGCCGCCGCGTTTGGTCATCGTCGGAAGGCACGCCTTGACGCAATGGAAAGAGCCGTCGAGCGAAATCGCCATGATGCGGCGCCACTCTTCGAAGCTCATCTCGGTGATGTGCGTCTGCTTGCGAACCGATGCATTGAGCACGAGAAGATCGATCCCGCCGAAGCGCTCGTTGATGCTCTTCACCATCGCCTCGACCGCCGCGCCGTCGGCGATGTCGGCAACGAAAGCCTGTGCGATCCCGCCCGCATCCGTAATCTCCTTCACGACCCTGTCGCCGTCCTCCTTAGACGCGCGCGAGTTCACCGCCACCGTCGCCCCCGCGGCTGCGAGCGACCGCGCGATCGCACGCCCGATGTTCTTGGTCGCCCCCGTCACCAGTGCGACCTTCCCCTTGAGCTCATCCCCCTTCTGCAGCGCGGCGTCGTGAATAGCCATTGCGGTTCCTTGTTGTGAGTTGGAGCGTGCTTCGTTCATCAGGACCTGACACAGGCCAGGGTCGGTGCGACCGCAGCAATGACGTCGAAATCGCGGTCATGGTGCAGAAGTTGAACACTGTTATCGATAGCGATCTGCGCGATCAGGCAGTCGTTGCTGCTGCGTGGTGTTTTACCGTTGCGCCTGCATCGCCGGTAAAGCTGCGCCGCCGCGGCGTGTGTCGCGACCGGATCATCCGACGCATAGCACCACAAATCTGAAAAATAGCTTCGCCATTTGTTGAACCGATCCTCCGAATCGG
>JAQGMV010000275.1 GCA_028292225.1 Betaproteobacteria bacterium
CGTACTTCGCCAGGTCCATCACCGGCACGAGCTTTCCCCGCAGGCTCACGATGCCTTCGACCGCGGGCGGCATTTCGGGCGCACGCGTAATCACCGGAGTGCGCATGACTTCGCGCACCTTGAACACGTTGACGCCGAAGACTTCGCGGCGGCCGCTCTCGCCGTCCTCGCCCAGCGTGAACATGAGGATCTCGAGCTTGTTCGTGCCCGCGAGCTTGGTGCGCGCGTCGATGCTTTTCAGTAATTCAGACATGGGTCTCGAGCTTCGTTGCGTTGCGAGTCGCCCCGGACCAAACGGGCCGGGGTGTGCTGCACGTTGCGCCAGGCAGGCTTGAACCGACTGCTTTGCGCCGAGGCGCTAAGCAGTCTTGAACTGCGCGACTTCGGAGTGCAGCTTGGAGGCCAGGGCCTCGAGCTGCTGCGCGGTCGTCGAAGCCTGCGAGATCGCGGCGCTCGTCTCTTCGGTCATCTGCGCGATCTTCTCGACGTTGCGCGCGATGTCGTTGGAGGCGGTGCCCTGCTCGGCGGCGGCGGAGCTGATGTCGTTGATGCGCTCCATCGTCACGCGTGCCCCTTCGTTGATGCGTTTGAGCGTCGCCGCGACTTCTTCGGCGAGCGATTTGCCCTGCGCGACCTGCTCGTTGTTGGTCTTGAGGTTTTCCACCGCACGGCCGACCTCAGACTGGATCGCGTCGATCATCCCGGAGATTTCGGAAGTCGAGCTCGAGGTGCGCTCGGCGAGCTTGCGCACTTCGTCGGCGACGACCGCGAAGCCGCGGCCCTGCTCGCCGGCCCGCGCCGCTTCGATCGCGGCGTTGAGCGCGAGCAGGTTGGTCTGCTCGGCGATATCGCGTATCACTTTGACGATGCCCGAGATCTCGTTCGAGCGCTGGGAGAGCTTCTCGATCAGCTGCATCGAGTGTCCGACCGACTGCGCCGTGCCCAGCATCTGCTCGGCGGCGGCGCGGGCGCTTTTCTCGCCCTGCATCGACAGCTCGGCGGCCTGCTCGGACACGCTGCGAGTCTCGCGGGTGTTGTCCGCGACCTGGTTGATGCTGACGGTGACTTCCTCGACCGCGGCTGCGGTGGAGGCGGCGGACTCGGACTGCACGCGCGAGGTTTCGGTCATCTGCGTCGATGCGGTCGCCATCTGGGTGGCGGCGCTGGAGACTTCCTGGGCGTCGGCGCTGACCTGGTTCAGCGTGCGCTGGAGACTTTCCATGAGGTCGTTGAAAGCGCGTCCCATCTCGCTCACTTCGTCCTTGCCGGTGACGATCACACGCTGCGTGAGGTCGTTCGACCGCTGCGCGGCGAGCAGCGCCACGCGCATGCTTTCGACAGGGCGGCGGATCGCGCGGATCGTGAGCCAGCTGAACACGCCGAGGATCAGCGCGGCCGCGCCGAAGATCCCGATCATCGCGTAGGTGAGAATCATCGAGCGCTGCTCGGCAGCGTCGTATAGCGCCTTGCCGGTCTTGCGCTGCATGTCCTGGAGCGCGATCAGCTGGTCGCGCACGCGGCCGACGAGCTCGCGGGCTTCGGTATTCATCAGCCGCTGGATGGCGGCTTCCTTGTCGCCGCGGCGTAGTGCGACGATGGTCGGCTGCGCAGTGCCGTCGAGCATCTTGTCGAGGTCCTTGCCCGCCTTGTCGGCGAGCTCTTTATCCGCGGGGCTCATCGGGTGGTCGATGAAGGTGTTCCAGCTCTTCATGATCTCGGTCATGCGCTCGTCTGCACCCCTGATGTTGCTCGACCTTTCGTCCGAATCGTCGACGATGATCGCGTTGGAGAGCAGCATCCGGATGCGATACATGTCGGCAACGATGCCGGAGAGCAGGCCGCCGGTCTCGGCGTCGGACTGCACCGTCTTCAGGCCTTCCGCGCCGAGGCGCAAGCCCGACCAGGCGAAAGCGGACACGGCGAGCAGGAAGATGAGCGGAAGCACGGCCATGAGCCTCAGCCGGGTGGAGATTTTCAGGTTTTTGAGCATGGGTGTTCCTCTGGGAGCTACACAACGACGAGTATCAAATGCTTCCGCCCGCACGACAGAGCAGCGCCAGATGGGTTACGGCGCGGCGCTGGAGTTACTTGAGCGCTTGTTTTCAAACGGTGAAAAACCACACGGACTCCCTACAGCTGCGGCTTTGTCGACCGGTTTGCAGCGTAACAAGGGAGCGGGGCGGGTAAAGCGGCGAGAAGGGCTGCTTTCGTGCCGCTAAATCGGGACAGACCCCATATCCATATGCCGGAAATCGGGGTCTGTCCCCGATTTCCAAGCAATCGGGTGGGAGCGTCCAGCGCCGGAAAGGAAGGGAAGTTCAAGGAGGGAAACCTTGGTTTCCCTCCTTGCGTTGACCGGCCCGGACCGCCCGTCTTAAACGCTTCGATCCCCGGTCTTGTAGGACAAACTCCTAGGCCGAGTCGGGCGGAAGTCTCACCTCATTTGCAGCCGGGCTCCCATTCAGGAATTTCGTCATCAGGTTCACAATTCTTTACATCGTGATCGTGCATTTATCCATGGAGTTCCAGATGAAAACCCAGCAGCTGTTGAACGAGATCCGCGAAGCGAACCTCTCCTATCTGATGCTGGCCCAGGGGATGGTGAAAGAGGACAAGGACACCGCGATGTTCCGCCTCGGCGTGAGCGAGGACGTGGCCAACGTGCTCGAGAAGCTGTCCCCGGCGCAGATCGTGCGCATGGCGAACAACAACATGCTCCTGTTTCGCTTCCGCTTCGACGACAGCATGATCGTCGACATGTTGAGCGACTACGGCAACGGCAAGCTGATGGCGGGCACCCACGCGGCGGTTCTGATGTCCGCGCAGCCCGCAGCCGGCCTGACTTCGTAAGCTTCAGCTCTTCACAAGCCCGAAAAAAGAATCCCGGAGATTTTCCCATGACAGCACGCAGCAAGAGCGTTGTATCCGATGCGGAACAGGTTCAGCTCGCCGCCGAGCTCGCCCGGCTGGGCGCCCGCCTGCAGGTCCTCGAGACCGAGACCAACCTCTCTCGCGAGCGTCTGCTGCGGCTGTACAAGGAAGTTCGCGGCGAGTCGCCGCCCAAGGGGATGCTCCCGTTCTCGACCGACTGGTTCATGAGCTGGATGCCGAACATCCACGCTTCGATCTTCATGAACATCCACGGCTACCTGGTCAGGCACACGAGCGCCAAAGGCATCCGCGCCGTGATCCGCGCCTACAAGCTCTATCTCGAGCACGTTCAGCTCAACGACCTGGAGAAAGTGCTTTCCTTCACCCGCGCGTGGAGCCTGGGACGCTTCTTCGAAGGCAAGATGCTCGACACCGCGGCGTGCAAGAGCTGCGGCGGCAAATACGTCGTGCACGCCATGGACCTGCATAAGGACTACGAGTGCGGGCTGTGCAACGTGCCCTCACGAGCCGGCAAGACCAAGAAGCGCGCTGCTGCCGAAGCCCTCAAGGCTCCGGCCCGCACAGTCGCCCCGATCGCCATGCCGGTACCGGCGGGCTTCCTGCTCGGCGCCGCGATGAGCACGAAACGGTCGAAGCGCGTCGCCGTCGCCCTGGCCGACTAGGCTCGTCGGCTGCCCGGTTACGCCACAGAGGGAAACCAAGGTTTCCTTCCGTGACCTCCGTTCCTTCAAACCCACCCCCATCCCGAGGCCCCCTCGGCTGCTACGCAGCCTCTCCCCCCTGAGGGGGGAAGGAGAGTTTTTCTCTCCGCCGCGCTCTTCCGATTAATCAGGGCGGCGAAGCGAGCGCCGCGAGCCGAAGGAAAGGAGGTCTCGGAGGGAAACCATGGGTTTCCCTCTGAGGCGTTTAATCGATAACGATCGGCACGCATGGCAGGCGGTGCTTTCGTTAACGGGATCTAAACCCGATGGGTTTGGAGCCGTTAACGAAAGCACCGGCGAGTGCGTGCCGTGCAATCGTTATCGGAGGTCGGTTCCGTGCTCGTCATCGTAGGTTATCTCCTCGTTATCGCGTCCGTCTTCGGCGGTTACATGCTGGTGGGCGGCCACCTCGCGTCGCTGCTTCAGCCCGTCGAGCTGCTCATGATCGGTGGCGCCGGGATCGGCGCTTTCGTGGTCGGCAATGGCGCGAAGGCGATCAGGGCCACCCTGAAGGCGCTGCCCAGCACGCTGAAAGGCTCGGGATACACCAAGGCCATGTACATGGACTTGATGGCGCTGCTCTACGACATCCTCGCGAAAGTGCGCAAGGAAGGCCTGATGACGATCGAGACCGACGTCGAGGAGCCTGAGAAAAGCCCGCTGTTCTCCAAGTACCCGAGCATTCTTTCCAATCACCACGTGCTCGAGTTCATCACCGATTACCTGCGGCTCATGGTCGGCGGCAACCTGAACACCTTCGAGATCGAAAACCTGATGGACAACGAGATCGAGACCCACCACGCCGAAGGCGAGGTCCCGGTGCATGTGATCCAGCGCCTGGGCGACGCAATGCCGGCGTTCGGCATCGTTGCCGCGGTGATGGGCGTCGTCCACACGATGGCTTCGGTCGGCTTGCCGCCGGCGGAGCTCGGCATACTGATCGCCAACGCGCTCGTCGGCACTTTCCTGGGCATCCTGCTGGCGTACGGCTTCATCAGCCCGCTCGGGAGCCTGCTCGAACAGAAGCTCTCCGAGGCGACCAAGATGCTCGAGTGCATCAAGGTGACGATACTCGCAAGCCTCAACGGTTATTCGCCTGCGCTCGCGGTGGAGTTCGGACGCAAAGTGCTGTTCTCGACCGAGCGGCCGTCTTTCGCCGAGCTCGAGAACCACGTCAAGCGCAAGCCGGCACCGACCAAATGAGCCTCGCTGCGCTCGGCTCACGAATCGGTGTACGCCAAGGAGGGAAACCAAGGTTTCCCTCCTTGAACCTCCTTTACTTATCTTGCGCACGCTCGTGACCTTCAGCGATAGAGACAGCGATGGCTGATGACGCGCAGCGCCCCATAATTGTTCGGCGCAAGAAGAAAAAAGGTACGCCCCATCACGGCGGTGCGTGGAAGATCGCGTACGCCGACTTCGTCACCGCGATGATGGCGTTCTTCCTGCTCATGTGGCTGCTCGGCTCGACCGCCAAGGGCGACCTGACCGGCATCTCCGATTACTTCCGGACGCCGCTGAAAGTGGCGCTGCAGGGCGGCAGCGGCGCGGGCGACGCCACGAGTATCATCAAAGGCGGCGGCCAGGACCTGACGCGCTCGGAAGGACAGCGTCGCCGCGGCGAGCTCGCATCCCCGG
>JAQGMV010000341.1 GCA_028292225.1 Betaproteobacteria bacterium
AGCGAGCGCCCGCGAGCCTAAGGAAAGGAGGTTCAAGGAGGGAAACCTTGGTTTCCCTCCTTGGCGTTCACCGCAAGGTTGAATGACGGGGTCGTCATTCAACCTTGATGTTCGACTTCTTGATGATCGGCACCCACTTTTTCTCTTCGGCCTGGACGAACTTGTAGAACTCCGCCGGCGTGGAGGGGGCGGCGTCGATGCCGCTGTCTTTCAACTGTGCGACGACGTCCGGGGACTTGAGCGCGTTGTTCAACTCACGGTTCAGCCGCTCGATTGCCGCAGGCGGGGTCGCCGCCGGCGCGAGCATGCCGTACCAATTGGTTGCCGCGTAGCCTTTGATCCCCGATTCGGCCACCGTCGGCACGTCGGGAACGGCTTGCGCGCGCTTCTCGCCCGTGACTGCGATCGCGCGAACTTTGCCGGTGCGCACGTGAGGCACACCCGTCGAGATCACCGCGAAAGCCGACGGGATGTGTCCCGCGACGAGGTCGGTGATCATCGGGCCGCCGCCTTTGTAAGGCACGTGGGTGAGCTGCACGCCGCCGCCCGCCATCGTTTCGAGAAGAACCGCCGCCAGGTGACCCGGACTGCCGCTGCCCGAAGACCCGAACAGCATGCTGCCGGGTTTCGATTTCGCGAGCGCGATGTATTCCTTGATGTTCTTTGCCGGAAGCGACGGCGTCACCACGATGATGTTCTGCAGCGACACGACGAGGCCCACCGGCGCGAAGTCCTTGTACACGTTGTAAGGCACTTTCTGGATCGCCGGGCTGATGACGAGCGTGCCGATATGGCCGAAGCCGATCGTGTGTCCATCCGGGTCGGCGCGCATGATGAGCTCGTTCGAGATCACGCCGTTGGCGCCGGGACGGTTGTCGATGATGACCTGCTTGCCGAGCCCCTGGGACATTTTCGGCTGGATCATGCGGGCGACGAGATCGGTCGCGCCACCCGGGGGAAAGCCAACGATCATGCGCACCGGTTTGGTCGGCGCCCACTCGCCGGAAGCGCTGAACGCTGACGACGCGAAGAGAAGACAAGCCGCGGCGCCTGCAAGCCCGAGCGCGCGTAGAGAAGTGATCACTGCTGAGTGTCGCATCTGTAAAAACCCTCGAAAATCGTTGAACGAAAGCTCCGATCCCCTCGCTCTTGAGCTCTTGTTGTTACTGCGCGGGCTCGCGGCCCGCGCAGCTCGTGCTCAAGCGATTGCTGCAATAAACCGGCCGCCGCGAACCTATTCCGGCTTCGCCCCCGAAGCCTTGATCACCTTCGCCCACTTGGTGGTCTCGGCCTTGATATAAGCGCCGAAAGCTTCGGGTGTGCTGGGGTGCGCATCGAGACCCTGCCTGAACAGAATCTCCCTGATCTCGGGCAGGTTCAACACCGCGACCATTTCCCTGTTCAGGCGATCGACGACGGGCTTGGGCGTCCTGGCCGGGACGACGAGGCCGTACCAGTTGTTCGCTTCGAATCCCGGCAGCCCGCTTTCGGCGACCGTCGGCAGGTCAGGCACCAGCTTCGAGCGAGTCAGCGTCGTGACCGCGAGGCCGCGGATCTTGCCCGAGTTCATATGCGGGATGGCGCTCGCCGCCGTCGCGAAGATGAGGTTGATCTGTCCGCCGAGAAGATCGGTGATCGCCGGGGCGCCGCCTTTGTAAGGCACGTGCGTGATCTTTGTGCCGGCGCTCACGTTGAAGAGCTCGAGCGCGAGGTGGCCTGCGCCGCCGATGCCCGAAGAGCCGCCGTTGAGCGATTTGCTCTTTGCGAGCGCGATCAGCTCTTTCACGTTCTTCGCCTGCACCGTCGGATGCACCACGAGGATGTTAGTCGAATCGACCGCCTGCGTGACCGGAATGAGGTCGCGCAGCGGATTGAAAGGCAGGTTGCCGTAGAGCGTCGGGTTGATCGCGAGCGCAGCGATCGTTCCCATCAGGATGGTGTAACCGTCGGCGGGCGATTTGGTGATGATCTCGGTCGCGATGTTGCCTGCGGCGCCGGGACGGTTGTCGACGATGACCTGCTGGCCGAGACGCTCGCTCAACTTCGGCGTGAGCGCGCGGGCGGTGGTGTCGGTTCCGCCGCCGGGCGCGAAGCCGACGATCATGCGGACCGGCTTGGTCGGGTAGGCATCTGCCGCGACGGCAGGGGCGCCGTAGCACGCAAGCACTGCGGCGGCGATGGGAAGTGCGCGGATTGCTGAGACTTTCATGGTGGTTCCTCCGTTGTAATAAGTCGTGCTGAAGCTACGCGGCAGATCGTCTTGCCGCGGTAAATCCAACCGGTGGTGAATCTATGCGGCAGAGGCCGCTGCAGCCGCTCCCGCCCGCGCGCCCACACGCGCCGACGCGAGTTGTGCGGCAATTCGTAGTGCATGTTCCATCGCGCCGGGGTCTGCCTTGCCCTGGCCCACGATGTCGTAAGCGGTTCCATGCGCAGGCGTCGTGAATACGGTCTTGAGTCCCGCGGTCACGGTGACGCCTTTGTTGAAGCCGAGAAGCTTGGTCGCGATCTGTCCCTGGTCGTGGTACATCATGACCACGCCGTCGTACTCGCCGCGCAGCGCCTTGAGGAAAATGACGTCGGACGATATCGGGCCGGTGCACTCGATGCCGCCGGCGCGCAGCTTGTCCACCGCCGGACGGATGATGCGGATCTCTTCGTCGCCGAAAAGGCCATTCTCGCCGCAATGGGGGTTGAGCGCGGAGACACCGATACGCGGCTTTGCGTGACCCGCAGCGCGCAGGCTGTCGTGCGCGAGCTGCACCGCCGAGCCGATGCGCTCGGGCGTGATCATACCGATCGCATCGCGCAGCGCCACGTGGGACGTCACGCGAAACGTGCTGAATTCCTTGATGACATTCATTTCGCCGAAGAAGCCGCTGTGGTCGGTGAGCTTCGCGAACATCTGGTGCTCGTCGTGGAACTTCCACCCGCCCTGGTGCAGTCCCCCCTTGTTCAGCGGGGCGAACGAGATGCCGTCGAGCTTGCCCGCGAGCGCGAGGTCGATCATGGTCTTCAGCGTGTCGCCGGTGAGGCGGCCGGAGTCGGGCGAGACCGCGCCGCGCTTGAATTGCGCCGGGTCGATGTTGCCCAGATCGACTACGGCCAGGTCGGCGCGGGGAAAGCGTACTTCGTCGATGCTCGTATAGCGCGTGTACGGCAGGGTCACGCCTGCGTCGCCGATCCCGAGCTTCAGCACGCGCTCATCGCCGATCACCACGAAGTTCGCGCGATCCTTCAGCGTGCCTGAGGCGAGGACCTTCGCTGCGATCTCGGGGCCGACGCCGGTGACGTCGCCGAGCATGACGCCGATCGTGGGTAGTGGGTTTGCCATGGTGCGTTTCCTTAACGTTTCAGTTGAGAGGCCGGGGACAAGCGGTCCGTAAAAATCTGTAACCGCAGCATGCCGCAGTCAGGATCCCGATCGGGTTTTGGCGGCCCGTGAGGTGGAGGGAACGGCCAGCAGGCGCGTGAGCCGGCGAACGCTTTTGGCTTTCTCGAGATCGAACACGAGGTCGACAATCGTTTCGGCGTTTGGTTTCGAGAGCCCGTCCCGCGCAGTGCGTCCGCTGGACTCGCCGTCGAGGAACGAGCGTTTCGCGGGGTGCATGACGTCGCGCGGTATGCGGCCCGCGGGCGTGTCGTTGCCGAGACGCGCGGGGTACGAAGGGAGCGAAGGATCCTTGATCATGCGGGATTAGACGCGGAGTCGGACGAAAAAAACAGCCCGCCTTAATACCACACGCGGCCGTCCGAGGCTAGCCGTACTCCCGTAGAATTACGCCTTTCGCGTTTTCCGGAACCTCCCTCCGTGCCTCATACCCTTGCTGAAAAACTGCTCGGCACCCACGCCGACCGCACGGTGAAAGCCGGCGACGTCGTCGTCGCGCGAGTCGATTTCGCGATGATTCACGACGCCCGGGCAGCCAATGCGTTGAAGCAGCTCCAGAAGCTCGGCG
>JAQGMV010000345.1 GCA_028292225.1 Betaproteobacteria bacterium
CCGACACGTCCCAGACCGTCACGTCATTCAGAAGCTTCCAATATTCCTGCTCTAGATCGTCATAACCTATGGGCAGAAACATGTGGTTGTAGACGGTGTACCCCCAGCAGCCGTGGCGCTGGGTGGCTTCGAAAAACGGTGACCGTTTGAGCCGTGCGCCTCTCTGCACCAGACTCATCTCCAGCGTCTTCTTCATCTGCGTCTCCAGTCGACGGATGTACTGGTAGGCTAGCGTTAAAACCGAGGGAGGAGAACATGTCGTATTCGATCTTGCGCTGTGGGGTCAACGCGGCTTGCGCGATGCTCGCTTTTATTGTTGCGCCGCTCGCTTCAGGGCAGGCGACCGCTTGGCCGAATAAGCCGGTGCGCTTCATCGTGCCGTTTCCTCCGGGCGGCACCGTCGACCCGCTCGCCCGGCTGCTCGGCACGCGTTTAACCGCCGCGCTCGGTCAGCAGTTCATCGTCGACAACCGGCCGGGCGGGTCCGGCTCCATCGGCACAGGGCTGGCGACGAATGCGGCGCCGGACGGTTATACCTACGTGTTCGTGTTCGACACGCACGCGGTGAATCCTTCGCTGCTCCCGAACCTGCCATACGACACGCTGAAGGATTTCGCGCCGGTGATGCTCGTCGGCACCTCGCCGATGGCGATCTCGACCCTCCCGGCCAAGCCTTACCGGACGTTCGACGACGTGATCAAGGCGGCGAAAGCCAAGCCGGGTTCGATCAGTTATGGATCGATCGGCTCGGGAAGCCTCGGCCACCTGACGATGACCTTGGTAGAGCGCGCCGGCGGTTTCAAGCTGGTTCACGTGCCTTATAAAGGCGGCGGCCCGATGACGGTCGATATCCTCGGTGGTCACATCGAGCTCGCGATCGGCTCGGTCGCGCTGCTCGTGCCGCACGTCACTGCGAACAGGTTGCGGGCGGTGGCCGTCACCGGCGACAAGCGCTCGCACGCGATGCCCGACGTGCCCGCTCTTGCGGAGCAGGGCTTTCCCGGTTTCTCGGCGCTCGCGTGGTGGGGAATTTTCGCACCTGCCGCGACGCCGAAACCTGTTCTCGACCGCTTTCACTTGGAGCTCGTGAAGACGCTCAACCAGCCCGACTTGCGCAAGCAGCTCACCGAGCAACTCGGCATGGATCTTCGCGTCAGCGATCCGGCGACCCTCCAGAAGTTTACGGCGACCGAGATGGAGCGCTGGGGGAAGGTCGTGCGGGAGTATGCGATCCGCGCCGACTGAAGGGCCTTGACCACGAAGAGGCGCCAAGGAAGGTCAAAAGCTTTAACCACGAAGGACACGAAGGGGCACGAAGGAAGGTCAAAGCCTCAACGCGAAGGACGCGAAGGAAGGCCAAGAAGCTTTCACGCGAAAGGGAACTCGCGCACGGCGGTGGCGCGGAACCGGCGCGGCCGGGCAGGCACGCCGGCTCCGCACTACCTAGTAGAATCCCGCAACCGCACTTTGCAGAATTGTTTTCCTTCGCGTTAAAGCTTTGGCGGTGATTTCCTTCGTGCCCCTCCGTGTCCTTCGTGGTTAAAGCTCTTGACCTCGCTTCTCAGTGATTCCCTCCAGTGATCCAGTTTCGTAATCTCTCCCTCGCCCGCGGCCCCCGCCGTCTCATCGAAGACGCCAACCTCCAGATCCACGGCGGGTGGCGCGTGGGCCTCGCCGGGCCCAACGGCAGCGGCAAGTCGAGCATCTTCTCGATGCTGCGCGGCGAGCTCCATGCGGACCGCGGCGACTGCGACCTGCCCCCGGCCTGGCGCGTCGCGTCGGTCGCGCAGGAGACGCCCGCGCTCGACGCCGAAGCGATCGACTACGTGCTGGACGGCGACGCGGAGCTTCGCGCAATCGAGCGCGAGCTTGCCGCGGCGGAGGCGGCTCACGAGGGCAATCGGGTCGGCGAGCTGCACGCGCGGCTGCAGGAGATCGAAGGCTACGGCGCGAAAGCACGCGCGGCGGCATTGCTCTCCGGCCTCGGTTTCGCAGACGACGAATTTACACGGCCGGTCGCGAGCTTCTCGGGCGGCTGGCGCATGCGTCTCAATCTCGCGCAGGCGCTCATCGCGCGCTCCGACCTGCTCCTGCTCGACGAGCCGACCAACCACCTCGACCTCGATGCGATCGTCTGGCTCGAGAAATGGCTCGCGGGTTATCGCGGAACGTTGCTGCTGGTCTCGCACGACCGCGACTTCCTCGATGGCTGCGTGACGCACATCGCGCATATCGAATCCCGGCGTCTCACGCTGTACGCCGGAAACTACAGCGCTTTCGAAGAGCAGCGCGCGGCCCAGCTTGCCGGGCAGCAGGCGATGTACGAGAAGCAGCAGCGCGAAGTCGCCCACCTCGAGAAATTCATCGCGCGCTTCCGTGCGCAGGCGACCAAGGCGCGGCAGGCGCAGAGCCGCATCAAGGCGCTGGACCGCATGGAGCACGTCGCGCCCGCACACGTCGATGCGCCTTTCGACTTCCATTTTCCCGAGCCGGCGCGTGCGCCCGATCCGCTGCTGACGCTCGACCACGCGAGTGCCACATACGGCGATCGCGTGGTTCTGCGCAATATCGACATGACGCTGCGGCCGGGCGCGCGCCTCGGGCTGCTCGGGCCCAACGGCGCCGGAAAATCGACACTGGTGAAGCTCCTCACAGGCGAGCTTTCTCCAGGGGCCGGCAAGCGTTACGAAGGGAAGGGGCTCGCGATCGGTTACTTCGCCCAGCATCAGCTCGAGCAGTTGCGCCCCGACGATTCCCCGATCCAGCACCTCGTGCGCATGGAGCCGCAGACTCGCGAGCAGGAGCTTCGCGACTATCTCGGAGGATTCGATTTCCGCGGCGCGATGGCCGATTCACCGGTGGGGCCTTTCTCCGGCGGGGAGAAGTCACGCCTTGCGCTCGCACTGCTGGTGCGGCGCAGACCGAACCTGCTGTTGCTCGACGAGCCGACGAACCACCTCGACCTCGAGATGCGGCACGCATTGACCAAGGCGCTCGCGGAATACGAAGGGAGCCTCGTGCTCGTCTCGCACGATCGAGCGCTGCTGCGCACCGTGTGCGATGCGTTCCTCCTCGTGTCCGACGGCAACGCACAGGAATACGACGGCGACCTCGACGACTATCTCGCATGGCTCTCGGCGCGCCGCGAGGCGCAGGTCGCGGCGCGGGCCGACGCCGGGCAGGTCGCGGACAAAGCAGCACGCAAGGAAGCCCGCGCCGCCGCCGCCGCGGACCGCCAGACGAAGCTCGCCCGCAGGCGCCCTCTCATGAAAGAGGCGGAGCAACTCGAGCAGCGCCTGTCAGGCTGGCACGAAGAGAAGCGCGAGATCGACGAGTCCCTCGCCGACCCGTCGTTCTACGACAGTCCCGATCCGGACAAGCTCAAAGGCCTGGCGCTGCGCCAGACCGAGCTCACCCGGCTCATCGACGAAGCGGAGCAGCGCTGGCTCGACGTATCCACGGAGCTGGAGGAGATCGGGGAAGTGTCGTGAGCGTGAACACCTAAGCCACGCGAGTCCCAAGTCTGCGAGTGATAGACTCTCCGAATCATAGGTCCGGAGGCGAAATGGGTACCCCGAAAAGCCCGACGTCGGGGTTCGTCACATCTCAGGTTTGCGGCCCGGCGGCGCGTAGTTCGACGGCACCTCACCGGTGAGTGACTCCAGGAATGAAACGATGCTCGTGACGGCGGCGTCGTCGAGCGTGCGCCCGAGCTGCACTTTCGCCATGATGCGCACCGCGGTGTCGAGACGCTCGACCGAACCGTCGTGGAAATACGGCCCGGTCTTCGCCACGTTGCGCAGCATCGGGACGCGAAACACGTAACGGTCTTCCTCTTTCCTGGTGACGGCAAAGCGTCCCACGTCCGGCTTATCCGACCCGGTCTCCAGCCAGTAATCCCGGGTCAGACCGAACTTCTGGAACATCGTACCGCCGAGATTCACGCCGCTGTGGCAACCGGCGCAGCCGGTGGAGACGAAGGTCTTCAAACCCGCTTTCTGCCGCTCGGTGAGCGCGCCGTCGTCGCCGCCGAGGAACCGGTCGAATGGCGCCGGCGTGGTGAGCGTCGCCTGGTAGCTCGCAAGCGCCCGCGCGTAATTGGCCGCGCTGAGGGGCTCTGCGTCTTCGGGGTAAGCCGCGCGGAATCTCCCCAGGTATTCGAGCTCAGCGAGCTTCGCGACCCCGGCTTCCTTCGTCGCGAAACCCATCGAGCCGGTCAGCGAGCTTTCGGCCTGGTCTGCGCCGCTCTTGCGGTCCCCGAGCCAGCGCAGCGTCGGCTGGGTCATCGAGTTGAAAATGGTCGGCGAATGGCGCGAAGTCAGCGCGCCGCGCGCATCCGTCGAGTAGCGGCGCCGGTCGGCGCCCCAGTCACGTGCGGGATGGCAGCTCGCGCACGCGGTCTTGCCGTCCAGAGATGCCCGCGTGTCCCAGAACAGGGCGCGGCCGAGCTCGGCTTGCGGTGACGATGCTGCACCGCCCTTCACCTGGCCGAATAGCGCGACCGCCTCGCGACGCAATACCTCGTCCGCATGTGCCGTCCCCATCATGACCACTTGAAGCGCAATGACCGAAACGACCCTGACGGGTTTCATGTCTGCCTCCCTGGAGGTGCGCCGGCACGGCACGCTTAACGATACGCCGGTTCCAGCGCTTACGCTTCGCGACGCAGCAGTCGCTCAAGTCTGCCCTCGTGCGGGTCACGGCTGCACGCCCGCATCTTGGCCGCCTGGCGCAGGTATGCAGGACCCGCAGGCACTTGGATACGAAGGGCATTTGCCTCGACCGTGTGAGCACACATGCCCGCGGACTGTTTTCGATACAAGCAGGCCCCCAACCCCGCGCGACGCCGTCCGCAAGCTGAAGTCTGAGTCTTCAATCGACCGGAACGACCGGGCCGGCCGCAGGCCAGAGGCCGCGGTCGATGACGCGAGCAGCGTCGAAGACCAGGTAGCTTTGCGACCCCAGATGCGGCAGCGCCCGGCCGACGGCTCGCAACGCGTCGGCATCGCGAGCTGAGATCACAAGGAGCGGCGGAGTGTTGTCGCCTGCGGCGGCAGCCCACACCTGCGCAGTACCGCGCCCTTCGAGACTCGGCGGGCGCGGTGGAGCGCCGATCGCCGCGAGCGCGGCATCGACCTCGGCGTGCAGTCCGACGAGAAGAACCGGACCTGCGGCCTCTCTCATTCGAGCCGGCGTCGTGAGCTGCGGCTCGCTCTCGAAGAACGCGAGCGCCACGTCGCGCGCGGCCTTTTCCACCGCACCGTCGGCGGAAACGATTGCGAGCCGCGGCGCCGCTGCGATGATCCACTGCCGCAGAATCGGTGACAGCTCGGATGCCGCGAGCTTGCGCCAAAGCCTCAAGTCGGGATCGACGCGCACGCGCTGCGGTGCATGCCGAACCTCCATCCTCACCTCCTGCCGCTCCCGATCCACAGGCACGCGGCGCATCTCGCTTTTCTCCGCGCCGATGAGCTCCAGCGGCACGTCGAGCACATAGGCCGGTGCGCGCTGAGTGAGGGTCACCGAGAGGCTGTCCTCTGCGCGCACGCGCGCCTCCGTTACATAAATCGCGGGCCCGCCCGCGCGCCGCACCCACTGCTCGAAGAAGGTGCGCAGGTTGCGCCCGCTCGACTGCTCGAACGCCGTGCGCAGGTCGTCCCAGCTCGCATCCTTGAACCTGTGCGCCGCATAGAACGCGCGGATACCGCGGTCGAACGCTTCCGTGCCGAGGACGTCGCGGAGCATGAGGAACACCATCGCCGCCTTGCCGTAGCCGACCGCGGCTTCGGCGCCGTGCGTGCGTGACTGGAACGCGCTGAGCGGAACATGGCGGCCTTCGGGCACGGCTGCAAAGTCGCGCAGCCATCCGAGCCGCATCTCACGCGCGGCCGCGGCCGAGTCGCGCTCCTTGTAAAAATAGTCCGCCATGAAAGTCGTGAGGCCTTCGCTCCAGTTGCCTCTCGAGTAATCGACGCGAACACCGTTTCCCCACCAGTTGTGCAGCACTTCGTGACCGAGGGAGGTTGCGCGGATGAACGGCAGCTTGAGCACTTCCGCGCCGAGATAGGTCAGCGTCGGCATGCCGAAGCCCGTCGGCAACGGGCTCGCGACGACCGAGAACATGTCGTAAGGGTAGGGTCCGATCGCGTCTGAATACGTCGCGATGTATCGCGCGCTGTCTTCGAGATAGTCTTCCGCGAGCGGCGCGAGATCCGGGTAGAAGTAGGTCCGCAGTCGCAGCGGTTCGGCCCCGCGGCGCTCGATGCGCTTCTCGCGCACGACGTAAGGACCCGCCATGAGATCGATGCCTTCGGCGGGCGCATCGAAAGCGAACTGCGCGGAGTAGCTCTCTTTCGAGCTGCTCTCCGAAACCAGACGGCCCGGGACAAGTCCCCGTTGATCTGCCGGCAGCGTCAGGCGCACCAAATACGAGAAAGGCATCGACAGCTCCGGATACCAGCCGCTGCCCGCCGGAAGAAATGCGCCTTGCGCTGAGGCCATCGGTGAAAGGCCCTGCAGCACGCCACGATGGTCGCGCGTCTCCAGCGCAGGCAACGTGCCCGAGTACTCGATGCGCAGCTTTACACCCTTCGGCGTCGCGATGCGCCAGGTCCGCTGTCCGTCTCGCGCAGGCGTCATTGCGGCAGGGACTCGCCGGCCATCCGCCGTCGCCGACTGCAACGACAGCGATGAATGCAGCGCAAACGCGAAGTTCCCGGGAGACGCGAGCTCTGCAGTGACCGCGAGATGCCGGGTGCGCGGGTCGAGCTTCACATTCAGGGCGAGATCCGCGGCGCCTGCGGTCGAAGTCACGAGAACACATGCGCACGCGAAAGCCGTGCGCCGCCACGCGCTCATGGCTTCGGCGGGAATTTGACGACGACCTCCGTCGTGGTCGAGCCGCGCCTGATCTGGAGAGGAAGCCACGTTCCGGGGAGGGTATTGCGCACCATGTTCGTGACGCTCGACGCGCTTGTGGCGGCGACCCCGGCGGCGCTTACCACCACATCGCCCGTCTGGAGACCACTGCGCGCTGCGAGGCTGCCTTCACTCACCCCCGCGATGACGACGGCCCTGTCTCGAAGCTCGAGACGCACGCCGAGACGCGGCGGCGGATTCTCGTCACGCGCCGCAGGCAAGGCAAACACCGCATCCGCGAGCGGCGCGGCGATCTCGCTACAATCCGAGTCGGCGGGCACAGGCAGCAACGTGCCGATACGCGTTACGCCGAGATCGCGCAGTTGATGGACCACGCCGTAGCCGCCTTGAACATGACCCGCACCCATGATGCCGACCGCGAGCGGGCGCGCCGCGCCTGAACCTTTAGCGCGGCTCGCGAGTGCCTCGGCCATGGCGCGGTCCCACACCGTCTGAGCTTCGAGGAAGTTGCGGAACGCGGGGTCTTTCACACTCGCGGCCTGACCGCCCGGGCGTCCCCGGGCGTGCTCCTTATAGACATCGAAGAGGCTCGCCTCATATGAAGGCGGCGCTGCGGCCGGACGCGAAACGCCTTCTCTTTGCTGCGGCTGAAGCGCGTCCCAGCCTTTTGCGCCGACCGCTTCGGTGAATGACTTCTCCACATTCAGGGCTACGACAGGAATGCGGTTGATGCGCGCGAACTGCAGCAGCGGCAGATACAGCTCCGGCGCAAATCCCCATACCTTGTCCCATTCGACGAGCCTGAGAAATCCGGTTGCGTCGAGCTCACCTGCGGTCCATCGGTCGAGCACCGGCTGGACGCGTCGCGGAAACGCTTCGAAGCCGAGAGCCATGTCGGGTCTCACGGCATGCAGGGCCGCCAGGGTTTGCAATTGCCACAGGTGATGGTCCGCATCATCGTGGTGCTCGCCGAGCAGCACGACCTCGCGCCGTGCCATGTCTTCGATGAGCTCGGCCTCCGGAACCGCGCGAGGTTTGCCGCCTTCGAGGGCATACCACTTCGCGGGGGCAAGACACGCCACCGCAGCGCGCACAGTCGGTTCCGCGGCGTGCGTGGCGGTGCAGAGGGCGGCGATCAGGAGGGCAGCGGCTCGCTTGAACATCGTGTTCAGTATACTGGCCGGGCGCGGAAGTCGATTGCATCAGCGCACGCCCTGAGTTCCCCCTGAAAGGATGCACCGAATGTCTACGTACAAATCGCTCGTGCGCGCTTTGATTGCGCTTCTGCTCGCAACCGGTGTGCCGCTCTCCATGGCCGCAGAACGCAGAGCGGTGCAGTCGGAGAAACACGCGTTCAACCTCGTCACGCTGGTCGAAGGCCTCGAGAACCCATGGTCGATCGCATGGCTGCCGGACGGGCGCATGCTGGTCACCGAGCGCGCGGGACGGCTGCGGCTCGTCTCGGGCGATTTCAAGCTCGACCCGAAGGCAGTGGAGGGATTGCCGAAGATCGTGGTCGCCGGACAGGGCGGTCTTTTCGACGTGGCGCTGCACCCGGGCTACAAGGACAACGGCTGGATCTATATCTCATACAGCGGTCCGGGCGCCGGCGGTCACGGCACCGAGCTCATGCGAGCCAAGCTCGACGGTCATCGCCTCAGCGATCAGCAGGTGCTCTTCAGGATGGAGCCCAAATCCGACAGCGGCCAGCACTTCGGCGGGCGCATCGTCTTCGACGGTAAAGGCCATCTGTTTCTGACGCTGGGCGAGCGCGGCGACCGCACCCGCGCGCAACGCCTCGACGATCACGCCGGCGGCGTGATAAGGCTCAACGACGACGGGACCGTCCCCAGGGACAACCCTTTCGTCGGGCGCAAGGACGCAAAGCCTGAGAAGTTCAGCTACGGCAATCGCAACATGCAGGGCGCCGCGCTCCATCCCGTTACCGGCGAGTTGTGGGTCCACGAGCACGGACCGCAGGGCGGCGACGAGGTCAACATCATCCGCGCCGGGCGTAACTACGGATGGCCGCTCGTGACCTACGGTGCGGAATACGGCAGCGGGGTGAAGATCGGGCAGAGCACGCCGAAGGCCGGGATCGAGATGCCGCTCTACTACTGGGTGCCGTCGATCGCGCCTTCGGGCCTCGCATTCTACGAAGGCGACAAATTCCCGAGCTGGCGCGGCAACATGCTCCTCGGCGCGCTCGCCGGCCAGATGCTCGTGAGGCTCGAGCTCGACGGAGAGAAGATCGTCAGGGAAGAGCGGATGCTCAAGGGCGTGATAGGGCGAATCCGGGATGTGCGGGTGGGGCCTGACGGCTTTGTGTATCTGCTTACGGATGAAAGGCGGGGAGTTCTGGTGCGTCTCGAGCCCGCTAAATAAATAACCACGAAGGACACGAAGGGGCACAAAGGAAACCGCAAAAACAATACTTATCCTTTTCGGCTGTCAGCGCTACGCGCGCTGACAGGAAGAGATTTTCCTTCGTGTCCTTCGTGGTAAATGGCTTTGATTAGTCGGCTTTCGCACCTGACTCTCTGACCGCTTTACCGAACCGTGCCGTTTCGGAGCGAATGAGCTTTCCGAATTCCTCCGGCGTCCCGCCGAGCGGATCGACACCCATTTCCTGAAGGCGCTGGCTCATCTCCGGCGCGCGGATGATCCGGGTGATCTCGGTTGCCAGCTTGTCGACGATCGCCTTCGGGGTTTTGGCGGGCACGACGATGCCGGTCCAGTTGCCCATCACGAATTCCTTGTAGCCCTGCTCGATGAAGGTCGGAACGTCGGGAATGAACGGGTGGCGCTTCTCGGTCAACGCGCCGATCACCCGGAGCTTGCCGCCCCTGGTATGCGGGAGCAGCTCCGGAATCGCGTTCATCATCATGTGCGTTTCACCTGAGAGCAACGCGGGCACGGCCGGACCGACACCCTTGAACGGGACGTGCGTGATGTCGACTTTCGCGGCAACTTTGAACATCTCCATTCCGAGATGGCTGATCACACCCGCGCCGCCCGAGGCGTACGTCAGCTTGCGCTTTTTCGCGAGGTCGATGAGCTCGGCGACGTTCTTGATCGGCAGGCCGGCGGTGACGACCATGATCAGCGGCGAGTTTCCGAGCACCACCACCGGCGCGAGATCGCGCTCGAGGCTGTAGTCGAGCTTCGTATAGAGGGTCTGCGAAATCGCGTGGGCTGTGCTGATGT
>JAQGMV010000348.1 GCA_028292225.1 Betaproteobacteria bacterium
CTCGTTCACCGGGCGCTCGCCGCCAGCGGCGCGCTGCCGCAGACCTCGCACGCGGGGTCTTTTTTCAGCCTGATCGTCCTCAGTTGCATGGTCAGGGCGTCGATCAGCAGCACCCGCCCGTCGAGTAGCTCGCCGATTCCTGCGAGCAGCTTCAGCGCTTCCGCGGCCTGTATCGTGCCGACGATTCCGGTGATGGGCGCGAAGACGCCCATGATCGAGCACGGCATGTCCTCGCTTTCACCGGCTTCAGGAAAAAGACACGCGTAGCACGGCGCATCGTCGCGGCGCATGTCGAACACCGAGACCTGGCCGTCGAAGCGGACTGCGGCCCCCGACACCAGCGGTTTGCGCAGCTCCACGCACGCGCGATTGACCGCATGGCGGGTCGCAAAGTTGTCGCTGCCGTCGAGGACGACGTCGGCGCCGGCGGCGAGCGCCGCGATTCTTTGCGCATCCACACGCTCGGTCAGCGCGATCACTTCGACTTCAGGGTTGATCGACGCCAGGGTGACGCGGGCGGACTGAGCTTTGTGACGGCCGATCGCGTCGGTGCGATGGATGATCTGGCGCTGCAGGTTCGTGAGATCGACGGTGTCTCCATCACAGATCGTGATCCGTCCCACCCCCGCGGAGGCGAGATAGAGCGCGATGGGCGAACCGAGGCCGCCCGCGCCGATCAGCAGCGCGTGCGCGCCGAGCAGCCGTTGCTGGCCTTCGATGCCGATCTCGGGCAGCAGGATGTGACGGCTGTAGCGCAGGAGCTGGTCGTCGTTCATGGGCGAATGGTAATCGGTGAACCGTAACCGGTGCACATAAGAAAAACGCCCGGTTTCCCGGGCGTTTTTGTGACGCGGGCGAAAAGTTACTTTGCCTGGGCCGTCGCGGTCGTGCCGCGTGTTTTCAGGAACGCCAGCGCTTGGTTGAGCTCGTAGTCGTTCTTGGACACGATCTCGCCGGGCTCGGGCTTCAGGGTTTTCTCGTCGACGTCCTGCGGGCGCACCGCCGGCTTGAAGTTGAACTTCTGCGCGGCCGTCGCGACCGCCTTTTCTTGTTCCTTCTCGGTCGGCGTGGACTCGATCAGATGCTTGGTCAGATCGGCTTCGCGCAGCTTCAGTCCGCGGTCGGAGACTGCGTCTTCGAGCGGGATATCAGGCGTGATGCCTTTAGCCTGGATCGAGCGGCCGCCGGGGGTGTAATAACGCGCAGTGGTCAGCTTGATCGCGGTGTTGTTGCCGAGCGGCAGGATGGTCTGCACCGAGCCTTTGCCGAAAGTCTGCTGGCCCATCACGACGGCGCGGTGATGATCCTGCAGCGCGCCCGCGACGATCTCCGAAGCCGACGCCGAACCGCCGTTGACGAGCACCACCATCGGCACGTTCTTCACTTCAGCGGGCATGCGTTTCAGGTAATCGTCCTTCAGACGCCCGCGCAGGTAATGCTCGGGAGTGGCCGTCAGCTTCATGCGCGCGTCCTCGGTGCGCCCGTCGGTGTAGACGACGAGTGCATTCGTCGGCAGGAATGCGGCCGAAACCGCGACCGCGCCGTTCAGCAGGCCGCCCGGATCGTTGCGAAGATCGAGCACGATCCCTTTCATCGGGCCCTGGTTCTGCTTGAACAGGGTCTCGATCGCGCGGGCGAGCGATTCGCCGGTCTGCTCCTGGAACTGCGAGACGCGGAAATACGCATAACCCGGCTCGATCAGCTTGGACTTCACGCTCTGGATCTTGATGATCGCGCGCTGCAGCGTGACCACGAGCGGCTTGGTTTCGCCTTTGCGGACGATCGTCAGCACGATGTTGGTGTTCGGCTTGCCCCGCATGCGCTTGACCGCATCGTTGAGCGTCAGGCCTTTGACCGAGGTGTCGTCGAGCTTGACGATCAGGTCTCCGGACTTGATGCCGGCGCGCGACGCGGGCGAATCGTCGATGGGCGAGACCACTTTCACGAAGCCGTCTTCCATCCCGACTTCGATCCCGAGCCCGCCGAACTCGCCTTGGGTGCCGACCTGCAGCTCGCGGAACGCTTCCTGGTCCAGGTAGGCCGAGTGCGGGTCGAGGCCCGTCAGCATGCCGTTGATGGCTTCGGTGATGAGCTTCTTGTCCTCGACCGGCTCCACGTAATCGCTTTTCACGCGGCCGAAGACTTCGGTGAACGCGCGCAGCTCCTCGATCGGCAGCGGCAGCGCGCCGGTGCCGCCGCGCTGGGCGACGGCGGAGAAGTTGAGGCTGATTGCAACGCCGATCAGAACGCCGACGACGATCAGGCCGAATTGACTGAATTTGTTGCGCATTACGGACCCCCTAATGGCACGCAGAAAGGATGGCAAAGCCGGTTGAAGTCGCATCTACCGTACGCTCACCCATGTCATGGGATCGAAAGGCCGACCCTCGTGCCTCATTTCGAAGTATAAACCCGATTCCGGATGACCACCGGTGTTGCCCGCCGCGGAGACCCGTTCGCCGCCGCGTATGACGTCGCCGACCTGCTTGTAGAGCGTCTCGTTGTAACCGTAGAGGCTCATGTAGCTGTCGCCGTGATCGATGATGAGCAGGTTGCCGAAACCCCGCAGCCAGTCGGCGTAAACCACGCGCCCGGCTGCGACTGCCCGGACTTCCTCCCCCGTCGGGGCCGCGATGAAAAGCCCTTTCCAGACCACACCACCACCCTGCCGTGGACTGCCGAACCGGTTGGCAAGTTCCCCTCGCACCGGCAAAGCGAGCCTTCCGCGAAGCTGGGCGAAAGCGCCGTCGCCCGCGCCCGCCTCGGGCACGCGGTCGATCCGCACGCGCGCCGTGGTGTCTTCCTTCGGCGCCGAGCGTGAGCGATCGCCGCTGCGTTCCTTCGGCTCGGCCCGCGCCTGCGGCGCCGGTTTCGGTTTCGGCGTTTTGGCGATGACTCTGGAGAGCTGATCGATCAGGCGCGTGAGGCGCGTCTCGTCGCGCTTGAAAGTGCCGATCTGGCGCCGCTGCTGCTCGATGTCCCGCGATATCCGGGCGAGCATCTGTGCCCGGGTGCGCTTTTCCTGCTCGAGGCGCTGCCGCTGCCCCGCCTGCTCCGCGGTGATCGCGGCGAGCTCGGTCGCTTTCGCCTCAGCCTCCGCGGCGAGCTTTTCGAGTCTCGCTACTTCGGCGCGCGCGCGAGCGATCGCTTCGCTGCGGGCGCGGCCGATGTAAGTGAGGTAGTGCAGCCGTCTCGCGGTCGCATTCGGGTCCCCGCCGTTGAGGAGGAGGCCGAGCGTTTCGGGGCGGCCGGCGACGTATTGCTGGTAGAGGAGCTCACCCAGCGCAGCCTGGTGGCTCTGCCGTTCGCGCTCGCCGCGCTCGATCTCGCGTTTCAGACCTTTGAGCGCCGCGTTGGCGCCGCGCGAGCGGTCGCTGAGCTCGGACAGGGCGCGGTTCGCATCCGAAATCGCGCGTTCGGACTGCTGGAGCGCATCCGCGGCTTCGTTTTTGGATTCTTCGGCTTCGGCGATGCGCTTCTGCACCGCTTCGATGCGGCTTTTGAGCTCGCGCAGCTCCTCCTTCGCGCCCGCGGCGTTCGTCGCCGCACCCGCGGTGCCGGCGAGCGCGCCGAATCCGATGCAGCAGGCGAGTAAGAGTGCGCGTCCGATCAAGCGAAGCTGACGAGGGACCGGCCCGTCATCTCCGGGGGCTGAGGGAGCCCCATCATGGCAAGCAGCGTCGGCGCGACGTCCTGCAGCGCGCCGCCCGGGACAACATCCGCCTTGCGCCCGATGTAGAGGAGCGGCACCACGTTGAGCGTGTGCGCGGTATGCGCCTGATGCGTCTGCGGGTCGGCCATCATCTCGGCGTTGCCGTGGTCGGCGGTGATGAGGATTTCGCCGCCGGTCTCGCGCATCGCCGCGACGACGGTGCCGACGCATTCGTCGAGCACTTCGATCGCGCGCTTGGCCGCTTCGAGATTTCCTGTGTGCCCGACCATGTCGCCGTTCGCGTAGTTGCACACGATCGCGTCGTATTTGCGGCTGCGGATCGCTTCGACGAGCTTCCCGGTCACCTCGAACGCGCTCATCTCGGGCTTCAGATCGTAGGTCGCAACCTTGGCGGAGGGCACCATCTCGCGGTCCTCGCCCGGATAAGGCGTCTCGACGCCGCCGTTGAAGAAGTAAGTCACGTGCGCGTACTTCTCGGTCTCGGCTATGCGAAGTTGTTTCAGGCCGTGGCGTGCCAGGGTCTCGCCGAATCCGTTAGCGATGCTCTGCGGCGGGAACGCGGCGGGGATGTGGCTGTATTCCTCGCCGTAAGTGGTGAGCGTGCAGAAGTAACCCGGCTCGGGCACGCGGCCGCGCTCGAAACCGTCGAACTGCGGATCGGTGATCGCGGTCGTGAGCTGGCGTGCGCGGTCGGCGCGAAAATTCATGAAGACCACCGCGTCGCCATCCTCGATCCGCACCGGCGCCTCGGCGGCGGCGCGAATCGCGGTCGCTTTCACGAACTCGTCCGATTCGCCGCGCCCGTAGGCGGCGACCAGTCCTTCGACCGCATTCGCCGCGGTATACACGCCGTTGCCTTCGACGATGACGTCGTACGCCTGTTTGACGCGGTCCCAGCGCTTGTCGCGATCCATCGCGTAATACCGCCCGCAGATGGACGCGGTGCGGCCGACCTTGAGCGCCGCGTAACGCGCTTCGAGCGCTGCGAGCGAAGGCTGCGCGCTTCGGGGCGGAGTGTCGCGCCCGTCGAGGAAAGCGTGGACGTAGAGGTTCTTCACGCCGGCGTCCGCGGCCATCTGCAGCATCGCGTGAATCTGCGATTCGTGACTGTGCACGCCGCCCTGCGAGACGAGTCCCATCACATGCAGCGCGCTCTTGCGGCCGACCTCGACCGCCTGCTTGAGCACCGGGTTATGGAAGAACTCCCCGGTCTCGATCGCGTGCTCGATCTTGGTGTAGTCCTGGTAAACCACGCGGCCTGCGCCGATGTTCATGTGGCCGACCTCGGAGTTGCCCATCTGGTTCTTCGGCAGGCCGACCCATTTCTCGGAGGCGTCTATCGTGCTGTGCGGATAGGTCCCCCAGAGAAAATTCCACTGCGGCTTGCGAGCCTGGCAGATCGCGTTGTCGTCGCATTCCTCGCGATAGCCGAAACCGTCGAGGATGATGAGGAGTACCGGCGTTATGCCCATGATTGAAAGCGAATTTCTTCGAAGCTGCAATCGGCTGATTCTAATATACTTCGGCCCTTCGGCAGTCGGCGCGAGCCCCGGTCTGTTAGAATGCTCAGCACCCAACGGCCGCAAAAAAGCGGCCGCTTGATTTTGGCCGGCCGCATTGGTCGACCAAAAACTGGTCGATCAAAAACGCGGCGCCCCTGCGGGTCGCCGGCGTCACGAACCGGCCGCATCGACACCCCATGGAACAATTCTTTCTTTTTCTGCAGAAAACCCCGATGAACATGGTGCTGTTGGGCACCGTCATCGTCAGCGGCGCGCTGCTCCTCTGGCCGGCGATCGCCAGGCTCATGCGTCCGGGCCAGGAAGTCGGCCCCGCCGAAGCGGTGCAGCTCATCAACCGCCGCGACGCGGTGGTGCTCGACGTGCGCGACCCGGCCGAATACAAGACCGGCCACATCACGAATTCGCGCAACGTGCCCGAAAGCGAACTCGAGTCGCGCTCCAAAGAGCTGGAGAAAGTGAAGGCGAAGCCGATCATCGTGAGCTGCGGACGCGGGAATCGCTCGGCGAACATCGCCGGCCGCCTCAGGAAGGCCGGTTTCAGCGAAGTGTTTTCGCTGCGCGGCGGGATCGCCGGGTGGCAACAAGCCAACATGCCGCTGGACAAATCGTGAAGGCATTGATGTACACCACCGCAGTCTGCCCGTACTGCGTGATGGCCGAGCGGCTGCTCGTGTCCAAAGGCGTAGTGATCGAAAAGGTCCGCATCGATCTCGAGCCTGACAGGCGCGCGGAGATGATGGAAAAAACCGGCCGCCGCACCGTGCCGCAGATCTACATCGGTGAAACTCACGTCGGCGGCTACGACGATCTCGCAGCGCTCGACCGAGCCGGCAAGCTCGATCCCCTGCTACAGTCGGTCAAGTAAAACCTCACCCGGAATTGAACCATGAGCGAACAGCAACAGCCCCAGGACGCGCAACAGGCGCAGGACCAGCAGCCTTTGTTCGGCATCGAGAAGATCTATCTGAAAGATATGTCGCTCGAGCTGCCCAACGCACCGAAAGTGTTTTTCGAGCGTGAAGCGCCGCAGGTCGAAGTCAACATCCACAACGAAGCGGTGGGCCTGGAGCAGGAAGGTCTTTTCGAAGTCGTGCTCACCGTCACCGTGACCGCGAAAATACAGGACCGCACGATATTCCTGGTGGAAGCGGCGCAGGCCGGCATCTTCCAGATTCGCAACATCCCGCAGGCGGACATCGAAGCGGTGCTCGGCACGCTCTGCCCCAACACGCTGCTGCCTTACGCGCGCGAAGCGGTCGCGAGCATCGTGCAGCGCGCCGGTTTCCCGCCGGTCACCCTTCAGCACATGAATTTCGATCTCGTCTATCAGCAGCGCATGCAGCAGATGCAGGCCGAGCAGCAGGCCGCCGCTGCGCCCCAGACCCACTGACGATGAAGCCCGCTGCGCCCCAGACCCACTGACGATGAAGCCCGCGGCGCCCCGGCTCCTCGCATCCGTGCTCGTCGCGGCCTGCGCGTGGGCGGCGGCGAGTGCATACGCGCTCGACTTTCGCGCGGTCGCCGCCGACGCCGCGGTCCTCTACGACGCGCCCTCGGCGAGGTCGAGCAAGCTCTACGTGGTGAATCGCGGCTATCCTCTCGAGGTGATCGTCGCCGTCGAAGGATGGGTCAAGGTCCGCGACGCGAACGGCGCGCTGACCTGGATCGATGCGAAACAGCTCACGGATAAACCACGTACGGTGATGGTCCGGGTTCCCGTCGCGCAGGTGCGTCAGAAGCCCGAAGACAATGCGGCGATCGCTTTCCAGGCGCAGCAGAACGTTCTTCTCGAGCTCGTTGAAGTCACCGGCGGCTGGTTACAGGTGCGTCACCGCGACGGCGGCACCGGCTACGTGAGATCCCAGCAGGTCTGGGGCGTCTAGAGGCGCGCACGCGATGAAAATCGCGGTGCTGGGCGCAGGCGCGTGGGGCAGCGCAGTCGCCATCAATCTCGCTCACCGCCACACAGTCGCGCTGTGGGCGCGCAGCTCGCAGCAGTGTACCGCGATGCAGGCCGCACGCGAGAACGCGCGCTATCTTCCCGGGCAGCAATTTCCCGCTTCAGTCAGCTTTACCGACGACGTTCGGCTCGCGATCGACGGCGCGCAGCTCGTGCTGCTGGCAGTGACCAGTGCGGGCTTACGCGAGACCGTGCGGCGCCTGATTGCGGCGGGTCCGATCCGTCCGGTCATCTGGCTTTGCAAAGGCTTCGAGCCCGGTCACGCCAAGCTCCCGCACCAGGTTTGCGCCGAAGAGCTCGGCGAGTCGGCGCTATGCGCGGTGCTCTCGGGCCCGAGCTTTGCGCAGGAGGTCGCGCGCGGGCTGCCGACTGCGGCCACGCTCGCGTCGTCGTCCCCTGACTTCGTGCGCGACGCTGCACGAACGCTGCACAGTCCCAGCTTCCGCGTGTATTCGAGCGATGACGTGATCGGCGTCGAAGTCGCGGGCGCGGTCAAAAACGTCATGGCGATCGCGGCGGGAATTTCGGACGGCCTCAAGTACGGTTACAACGCCCGCGCAGCGCTCATCACCCGCGGCCTCGCGGAGATCACGCGGCTCGGCGTCGCGCTCGGCGGCCGCGCCGAAACTTTCATGGGACTCGCAGGCGCAGGCGATCTCATCCTCACGTGCACCGGCGACCTTTCGCGTAACCGCCAGGTCGGTTTGAGGCTCGCGAGGGGACAGCCGCTGGACGCGATCCTCGCCGAGCTCGGCCACGTCGCCGAAGGAGTGGGCACCGCCCGCGAGCTCCACCGCATGGCGGACTCGGTCGGTGTGGAGATGCCGATCACTCGCGCGGTGTGCCGCGTGCTGGGCGACCATCGGCAGGCACGCGCCGCAGCGGACGAGCTGTTGCAACGAGAGCCCAGAGCTGAGCGGTAAGCCTCGCTACCGTTCGCGTCCAATGCGGAAAGCGGAATGATGAACGCGGAATGGAGTCAACCCTTCCGCGGTGCGTTTTTCATTCATCATTCCGCATTCACATGAAACCGATCTGGCGCCAGGCTTCGTAGACCACGATCGCCACCGCATTCGACAAGTTCAGGCTGCGGTTGCCTTCCCGCATCGGGATGCGGATGCGCTGATCCGCCGGGAAACTCTCGAGCACGTCCGCCGGCAGGCCTCGCGTTTCAGGACCGAAGACGAACACGTCGCCGGCGCGGTATTCGGGCGCAGCGTGACCGCGAGTGCCTCGTGTGGTGACGGCGAAGAGCCGCCGTGCTTCCAGGTGCGCCACGCACGCGCGCCAGTCGTCGTGCAGAGTCACGGCGTCCAGGTCGGAATAGTCGAGGCCGGCGCGCAGCAGCTGCTTGTCGCGCAGCGTGAACCCGAGCGGCCGCACGAGGTGCAGGCGCGAACCGGTGTTGGAGGCGAGCCTGAGCGCGTTGCCGGTGTTCGGCGGAATCTCCGGCTCGTAGAGCACGATGTCGAACACGAGCGCCGGGGGAAAACCTGTGTGATCGAAACGCGACGCGCTCAGCCTTCCTCGGATGTGATGGATTCTCCAGCGCCGGGGGCCTTGGTCGACGCGGCGGGGCGCGAAGGCGCAGCAGCAGGCGCTTTTGCACGCTCGCGCGCGCCGAGGCGAGTGCTGAACTGCTCGAAACCCTGGTCCATCAGCAACCGGGCTTCGCCTGAAGGCGGACGCGGACGCATGTCGGTGGACGCCATCGCGGCGCGCGTGTACTCGGTGAGCTCGTCCTTCCAGTGGAATGCGGCCACACCGAGTGTAAGCACCACGCTCGCGGCGATGCTCCATTTGGCGACCCTTGCGGCGCGGCCGCTGCGGCCGTGAAGGTGAGTCCCGGCATGCCCCGGATGATCGCGACCGGCTGCGCCTGAGGCACGCCGTCGCGCGTCGAGACGCACCTTGTGCGCCGTCGCTTCGACTTCGCGCTCGGTGCGCCCGCGAACGGCGGCCTGGGCCGCAGCCTCCGATTCCGCGGTGGCGCGGTCGCGAGCCGCGGCTTCGGCACGCTGCTCTTCGGCGAGCCGCGCCTGAGCGATGAGCAACCCTTCCGCTTCGGCTTTCGCTCGGCGCCGGGCTTCGACTTCCAGCTCGGCCTCGCGTGCAGCGCGCTGGCGCGCAACCTCGGTCGCACGCTCGTCCTGCTCGGCCCGGGTGCGCGCGGTCATGACTGCGTCGCGCTCGGCTTGCGTACGCGCCGCCGCGAGCTCCGCCTCGTGCGATTCGGCCGCGACGCGGTCGTTCACCGCGGCCTGCGCGCGCCGCTCCGCTTCGAGCTTCTCCTGAGCCGCGACAAGCGCGGCGAATTCGGCTTCGGCGCGCTGCTCGGCTTTTGCTTTCTGCTCGAGCTCTACCGCTTCGCGCGCCGCGGCCGCTTGCGCAGCGTCTGCGTCGGCGGACGCGCGTTCGCGCGCCGCGGTCTCGGCGGCCTCGTCGGCCGCGATCGCGGCGGTTGCATGCGCGCTCAGCTCGCTGTCGGCCACGGCCTGGTTACGCGCCGCCTGCAACGCCTGCTGCTCGGCGAATTCCCGCGCACGCGCAGCAGCCTCCGCTTCACGCTCGGCCTGCAAGCGCCCCATGACGCGCTCAGCGGCTTCGGTTTCGGCATTTGCGCGCTCGCGTGCGGCGATCTCGCTGCGCTGCTCCGCTTCGAGCGTCGCTTCGGCCTCTCTCAACGCTTCGGCCTGAACCTGCGCGTTGCGCTCGGCTGCCTGCTTGAGCTCGATGTCAGCAGCTTCACGCACCCGTGCGGCTTCGGCGGCCTGGCGGTCGGTCTGCGCACGCGTGCTGGCGAGTCGTTCGGCTTCGCGCTCGGCGTGTGCGCGAGCGGCGCCTTCGGCCGCAGCCTGTGTGTCTGCGGCTAGCCGCTCGAGCGCGGCAGCTTCCGCGCGCTGCTCGGCTTCGAGTCGCGCCTGCGCGAGAGCGTTCGCTTCGGCCTGCGCGGTTGCCGCGCGTTCGGATTGCTCTCGCGCCTCGTCCTCGGCGGCTTCACGTATGCGCGCGGCTTCGGCGGCGCGCTGTTCGGCTTCGCTGCGCGCCCGTGCAGTGTTCTCGGCGACGCGGTCGGCATCCAGTCGTGCCGTTGCGTGCCGCTGCAGCTCGGTGTCCGCAGCTTCACGCTCGCGCGCGGCTGCCAGCGCTTCCTGATCTGCGGCAATCCGTGCTTGCGCCGCGCTTTGCGCGCGTTGTTCAGCTTCGAGGCGGGCGTTGGCCGCAGCGAGCGCTTCGATTTCGGCGCGAACCGTATTATCAGCTTGGACTTTTGCCTCGAGCTCCGAAGCTTCTCTCGCCTGCGCCATTTCGATCGCGCGGTTTTCCGCTACTGCGTGCGCCTGCGCCGTGGCTTCCGCGGAGCGCTCGGCTTGCGCACGCGCGGTGACCTGCCGCTGCAGCTCGGCCTCGGCAGCTTCGCGCGCGCGCGCCGCATCGAGCGCTTCCTGCTCCATGGCGGCTCGATTGAGCGCAGCAGATTCGGCGCGCTGCTCGGCTTCGCGGCGAGTGTTCGCGAGCTCGGCGGCTTCGCTTTCCGCGCGAGCGGTGCTCTGCGCCTGTGCCAGCGCCTCGTGCTCTACGGCTTCTCTTGCAATCGCGATGTCGATCGCGCGAGCGTCGGCTTCGACCCGTGCTTTGGCCGTGGCTTCGGCTGTGCGATCCGCGTTCAGCCGCGCGATCGCTTGCTCCTCGAGATCGGTCTCGGCGCGCTCGCGGGCTCGCGCGGCATCGAGCGTCTGCTGTTCGGCGGCAGCGCGCGCTTCGGAGGCGACGCGGGCTTCTCGCTCGGCGGCGGTGTGGGCTTCGGCCTGCCGTTGCGCGGCTTCGAGCGCGGCGCTGCGCGCTTCAGCCTGGGCCTGCGCTTCGCGCTCCGCGGCCGCGCGCGCGGCCGCAGCGGCTTCGGCTTGCGCTTCGGCGCGCTCGCGGCTATGGATCTCTTCGGCGGCGCGCGCGTCAGCCTGTGCGCGAATCTTGGCTTCGCGCTCGAGCACGCTTTCGGCGCCGGCACGCTTCTGTGCCGCTATGGCCGCTTCGCGCTCGGCCTGCACCCGGGCAGCGGCTTGTTCCGCGCCCTCGACTTCGGCGGTGATGCGCTCACGCGCGAATATTTCCGCGCGCTGCTCGGTCGCAGTGCGCTCTTCGGCGACCCGGCGCGCTTCGGTTTCGGCTGCCAGACGGCTGTCAGCCTGCTGTTTGGCGTGGAGCTCTGCGGCTTCGCGCGCCTGCGCGTGGCCCAAGGCGCGCTCGTCCGCTTCGGTGCGGGCGCGGGCGACCGCTTCCACTGCGCGATCGGCTTCCGCACGCGCTGAAGCCTGCTCGTGCAGCGCGCGCTCGGAGCTCGTGCGTGCGTGTGCGGCTTCGAGCGCCTGCTGCTCGACCGCCTGGCGTGCGGTCGCCGCCGCTTCGGCTTCGCGCTCGGTCTGCACCCGCGCCGCCGCTTCCTGCGCCGCGTGCCGGTCGAGCGCCGCGCGTTCCAGCGCAGCGGCTTCGGCGCGCTGCTCGCTTTCGAGCCGCGCCTGCGCGAGCTCTCTCGCTTCGGTCTCGGCTTTGAGCCTCGCCTCGGCCTGTCCTTTCGCTTCGAGCTCGCTCGCTGCGCGGGCCTGGGCTTCGTGCATCGCGCGAGCGTCGGCGTCGGATCGCGCCTGCGCCGCGAACTCGGCAGCGCGGTCGGCTTCGATGCGTTGAGCGGCTTGCTGTGCGAGCGCGTTGTCGCCGGCTGCGCGCTCGATGGCCGTATCGTGCGCCTGCTGCTCTGCGACCTCTCTCGCGCGCGCGGTGGCCGTGCGCTCGCGCTCGGCGTTCGCGCGTGCCGCGGCCTGTTGGGTCGCGTGCAGCTCGGCCGCGGCCCGCTCCTGCGCAGCGGCTTCGGCGCGCTGTTCGGCTTCGATTCTCGATTGTTCGAGCTGCAGCACCTGCGTGTCGGCTTCGGCGCGGCGTTCGGCCGCGACTTTCAACTCGAGCTCGGCGATTTCGCGCGCCTGCGCTGCTTCGTGCGCGAGACTTTCGGCCTGGGCGCGTTCGAGCGCAGCCTGCTCCGCTTCGTGCTCGGCTTGCGCGCGCGCGGCCGCATCGCCGGCGGCAGTCGTATCGGCAGTGCTGCGTTCGAGCGCCGCGGTTTCTGCGCGCTGATCGGCTTCGATCCGTGCCTGCGCGAGCTGCAGCGCCTCGGTCTCGGCCTGCGAGCGCTGCTCGGCGCGGGATTTCGCTTCGAGCTCCACCGCTTCGCGCACCTGCGCTTCGGAAAGCGCATTCGCGTCGGCCGCCGTGCGGGCCCGGGCTGCGGTCTCCGCGTCGCGATCGGCCTCCAGGCGTGCTTGCGCCTGCCGCTGCAACTCGGCTTCCGCGGTTGCGCGCTCGTCTGCCGCTTTGAGCGCCTGCTGCTCTTCGGCTTCGCGTGTGCGCGCAGCCGCTTCGGCGTCTTTCTCGGCTTGCAGACGCGCCTGAGCGTCTTCCCGGGCGCGGGTTTCGGCTTCGGCGCGGCGATGCGCTTCGGCAGCGAGCGCGTCTTCCGCTTCGGCGCGCTTGGCTGCGATCGCCGCAAGTTCCCGCTCGGACTCTGATCGATCGCGTTCAGCCGCTGCGGTGTCGGACTCGGCGCGCTCGCGCTGGCGCAAGGTTTCTTCGGCGCGCGCTTCAGCCTCGGCGCGCTGGCGTGCCGCCTGTTCCGCGGCGCGCTCCGCCTGCTCGCGCGCGTTCGCTTCTTCGATCGCCCGCGCTTCGGCCACGATGCGTGTCGCAGCGGCGGATTCAGCCTGTTGTTCCGCAGCGGCCAGTGCCTCCGCAACGCTGCGCGCTTCGGCTTCAGCGGCTGCACGCACCCCGGCTTGCGCCTGCGCCTCGCTCTCGGCGACTTCGCGTGCGGCCGCTGCTTCGCGGGCTTTCGCCGCGGCTTCGGTGCGTTCGAGCGCGGTGGCCTCGGCGACGCGGTCGGCCTCGAAGCGCGCGGCCGCCTGCTGCTGCAGCTCGGTTTCGGCGCGCTCGCGCGCACGAGTCGACTCGAGTGCTTCCTGCTCGGCGGCAGCGCGTGCTTTCGACGCCTCCATCGCGCTCGCTTCCGCTGCGGCTTTTGCTCTTGCAACCGACTCTACGGAGCGCTCGGCTTCGATGCGGGCAACGGCTTGGCGCTCGAGCTGGCTTTCGGCGGCCGCGCGAGCGATCTCGGCTTCGAGCGCGTTCTGCTCGGCGATCGCGCGTGCTTTCGCCGCTTCGGCAGCACGCGCCTCGGCGGCAGCTCGCGACTTTGCTATCGCTTCGGCCGCGCGGTCCGCTTTCCGTCGGGAAGCCGCCTGTTGCTGGCCTTCGGCTTCGGTGGAAAGGCGGGCGTGTGCGGTCTCGACCGCTCTCTGGTCGGCGGCGGCGCGAGCCTGGGCCGCCGCCTGCGCTTCGACTTCGGCTTGTTCGCGGGCCTGTGCTTCTTCGATCGCGCGCAGATTCGCGGCGATGCGGCTCTGCGCCCTCAGCTCAGCCTGGCGCTCCATTTCCGCGCGCTGCATGGCAAGGCGCGCAGCGCTGCGCTCGGATTCGGCCCGCGCGGTGGCTTGCGCGGCGCTCGCGCTCTCGGCGGCGCGCCGGGCCCGTGCGGCAGCAAGCGCCCGGCGCTCGGCGTCGGGGGTCATTCTGCCGTTGAATTGGGATTCGCCCTCCGGCGCAGACGTCGCGTCGGTGGGGAACGCAGCGTCTTCGAGCGGCGGCTCGTCGCCTGCGGGGGTGACGGTTCGCTGCAAGCCCGTCGGCAAGCCACGCTGGGACTGTTGCTCGCGCCGCACGATTTCCGCGCGGCGGATATCACGGAACAGCTTGCTCAATCTGATCTCCGCGCCGCCTTCGACCGAGTGAAAGGCGGCATTCCGTTCTTGATTACGCCCGCGTCTCATTATACGAGCTTGTTCATACGGTAGAGCGTGTTAGCGCACTAAATTAACCTGCATGCCCACTCGGCGGTGCGATGCATGCGCGGAGCCATCGCGCACAGGGTTTTCGGCCGATCGCGCGGCATCGCGGCGCACTGTCCCTCTCGCCTCCCACGCCCGTTTCGTTTATCGTGTCACCGCATAAATCGAAACGCGGGGGTACGACGGCGGTGCGGCAGGGATCGATTCGAACGCTTGTACAACAGTACGGAATGGCCACCGCCGCGCCGTGCCGCGACTCCCGCATCGCGCCGGGCTTCAGATGAGCGCTTCTTTGCCCCCCCTGCAGTCGCTGGCGCCGGAGCGCAAGCTCTCGGGCACGACCCGCGCATTCCTCGCTTTCGCGACCGGCACGCTGTTCGCGCTGCTCCCGATGTATTACTTCTATATGGGACGCGACGCGGTCGTGCGCGGCGCGCCCGGGGTCTCGCCGGCGCTTGCCCCGGTCGAAACGCAGGCGGCCCCGGCCGCACCCGCTTCCGCGGACACTGCTGCGCGCTTCGCCGCCCGTATGACTTACGAGCTGAGCCAGGCGCCGGCGGAGCCTCCTCCCGCGCCCGTAAAAGCAGCTCCCCAAGCGGCGCCGGCACTCACAGCCGACGAAATGATCGCGCGCCGTTCACCGCCTCCGGCCTCGGACGTTGTCGCGAGCAGGGTGCAGCACGCGAGGCCGATCATCGCATCGCCCCCCGAACCCCGCGACACCACGCGTGAAATGGAAAAGGAAGCGCGGCGTGCCGATTACCGCGAGCCGCAGGTCCGCCAGAGCCCGCCCGAATCGGTGCAGCCTCGAGTGATCGATGGCCGCGACGTGGCCCTTCCTGCGAGGCCTTCTGCGGTTGCGACGCGTGCGATCAGCGCCGGCCCCGCGATTGTGCCGAAGCCCGAGACGGATGCGGACGCGGGGCGACGAGGCGGCGCGAACGGGCAGGCGAGCACCGCCGGCGGCAAGGCGGTCGAGATGCCGCTTGCGACCGGCGCAGTGATCGCAGGGGTGACGCCGATCGGCAGGCCTCCGGAGGTGCAGACGAACCGGGAGCCTGCGGCCAAGACGATCGCGAGCGCAGCTGCGATTTCAGGCCCGGTGGACAGCGTCGAAGGCCGGCTCGCCGCGACCCGCGAGTGGCTCGCGGCTGCCGCGCAGACTACCCACACGATCCAGATCATGGGCACGAACAACGAAGAACAGCTCAAGGGCCATTTGAAAGCCCTCTCGAAGCTCCTCGAGCCCGGCAAGATTTACGCGTTCCGCACCCTCGCCCAAGGCAAGCCCGCGATCACCGTGGTCTATGGCGCTTACGCCGACAAGCAGGCGGCGCTGCAGGCGCTCGAGAAGCTGCCGGCCGCGGTCGGCGCCAATAAACCGGTGCTGCGCACCGTCAACGGCATCCGGGCGGAGCAGAAGCAGCACGGGATAAAGACGGATTCCTAAAGTTCAGGATCCCGCATCAGGTGCGGCCGACCCGGCCACCGAATCCTGAATTCTGCCGTCTGGGTCCTGCGGTGCGCGCCACGACCCAACCACTCACCCGCGTCGCGCCCGCGCGTTTGAGCACTCTCGCCAGCTCGTTCAAGGTCGCCCCGGTGGTCATGACGTCGTCGACGATGGCGACACACTGGCCCGAGAGGTCGGCGTCGCATACGAAAGCCCCGCGCACATTGCGCGCGCGAGCGGCCAGCGACAGCCCCGCCTGCGGCGGCGTATCGGCGACCTTCCGGCAAGCCGACGGCAAAACCGTCACGCCGAGGCTGCGGCCGAGATGACGTGCGAGCTCCTGAGCCTGGTTGAAGCCCCGGCTGCGCTGTCGCTGCGGTGAGAGCGGCATCGGAATGATCGTCTGCGCCGGGTCGCTCAGGGTGTCGGCGAGCGCTCTCGCGAGGAGCGGCGCGAGTGTGAGGTCGCCGCCGTATTTGTAAGCCTGGATCAGCGCATCCACCGGAAAGTCGTACGCATACGCCGCGCTCACGGCGTCGTAGTGCGGCAAGCGCTCGAGGCACTGTCCGCAGGTGCTGCCGGCCGGCAGCGGCGAGGCGCATCGCTCGCAGCGCTCGAGGGGCATCCGCGGCAGGGTGGCGGCGCATGCGCCGCACACGCGCGCCGCGGACGTGCCCACGCCGCACAGCACGCAGTGCGCGGGCAGGATCGCCTGTACAGCATGCGTGCAGCGGTTCAAAACAGTCTGCGCCCAATTTGACATCGCACCCCGCCCTCCGCGAAGATTCAGACCCGCGCTCAAAGCGCGCTCACCGGTTCACCTTCCATGGATGTCATCTCAGTTAACGAACGCACCGCCGTTCGCGCCGACACGCGCGCTCCGGCGCCCGCGTGGACGGTCGATGCGGTCGAAGCGCTGTACGCCCTGCCTTTCAACGACCTCATGCATCGCGCGCAGACGGTTCACCGCGAGCACTTCGATGCCAACGCGGTGCAGCTCTCGACCCTGCTTTCGATCAAGACCGGCGGCTGCCCGGAAGATTGCGGCTACTGCCCACAGGCGGCGCGCTATCACACCGGTGTGGAGAACGAATCGCTGCTGTCGGTCGACGAGGTCGTTGCGGCGGCACGGGCCGCGAAAGAACAGGGCGCGACACGCTTTTGCATGGGCGCCGCGTGGCGCGGACCGAAGCAGCGCGATCTTGAGCGCGTCGCGGACATGGTGAAAGCGGTGCGCGGGCTCGGCATGGAAACCTGCGCGACGCTCGGCATGTTGAAGCCCGGCCAGGCCGGGCAGCTCAAGGCGGCAGGCCTCGATTACTACAACCACAACATCGACACCGCAGCCGAGTTCTACGGCGAGATCGTCAGCACCCGTACGCAGGACCAGCGCCTCGACACGCTAGACCAGGTGCGCGAAGCCGGGCTGCACGTGTGCTGCGGCGGCATCGTCGGCATGGGCGAGACCCGGCGCACCCGCGCGGCGCTCATCGCACAGCTCGCGAACATGGATCCTTATCCGGAGTCGGTGCCGATCAACAATCTCGTGCAGGTCGAAGGCACGCCGCTCGACGGTGCGCAAGCGCTCGATCCTTTCGAGTTCGTCCGCACGATCGCGTGCGCGCGCATCACGATGCCCAAAGCGGTCGTCAGGCTTTCGGCCGGACGGCAGGAGATGCCCGAAGGCATACAGGCGCTGTGCTTTCTCGCGGGCGCCAACTCGATCTTCTACGGCGAGAAGCTGCTCACCACCGGAAACCCCGAAGCTGAGAAAGACGCTGCGCTTTTCAAGCGGCTCGGGTTGCATGCGATGGAGCCGCACGCGGGATGAAATGAGCTCGCCGGCAACATTGGCGGCCGAGCTCGCTGCGCTCGAATCGACAGGCCTGCGGCGTCGGCGGCGCGTCCTGCAATCACCTCAGCGCGCGCGAGTCACGGTGGACGGACGCGAGTATGTCGCGTTCTGCAGCAATGATTATCTCGGGCTCGCCGCGCACCCCGATCTCATCGAGGCCGCGTGCGAAGGCGCGCAGCGCTACGGCGTCGGCGCCGGCGCGTCCCACCTGATCCTCGGTCACACCGAGCCCCATCACCGGCTCGAGGAAGCGCTCGCCCGCTTCGTCGACCTGCCGGCGGCGCTCATCATTTCCACCGGTTACATGGCGAACCTCGGCCTCATCACCGCGCTCCCGGGCCGCGGCGATTGCATCTTCGCCGACAAGCTCAATCACGCATCGCTCAACGATGCGGCGCTGCTCAGCCGCGCCGACTTCAAGCGCTATACCCACCTCGACCTGAGTGCGCTCGAGCGTATGCTGGAGAGCTCGACCGCCCGGACGAAGCTCATCGTGTCCGACGCGGTGTTCAGCATGGACGGCGATGTCGCGCCGGCGCGCGAGCTGCTCGCGCTCGCCGAACACTTCGACGCGTGGCTCGTACTCGACGACGCGCACGGCTTCGGCGTGCTCGGCGCACACGGACGCGGCGTGCTCGAGCAGCACGGGCTGCGTTCCCCGCGCATCGCGTACATAGCGACACTCGGTAAAGCGGCCGGTGTTTACGGCGCCTTCGTCGCCGGCGAGCGCGAGCTCATCGACATCCTCGTCCAGCGCGCACGCACTTATGTGTATACGACCGCAACGCCTGCGCTCATCGCGCACGCGCTGCTTACGAGCCTCGACCTCATCGAAAACGGCGACGCGAGGCGCGAGCATTTATCGGTGCTCGTTCAGCGGATACAGCGGGGCTTGAGCGCGGGCGCGTGGAGGCTGCTGCCATCGGATACCGCGATACAGCCGCTCATCGTCGGCGGGAGCATCGAAGCGCTTGCGGCGTCCGAAAAGCTCACTGAACGTGGCCTGCTCGTACCCGCAATACGTCCGCCGACCGTGGCACAGGGCACCGCGCGTTTGCGCATCTCGCTCTCGGCCGATCATTCGATCGAAGACGTCGAGCGCCTGATCGACGCGATCCGGTCGATCCAGGGGAGCGCGTGACCCCGCTCGTGCTCCTGCACGGCTGGGGGATGACGCCCGCCGTTTTCGATGCGCTGGCCGCATGCCTGAAGCCGCACTACGACGTGCGCGTCCTGCCATTGCCGGGATACGGCAGTGCGCCGGCGTGCGAGCCGTATACGCTCGGCAATCTCGCCGCGCACCTCGCGGCTGCAGCGCCCGAACGCTGCGTCGTCGCGGGCTGGTCGCTCGGGGGCCAGGTCGCGCTCGAGTGGGCGCGCCACGCGCCTCGCCAGGTGCGTGCGCTGACGCTGATCGCCACGACGCCGAGCTTCGTTCAGCGGGAAGGCTGGACCGCGGCGATCGAAGCGCAGGTGTTGAGGTCGTTTGCGGTCGAGCTCAAGCGCAACCGCGAGGCGACGCTCACGAGATTCGCCTCGCTGCAGGCGCAGGGAGATGAAGGCCTGAAAACTGTGATGCGCACCCTGCGCGGGGCGACCGCCGCGCAAACGCAGGCGTCGGCCTGCGTACTCGAACAAGGACTGCACGTGCTGCTCGAATCCGATCTGAGAAACGCGCTCGAAGACGTCGCGCAACCCGTGCTCGTCGTCCACGGCGATCGCGACGCGCTCACCCCGCCGGCTGCAGGCGAGTACCTCGCGTCCGGCGTTCAGCGCGGCCGTCTTTGCGTTGTCCCCGGAGCCGCGCACGCCCCGTTCGTCACGCACACCCGGACGATTGCGTGCGCGATGCAGGAGTTTTTCGAGTGAGCGACGAGCTCGCCATCGACAAGCGCGAGCTCAGGCGCTCTTTCGAGCGCGCCGCAGCGAGCTACGACGCCGCCGCGCTCCTTCAGCACGAAGTCTGTAACCGCATGCTCGATCGGCTCGACTACATCAAGGTGTCGCCGACCGCGATACTCGACGCAGGCAGCGGCACGGGCAACGCGATCCCGGGGCTGATGGCGCGGCATCCCGGAATCCCGCTCGTCGCGGTCGACCTGGCGCTTGCAATGCTCGAGCGCGGGCGAGGGCGGCTGCGCTGGTGGCAGAGCGTCCCCGGACTGCGCCCGCCGCTTCATGCTGTCGGCGCCGATCTCGAGCGCCTTCCACTGCGCAGCGAATCGGTAGGGCTGGTCTGGTCCAACCTCGCGCTGCAATGGGTGAACGATCTTCCGCAATCCTTTGCGGAGATGCATCGAGTCCTGCAGCCCGGCGGGCTTTTGATGTTCAGCACCTTCGGGCCCGACACGCTCAAAGAGCTGCGCACTGCGTACCAGGGCACGGACGGGCGCACTCACGTCAATCGCTTCGTCGACATGCACGACATCGGCGACATGCTCGTGCACGGCGGCTACGCCGACCCGGTGATGGACATGGAGCCTTTCACGCTGACTTACGATCACGCAAGAGACCTGA
>JAQGMV010000193.1 GCA_028292225.1 Betaproteobacteria bacterium
CACGTGCGCGGTGTCGGCGACCGGCGATGGAGATTTCTTCCTGCGCGCGGTCTTCGCCTACGACCTGAGCGCGCGGATGCGTTACGCGGGTGAGCCCCTCGCACGCGCTGCCCGCAACGCGCTGGCGCGGGTCGCCGCGCTCGGAGGAACCGGGGGGCTCGTCGCGGTCGACCGCGCGGGCCGTGTCGCCCTGCCGTTCAACACCGAAGGGATGTATCGTGGCTTCGTGCGTGCTGACGGAGAGCTCGCCGTCGACATTTTCTGAGCGGCACGAGCCTTGCGAATACGCCGCACCGACGCACATGCTCGTTCCGGCGGATCTTCGAGGTCGTCGAGCGCGGGCCCCGGGGCGGCGGAAATCACGCGAGTCATGATCATGGGGACATTGGATGAAGTCCGGATGGAGGGTGGGACGAGTCGTCGCGTTCCGCGATTCATGACGACTCACGGCGCGAACCTGCTCGACGACGGGCAGGTCCGGTTCAGGCTGTGGGCACCTGCGTGCGACTCCATCCAGCTCGAGCTTCAGGGCATCGAAAATCCCCTGCCTATGCAGCGCGGGGAGGGCGGCTGGTACGAGCTGGTGACGAATGCCGCGCAGGCGCACAGCCGCTACCGGTACGTGCTTCCCGACGGCACCCGTGTCCCCGACCCGGCTTCGCGCTTTCAGCCCGACGACGTGCACGGCATGAGCGAGGTCATCGATCCTTCCGAGTACCGCTGGCAATTCGAGGATTGGTCCGGGCGCCCCTGGAGGGAAATCGTGCTGTACGAGCTGCACGTCGGCACGTTCACGCCCGAAGGCACTTTTCTCGGCGCGATCGAAAAGCTCGACTACCTCGTCGAGCTCGGCGTCACCGCGATCGAGATCATGCCGGTCGCCGATTTTCCCGGTCGACACAACTGGGGTTACGACGGCGTGCTGCTCTACGCGCCCGATTCCACCTATGGCCGCCCCGAGGATTTCAAGGCCCTGGTCGACGCGGCGCACGCGCGAGGTCTTTGCGTGCTGCTGGACGTCGTCTACAACCACTTCGGTCCCGACGGGAATTACCTGCATCTGTACGCGCCCGATTTCTTCACCGATCGCCACGAGACGCCGTGGGGCGCCGCGGTCAATTACGACGGCGAGTCGAGCGCTCCGGTGCGGGAATTCGTCATACAGAATGCGCTCTACTGGCTCGGCGAGTTCCGCCTCGACGGCCTTCGCCTCGACGCCGTGCACGCGATCATCGACGACAGCGAAAAGCATCTGCTGGTGGAGCTCGGCGAGCGGGTGCGATCGGCCTTCCGTGAGCGCCACATGCACCTCGTGCTCGAGAACGAGCACAACGCAGCGAGCCTGCTCGCGCGCGATGACGCCGATAGGCCGATCTGGTACACCGCGCAGTGGAACGACGACGTGCATCACGTCCTGCATACCGCCGCGACCGGGGAGAGGAACGGCTACTACGGGGAATACGCCGGCGACACTGAGATGCTCGGCCGCGCCCTCGCCGAGGGCTTCGCGTTCCAGGGCCAGGCGATGGAGTTCAGCGGCAGGGCGCGCGGCGAGCCCTGCACCGGGCTCACTCCGCTGGCGTTCGTCGCGTTCATCCAGAACCACGACCAGGTCGGCAACCGGGCGTTCGGCGAGCGTATCGGCGCGCTCACGACGCCCGAAGCGGTGCGCGCGATCGCGGCGGTCTATCTCCTGCTGCCGCAAGTGCCGATGCTCTTCATGGGCGAGGAATGGAACGCCTCGCAGCCTTTTCCGTTCTTCTGCGATTTCTCGGGAGATCTGGCGAAGGCGGTGCGCGAGGGCCGCCGCCAGGAATTCGCCGCGTTTCCCGAGTTTCATGATCCAGAAAAGCGCGAGGCGATTCCCGATCCGCAGGCCGCCGAGACCTTCGAGTCGGCGAAACTGGATTGGGACGCACTCGCGAAAGAAGTGCACGCGAACTGGCACGACTGGTATCGACGCATTCTGAAGGTGCGCGCGGCCCAGATCGTTCCGCGGCTTTCAGGTATCGTGCACGGCGGCAGCTATACCGTGCTCGATCCGTGCGCGGTTACGGTGTGCTGGAACGGGCCCGACGGCGCGCTCGTGCTGGACGCGAACCTCTCTTCGCATGTGGTGAGCGCGCGGCGCGCCGCTTCGGGCCGGGTGATCTGGCTCGAAGGGACGGTGGAGCGCGACACCCTCGGACCGTGGGGCGTGCGCTGGTCGATCGAGCCGTCAGCGACTCGGAGTTAGCTGTCGGTTCGGCTAGCCGATGGCGCTGCGAGGCCTGGGGCGCGGCGCTTTTCCCGAAGCGTACCGCCGGCTGCGGCTGCGATTAAAACGACCGCGACGACCCTCTGGATGAGCAAGAAATGCCTGATTATTCAAAGGCTCCCCAGAGTCCTTGATTTCGGCTGTTCGCTGTGGTTCATCCACAGATGTCACCAACCGGACATGGATTTCGCGAACGCACAGGGTGACGCCCGGAAAAACTACGTAAGTAGTTGATTCTATAAGTAAAGCGTAGGGGCGCAATTTTGTGCGGGGAGCGGATTTACTATACTGAGAGGCAACTTAGGCGGCGTCGACGCCAATTGCACACAGGGTTATCCACAGCAACTGTGGAAAACAAAATAACACCGTGGCTATAAGGGGTTGGGTTGACATTCTCACACCAAACCTGAGCAAGCCCGCGCACGTATCGGACATATCGCGTCGAGTCAGCCGCCCACATGCTTCGGGCGCAAAGGCCCCACGCTCACGGCAACTGCCCGGCCCCCACCATGCGATTGACGAGGGTGTTGATGCTGACCCACGTCACGATGTCGTCGAAAGGGTTAGCCGAACTGTCCGACGGCGTGTGGCTGACGAAAAGACGGTCGGCGCTCGTCTCGTTTCGCGGGTTCGGGTTCTGCGCTTCGTCCGTGCCGGTGCCGCCGGTCGTCAATGCGTTCGCCCCGACCGACCAGATCACGGCGGCGGCGTTGCTGGTCAGGGTTTTGGCCGCGTTGCAGTTGACGCCTGCGGTGACGCCGACCCCGCTGTCGCAGACATTCAGTAGCGATGTGATCTTTGCGACCTCAGGGAGGGTCGCGGAACGAATGCCGTCGGTGGTCGTGAACGGTCTCTGCACGGTGCCGACCGTGTCGTTGGACACGGCGTAGCGGATCCGGTTGTTCCACCCGTCGAGCGCGAAGCCGGAGCTGTCCACTGGCGTGATCCCGAGCGTGCGCGCGGGAACGTAGCCCCAGAACGATTCGCACTTCCCGTTTGCGGGTCCGCCGGCATTAGCGGTGTCGAAAGCCTCTGCGCCCGGTGTCGCGGCGGTGACGGTGGCCGGGCACGGCAGGCGTCCGTTGACTGCGGCGAACCCGATGAGCGCGTCCTTGATGTCGTTGAGCGTCTTCTCGGTCACCGAGACATTGCGCTGCTGGAGCTGCGAGACCAGCGGCACGAGGATGCCCGTGGCCAGCACCGCCAGCACCGCCAGCGAAATCGCAATCTCGATGATGCTGAAGCCGCCGGTGCGGCGCGGCACCGCCCGACGTGTCTTTGCCGGCATCACGCTGAGCACGCGAACAGCGCCGCGCGGGGCCCTGGACACTGGGACGAGCTCGAATCGTTTCGGCACGGCGTGAGGAGCATCTGCTGAGCTGCGGAAGCGCACGCCGAGCTGCATTGCTGTAGCTTGGTCGCGAGACTCGTGCAAATGTTTTTCACCTTGTCGGGGTCGTTGTTGTCTTTGCACGGCGCGTTTTTCATGAGCGCCGGGCCTGCGCGAGGGCACATCGATGCCGGAGTTTCGGGGGCAATGGACCACAGCCGGTCGCGGTCGTAGGCCCTCGACTGGGGCAGGACCATCGTATCGCACGACGCGTTGGCTGTCGTCTTGGAGAAGCTCGACGGATTGTCGAAGTGCTCCGTCGAGTTTCCGGGACAAGTCGTTTTGTCGTTCAACGGATCTTCGAAGTACGAGGCGAAAACATCGGATGCTGGGGTGTTGACGGCAACGAACGGCAGGAACGGCCTGTCCACGCCCGGGCGCGGTGTTCCCGGTGCGATCAACACCGCAGCCGCGGGATCGGTGAGAGAGGCGACGTCCGGGGTGCGCTTGACCGTCAGGTTCGCATTCGCGCTGCACGTGAGGCATCCATTGCCTGCCGTGTCGGTCTCGCTTTTCGAAGCGCTGTAGTAGAGCTGGTTGTGCCAGTCGTTGTCTTTTACCCATGCGGGGAATTTCGGAATGGTGCCGGTGCCCCAGTCTTCGGGCTGGGCTTGCGTCGGTAAACGGCCGCGATTGACCCCGATGTCAGCCATGCCGCCCGAATAGTTCCATGAGTCCGCCCAGGGATAACAGAAGCACAGAGCGTTGTTCTTGTACTCGACGAGCAGGTCCTGCATTTCCTTGCCGAGGCGCATCTCGAGGATCGGCATGACTTCGGCTGCCGAGATGTACACCAGTCGGTCGTTGAAGCGGTCGCCTCGGGTCCCGGCGATGAACGGACCGCCGATCGTCCCATTGACGGTGGCGCCGAAGGTATCCAGATAGTTGGTCGGACACAGATGCTGCAGAAGATTCGGCTTCGCCTGTGAGCAGTTCGCCGTAACGGTCGGGCTGCGGTTCTGACTGCCCAGCGCAGCGCCGGGTGAGAAGATCACGGCGATCGCCGTAGTCGTGATCGTAGAGCCGTCAGCGGCGCGAACCGTCAGGTCGCCGGGCGTGCTGCTGTTCAGTGAGCCGACCGTCGCGTAAACGCCATTCTTCACGATCGGGTTCGACGCGTTGTTGAGGAACCGTAAAGACACCGCGTACCACAAGGTCTCGCCGGCGTTGTCCTTCGGCTCGGGAATGCCGAGTGTTTTCCACGGCACGCGGCCCAGTCGTTCGGTCGCACACGAGGCTTCGGCAACACCGTCGTTGTTGATGTCCGGACACGGAAACTCGCCGAGCTTGGGGGAGGCATCGAGCTCCGCCTGGCACGCGGCCGCGTTGCCCGGATTGGCGCACTGGAAGACACCCTGGCGCGCCGCGTAACCGATGAGCGCCGCTTTGACTTCCGCGAACACGTCTGCGGTACGATCGTCGTTGAGCTCGGCGCTCGGGCTCGGCCGGTAGAAGGTCAGCCCCACGGATGCCGCGCCCAGCATCAGCAGGAAGACCATGAGCAACATTGCAAAACCGCCGTGCCTGCGGCCAGGGACGGCGCGGTTGACCGTGACATGCCTGCGGCCGGGCATGGTACGGCTGACCGTAATGTACCCGCGGCCGTGCAAAGCAGATCCCGCCGCGCAGCCGGCGGCTTCGTGCGAGCACGTCTTCGAGCGACTAAACATAAGCAGGACGCATTGTTCGACTCAGCCGGTGCCCGGTCGGCGGGCGTTGCTCTCGCCATCCGCAACTGTATCAGCCTGTGCAGGGCGCCGTCGTGACATGGATCACGCGGGTCGCAGACCTGCGGCCGAACAGGCAATCTACCCGCGTGCGCGGCGCGCCTCACAAGGGCTTAACGGCTGATTGCCGCGTAAACCTGATATGGCTGGGCCGGAGCTCAGTCCCCGGGTAATACCGCTACCCTGTGAGCTCCGGCTCGCCGGGCCTCGCAATCGAGCCTTCGACGCGATTTCGCCCCGCACGTTTAGCCCGGTATAACGCTGCATCGGCCTCGGCGACCAGCACGTCGGTCCCGACGCAATGTGATCCATCCATGGTCGCGACTCCGAAGCTGGCGCTGACGTGGATGAGTCCGGCGCACGTGCTGGAGGGCAGCGTGCTCAGCGACTCGCGCATCCTCTCGGCGACGTGAAGTGCGGACGACGCGTCACAGCCCGGGAGCACGGCGAGAAACTCCTCGCCGCCGTAACGGCCGACCTCGTCGTAGGTGCGCACGCAGGCGGTCAGTGTTTTCGACGCCTGGCGCAACACCTCATCGCCGACAGGGTGGCCATGCGTGTCGTTGATATATTTGAAGTTGTCCAGGTCGATCAGGATGATGCTGGCGGGGTCACCTTTGCGCATGGAGTGCTCGATCTCACGCTGGAGTCGTTCCAAAATGGTCGCGCGATTGAACAGGCCTGTCAGCTGGTCGAACATGGCTCGCGCGCGCAATTCATCCTGTAACGCCAACACGCGTTCACCCGCCGCCAGCCTGGCGCCGAGCTCGCGCGCGTCGAACGGCTTGCGCAGATAATCATCCGCCCCTGACCCGATACCTTCGACGAGGTCCTCCATCTCTTCTTTGGCGGAGAGCATGATCAGATACTGGTAGGGCCTTTTGGCCTGCTGACGCAGCCTGCGGCAGATTTCCGTGCCATCGAGTCCGGGCATGACCCAGTCGAGGATCGCGAGAGCGGGCGCATTCTCGCTCTCCATGACCTCCCACGCCTCGGCGCCGTCGCGCGCCACGACCACGTCGTGTCCGAGGTCCTGCAGCAGCAGCTCCAGAAGCGTGAGGTTTACGTCGTCATCGTCGGCGATCAGCAGTTTCATCAGGATTTCGTCAGGCTTGCGTGGAGTTCAGTGGCCTTACGCCGTCCTGGCTACCGGGCCTTCGAACCTGTCGCTCGAGGCGGTCCGGTTTGCACCGGCGTGGTCGGCGATCAATTGCGTGCATTGTCCGGCCGGCAGAGGCCGTGAGAAAAAATAGCCCTGCATTTCGTCGCAGAGGTTTGCCGCCAGGAAGTCCAGCTGCGCTTCGTTTTCCACACCTTCGGCGACGATTTTCAGCCGCAGTGCGTGCCCCATGGTGATCACGGCCTGGGCTATCGAGACGTCGTCCTGGTTGCCCGGGAGCTCGGTCACGAACGAGCGATCGATCTTCAGCGAGTCGATCGGGAAACGCTTGAGGTAGCTCAGGCTCGAGTAGCCGGTGCCGAAGTCGTCGATCGCAATGCTCACCCCGATCGCTTTGAGCTTGTGAAGCGTGGCGCTCGTCGCTTCGGCGTTCTGCATCGCTGCGCTCTCGGTGATTTCGAGCTCGAGCATGTGCGCGGCGACTTTGTAATCGCGAAGCGCGGTCGTCACGATTTCGCAGATGTTCTGCTGGTGAAACTGCCGGGCGGAGAGATTGATCGCAATCGGCACTGCCGCGAGGCCAGCATCGTGCCACGCGCGTATCTGCGCGCATGCGGTTCGCAGCACCCACTCCCCGATCGGGATGATCAGGCCGGTTTCCTCCGCAAGCGGGATGAAATCCGCGGGGGAGATCAACCCCATCTCCGGGTGTTGCCAGCGGATCAGGGCCTCCACGCCGACTATGGAACGGGAGGTCAGGTCGATCTTCGGCTGATAGAACAGGCTGAACTCGTCGCGTTCGAGGGCGCGGTGCAGACTGCTTTCGAGCGTCAGTTTTTGTACTGCGCTCGTATTCATCTTCTCGTTGTAATACTCATAGTTGTTCTTGCCGTGCTCCTTCGCATAGTTCTTGGCCGCATCGGCATTCTTGAGCAGAGTCTCCCCGTCGGCGCCGTCGAGAGGGTAGACCGCAATGCCTATGCTCGCCCCCACCACGATTTCGTTGCCGGCGAAATGGAATGGCTGCGAGAGCGCGCCGAGGATACGGTGCGCCACCTTCGCGGCGTCCTGCGGCTGGTTGAGGCCTGTGAGCAGCACGGTGAACTCGTCCCCGCCCTGGCGCGCGACGAGGTGATTTCGCGCCTCGTGATCCTGGCGAGTGAGGACATCGCTCTGGCGCACCGACTGGTTCAGCCGGGCTGCGGCTTCCTTCAGCAGCGAGTCGCCGACCTCGTGGCCGAGCGTGTCGTTGATGCGCTTGAAGCGGTCGAGATCGAGCGAGAGCATCACCAGCAGCTCATCGCCCCGTTCGGACCTGGCCACCGCGTGGTTCAACTGCTCCTTGAACAAATGCCGGTTCGGCAGTCCGGTCAGACTGTCATAGAGAGCAAGCTGATGGATCTGTTCCTCGGCGCGCTTACGCTCGGTGATGTCCTGGGTGGTGCCCTGCATATGCGAGGCTTTGCCCGCCGGGTCACAAATGACTTCGCCCTGCTCGTGCACGATGCGAACGGTGCCGTCCGGACGCACGATACGAAAGTCGACACTGAAGGGCTGCTGCCGGTAAAGCGCCGCGTAGACGGCGTCCTCGACCGTCAGACGATCCTGCGGATGGATGAGGCCCGTAAAAGCGGTGTGGGCGGCGGGCATCTGCTGGGGCGTGAGGCCCAGTATGCGGCAGACTTCCTCCGAGCGCTGCACCTGGTCGGTCCCGATGTCCCATTCCCAATGGCCGAGTTGCGCGATGCGCTGGGCGTTGGTGAGCCGCTGCTGGCTTTGCGTCAGCTCCATGGCGGCACGGTTCGCGCGCAGCACGTACTTGACCCTGTGACCGAGCATGGGCCAGGCGATCGGCTTCGTGATGAAATCGGTGGCGCCGACTTCGTAGACGCGGTTGATCGAATCCGAATCATCGAGCCCGGTCATCATGAGGATCGGTACGTGTAGGCCGCCCTCGAGCGCACGCAATGCGGCGCAGGCCTCGAACCCGTCGAGGACGGGCATCACGACATCGAGCAATACGACGTCCGGCCGCAGCGCCTCGAAAGCCGCGAGTGCGCCATGGCCGTCTTCGGCTTCTTCGACTGTGAAGCCGGCCTGCTCCAGCGTCTCTCTCGCGAGCAGACGCATGGTCATGTCGTCGTCGACGACCAGCACCAGCGCCGGCTGAAAAGAATCACTCATCTGGGATATCCGAAGGCCATTCAGCCGCTGGCGCTCTGTTTGGACAGTGCGTCGTATACGCGTGAATACTCGAGCTCTATCCGTGAGATCAGCTGTTCGGCGTGGTCGAACTGCTCCGCGCCGGTTTGTGCTTCCATCGCTTTGCACGAAGCAGCGAGCTGAAGCGCGCCGACGTTGGCACTGCTGGATTTGAGCGTGTGGGCGGCGCGCATCAACGTGTTGCCGTCTCGTGCGACGAGGGCGGAGCGCATCGAGAGGATCTGCCGGGGCGCGTCCTTGAAGTACATATTGACGACCTTGTCGACGATGCTGGGGGCACCCGCCCTCTGCAGCTTGCGGACGTGGTCGAGGGCTTTATGGTCGATGATGGGGTCGTCGGCGTTCGCGGTTGCAGGCGCTTCCGAACTCACTGCGCGCAGCACGGGAGTGATGTGGCGTGCGGGCTCGGCGTGCGGGGTTTGCGGCGTCACGATGCCGCCCTTTTCATCCGGGGCGTTCAACCAGCGTTCCAGCACCGCACGCAGGGCCTCCTTCTTGAACGGTTTGGAGAGGTAATCGTCCATCCCCGCTGCCAGACAGCGCTCGCGATCGCCCGTCATCGCGTTGGCGGTCAATGCGATGATGGGCAGGCGCCGCCGACCCGGCCCGGCCGCCTCGATCTCGCGAGAGCGAATTGCCGCGGAGGCTTCGAAACCGTCCATGACGGGCATCTGGCAATCCATCAGCACGACGTCGTAGGCCTGCTTGAAAGCGGCCTCGAGGGCCG
>JAQGMV010000362.1 GCA_028292225.1 Betaproteobacteria bacterium
CGATGAGCGCGTACACCTTGTTGGGGTTGGAGATCGAAAACGCCGGGTGCGCCGTGAGCCGTTTCACCTCGGCCAGCGTGCCGGGCAGGCGCGACATCGCCTGCACGCGCAGCCACTTGTCGAGCACCAGAGGCTCGTCCTGCCAGTTCTCGTAGAACCATTGCAGGGCCGTGGTCCGGTCGGCACAGTCGAAATCGGCGAGCACGCCGAGCGCCGCGATGGCGTCGGTCATATTGTCGGCGGTGCTGAACTGCGACGCGACGAGATCGCACACCTCGGGCGTTTGCGTCTCCATGAGATAGGCGAGGCACAGGTTGCGCAGCGCCCGCTGGCCGGCGGAGGCGGCGTCGGGACTGTAAGGGCCGGCGAGTGAATTTGCGTGATACGCGTCGAGCAACTCGTCGTGATGGCGCTCGGCGAGCCCGCGCGCGAGGCGCGTGCGCACGGTGTGGATCGCATCCGGGTCGACCACGGCCATCTGTTCGGCGAGAAAAGTCTCCGAAGGGAGGGTGAGGGCCTCGGCGGCGAAAGCCGGATCGCGGTGCGAGTCCGCCAGCACGCGGCCGAAAGCTTCGGCGAACGCTTCCGGCACGCTGAATTCGCGTCCCGCATGCAGCTCGTCGACGCCCTTGAGCATCAGCGCCGTCGCCAGCCGCTGGCCGGCCTCCCATCGATTGAACGGGTCGGAGTCGTGCGCCATCAGGTGGGTGAGGCCGGGCTCGTCGTACTCGTACTTCACGTTCACGGGCGCCGAAAAATTGCGGGCGAGCGAAGGCACCGGTCTGGAGGGGACGTCGACGAACGTGTAGCGCTGCGCGGGCGCGGTCAGCGACAGCACGCGCGTGGTCGCTGTCGCTGACGCCGGGCTCTCGCCTTCGAGCTGCAGCACGATGTCGCGGCCGTCCGAACCGACGAGCCCCAGCGCCAGCGGGATGTGAAAGGGAGCCTTTTCGGGCTGATCCCGCGTCGGCGGACACGATTGATGCACGTCCAGCGTGTAGCGCCGGGCCGCCGGATCGTAGGCGTCCGTCACTTCCACGGTCGGCGTGCCGGCCTGGTCGTACCAGCGCTTGAACTGCGAGAGATCGACGCCCGATGCATCGGCCATGGCCTGCGCGAAATCATCGGTGGTGACCGCCTGGCCATCGTGACGCTGGAAGTAGAGATCCATGCCTTTGCGAAAATTCTCCGCGCCGATCAGGGTGTGGATCATGCGCACGACCTCGGCCCCTTTCTGGTACACGGTAGCCGTGTAGAAGTTGCTGATTTCCATGTAGCACTGCGGCCGCACCGAGTGGCTCATCGGGCTTGCGTCCTCGGTGAACTGCCTTGCCCGCAGGTTGCGAACGTCGCGGATGCGCTCTACCGCGCGCGAGTACATGTCGGCGGTGAATTCCTGGTCGCGGAAGACCGTGAGCCCTTCCTTGAGCGACAACTGGAACCAGTCGCGGCAGGTGACGCGGTTGCCCGTCCAGTTGTGGAAGTATTCGTGCGCCACGACGCTGTCGATGTTCTGGAAGTCGAGGTCGGTCGCGGTATCGGGGCAGGCCAGCACGTACTTGGTGTTGAAGATGTTGAGGCCCTTGTTCTCCATCGCCCCCATGTTGAAGTCGCCGACCGCGACGATCATGTACTGCTCGAGGTCGAGCTCCAGCCCGAACACGTCCTCGTCCCACGTCATCGATTTCTTCAGCGACTGCATAGCGAAGCCCGCCTGGTCGAGCTTGCCGGGCTCGACATAGATCGCGAGCCGCGCATCCTTTCCGGAACGCGTGACGAAGCTGTCCTCGAGCACGTCGAGCTTCGCGGCGACCATCGCGAACAGGTACGAAGGCTTCGGGAACGGGTCCTCCCACTGGGCCCAGTGACGCGCCGCGCCGTCTGCGTCGATCGCCGGCTCGTCGCCGGTTGCGATGAGGTTGCCGTTCGACAGCAGGATCGGATAGCGCGCTTTGTCGCCGTGGAGCGTCGTCGTGAATCGCGCCATCACGTCCGGACGGTCGATGAAATAAGTGATGCGCCGAAAGCCTTCCGCTTCACACTGGGTGAAGCAGCCGTCCTTCGAGAGGTAGAAGCCGGAGAGCGTGGTGTTGTCCTGCGGCCGGATGCGGCACACCGTCTCGAGCACGAAAGCGTCCGGCACGCGGGGTATCGCCAGGTGCGCCGCGTCCGCTGCGTACTCGTCTTCGGCGAGAGGCCGCCCGTCGATGGACACCGATTCCAGCGCCAGTTCCATGCCGTCGAGGATGAGAGGCGCTGCCGCACCAGGCGCCGCGGGGTTGCGCCGAACAGTAAGGCGGGACTTCACGCGCGCGTAGTCCGCAAAAAGCGCGACGTCGAGCTCGATCGTCTCGACGAGAAACGCGGACGGGGTGTAATCCTTGAGATAAATCGTCTTCGGTGTCGCGGCTGGCATGGGAGGAATGAGGTTCTGAGAGAGGGTTTGATCGGCGCTGCGCTGCGCGCAACCGCCCGTGCAGCCGACGCGGCGATGTTCATGATCCAGCGGGTTGCGCGCTGGTGCAGCATGGTAACCGGCGCAGGCTGACCCGCAAAGTTTGCTACGATCGTGATGATTCGACACGGCGGGCCGACTTCATGACCGGGCAATTCGACGAGCACCGCGCCTTTCTCGAGATCGGGGGCGCAGGCTGACTGCAAGGGGCACGGTTCATCAGGCCTGGTCAGGCTTGAGGCTGAACGCAGGTTCGCTGCGCCGGCGCCTCGCCCGGCGCGCGGACAGCGAGCACGTCCAGGCCGTGATCAGGATCGGCTTTGGCCTGTTCATCTCCGCTTACCTGTATGCCACGGCCGGATGGCGGGTCGATATCCGTGTGGTCTGCATGACATTCGAGATACTCGCCGCAGCCATTTTTCTTGCGATTATCCTTCGTCCGCAGCCCTCTGCATCGCGTCAGGTGTTCGGCGCGCTCGTCGATCTGGGCACCACGACTTACCTCATGTGGACGAACGGGGAGATCGGCGCGCCGCTCTACGGCATCTATCTCTGGGTCACGTTCGGGAACGGCTTCCGGTACGGTGTTCGCTCGCTGTATGCATCGCATGCGATGAGCATGGTGGGGTTCGGTCTGGTCGCCGTCGTCAATCCGTTCTGGCGCGAACATCCGCTGATGGCGGGCGGCTTCCTGGTCACGCTTGCCGCGGTACCGGCCTATGGGGCGGTCCTGCTCAAGGCGGTAGAGCGGGCAAACCGGACCCTGCGCGAGCAGGCGATGCGTGACGTGCTGACCGGGCTGTACAACCGCCGCTATCTGCTCGAGGCGTTCGAGCGCGAGCTTCGCCGCGCGCGGCGCAGCAACGAGCGCCTCGGGGTCATGATCATCGATATCGACCACTTCAAGCGGTTCAACGATACCTACGGGCATGCGGCGGGCGATGAGGTGCTGCGCTCGGTCGCGCAACTCATGCTCACCCTGGTGCGCGGGGAAGACATCCTGTGCCGTTTCGGGGGCGAGGAGTTCGTGCTGGTGCAGATGAAAGCCTCGGCCGAGGCCATCATGCAACGCGCGGACCGACTGCGGCAGGAAATCGGCGATCACGAGATCGTGCATGAGGGCCGCCGCCTCGGTCCGGTGACGCTGTCGATCGGCATCTCGATGTTTCCGGACCACGGGACCACGACTCAAATGGTGTTACGGGGCGCCGATGCAGCGATGTATCGCGCGAAGAATGCCGGGCGCAACCGCGTGGTCATGGCGCCGGGTGCGGAGGCGCTGCAGCACGGTGCCGGGGAGGCGGTCGAGGCTCCCGGGGCGGATGAAAAGGAGCGGCGTTAACCCAAATCAGAGCATCTCCGGCAGCACCGCACCGCAACTGTGCGGCGCGGCCGAGCGTCAGCGTGACGCATCGGGACTCGCTCATGGCGACAGACGGAGTCGCGCGAGTCGCCGAGCGATATGGCACGGAGGTTGCGAAGGCCGTGGGCTTTAAAGGCGCGAACCTCATGAGACTCTATCTGCTCGCGGCACTCAGCTTGGCCCCGATCGGCTGCGCCACCAGCGGACCGGCGATCGACGCGCCCCGCCTGAGCGAGATCCGCAAAGGGGAAACGACGGTCGTCGACGTCGTCAGCCGATTCGGCCGCCCCAGTATCCTGTCGAAGAACATGGACGGTACGCAGACAGCGGCTTACATGTATGCCAAGGAAGGGGCCGGCGCTACGGCTTTCGTTCCGCTCATGATCGCTCTGGCCGGTAAGGCCGATGCCGACGTCGATTCGGTCATTTT
>JAQGMV010000370.1 GCA_028292225.1 Betaproteobacteria bacterium
ACCTCGATGAAGGTTTTCCAGTTGCACGCGTACTCGTCGATTTCGACGCGGTCGAAAACGAAGCCCGAGAAATCGAGCTCGCGCGCGACGCCGAGCTGCGCGAGATCGTGCGCGACGTTACGCTGGCCGGCGAAGAGCAGCCCGTTCCAGCTCGTGAGCTTCGATTTGGCGAGATCGAGGCACGGGTTCTGCGCAAATTGCGGTGCGCCGAGCAGCCGCCCGTCGAGCGCATAGGTCCACCGGTGCAGCGGACATACGATGTTTTGCGCGGTGCCGCGCCCTTGCAGCATTACGGCTTGGCGATGGCGGCAGATGTTCGACAGCAGCTCGACCCCGTTCGCGTTGCGCACCAGCGCTTTCGCATTGCCGGTCCATTCGAGCGCCTGGTAGTCCCCCGCATTCGGCACCATGAGCTCGTGACCGACGTAGCCCGGGCCACGTTCGAAAAAAATGCGTTTTTCGACTTCATAGACGCGCCGATCGAAATACCAGCCGACAGGAAGCTGCGGGGAGTCGGTACCGATTACTGCGACGCTGGAAAGGTCTGACATGCAAAGGGGTCGATTGGGAAAGTGAACCGGTATCCGAAGCGGGTCGTGCCCGGGGCGCCTCTGAAAAAGAGGCGCTATTTTTTCCTAAGTACCTTGAAAATGCAACCAATTTTCCCGATCAGGTCTGAGCTTGAACAGCGGCGGCGTACACCTTGGAGGCGCATGCGAGCCGCGAGCCCGGGCTTACAGGGGCGATTGCGCGGCGGAGTGCGTGGGCAATCCGCTCGCGAGTAGACGCTCGTAATCGGCGGGGCGGTCGATGTCCCAGAGAGTCTCGAGCTCATGCCACCGCCATCCGAGCGCATCCAGGCGCTGACGCGTGTGCGCCATGACTCGATCGGTGCCCCATTCGATACCCTCGAAAAGCCGAGCGTCGAGGCGCGAAAGACCGATCAGCACGTAGCCGCCGTCTTCGGCCGGTGCAACCACTGCGTCGTGGTCTTTCAGCGCGGTGAACGCGAGCCGCAGGTGGCGAGGCGTCAGCGCAGGGCAATCGCTTCCGATCAGGACGGCAGCGCTGCACCGTTCGCTGTTCAGCGCGCGTTGGAAAGCTTCATGCATGCGCCGGCCGAGATCGCCTGCGCTTTGCGCGGTGAGCCTTGCGCCGTGGCGCTGCGCGCACTCGCGCAGGGACTCGTCGTCGACCGATGACGCGCACAACTCGAGCTCGGCGCCGGCTACGCGGGCAGTGTCCATCGTGTGCTCGACGAGTCGCCGGTGCAGGGCGGCGGCGCCTGCGGCGCCGAGGACGGGCATCAGCCGTGTCTTCACTGCGCCGGGCTGCGCCGCTTTCGCGAAGACGACCAGCCGCTCACGGCTTGTGGATGGCATAGCGTCTCGCGAGATCGTGCGGGCTCGCCCCCAGCCAGTACGCGAGCCGCAGGCGCCACATCAGCAGTACGGTTCGCGCGATTCCGTGGGTTTCCCAGCGGCGGCCGGATGTGGACACGCGGTTCGCGACGCAGAGCGGACGGTGGAGTCGCCGCAAAGACGTGGAAAACGCGACGTCTTCCATGAGCGGAATATCGGGGAAACCTCCAGTCGCCTCGAACAGCGCCCGAGTGACGAAAATCGCCTGGTCGCCGGTGGCGATCCCCGTCGCCCGCGAACGCAGGTTTACCGCAGCGGCGATGATCGGCAGCAGCGGGTGTCCGCCGTCGATGCTGACGTCGAAGCGCCCCCACTGCTTCGCCGCAGCCGCGAGCCCGTCGACGGCCATCGAATCGAAGTCCGGAGGCGGCCGGCTGTCCGCGTGCAGGAACAGCAGCACGTCGCCTTTTGCTCGCGCGGCGCCGGCGTTCATCTGGCGCGCGCGGCCTCGCGGTGCCGAAACGACCAGGTCGGCTCGCTCAGTCGCGAGTGCGATCGTGTCGTCGTCACTGCCGCCGTCGACGACGACGATCTCGGCGCCGCGGCTGCGCGCGCGCTCGAGGCTCGCGAGCGTCGCCCGGATGTGTTCGGCTTCGTTGAGGCACGGAATGATGACGGAGAGCGACATCGGCTGGCGCGTTTCAGCTGCGCATCCACGCGTGATAACGCTCGACCCACGTGAGCACGCCTTGCGGCGCGTGATTGCGTTTCCACGCACCGGCCGCGTATTTGTTCGCTTCGGCATGCGTCGGATAGATGTGTATTGTGCCGAGGATCTTGTTGAGACCGATGCCGTGGCGCATGGCGAGCACGAATTCGGCGATGAGCTCGCCGGCGTGCGCGCCGGCGATCGTGACGCCCAGTATCCGGTCCTTGCCCGGCGCCGTCAGCACTTTGACGAAGCCGTACGCGTGCTCGTCGGTGATCGCGCGGTCGAGCTCGTCGAGTCCATAACGCGTGACTTCATAGGCGACCTTTTTCTCATCCGCCTCGGTCTCGTTCAGCCCGACGTGCGCCACCTCGGGGTCGGTGAAGGTGGCCCACGGGATGACCCGGTAATCCGCCTTGAAACGTCGCCACGGGGAGAAGAGCGCATTCACCGTCGCGTACCACGCCTGGTGCGACGCGGTGTGCGTGAACTGGAACGGTCCCGCGACGTCGCCGCACGCGTAGATGTTCGGAAACTTCGTTCTCAGATATTCGTCGGTCTCTATCGTTCGCGCAGGCGTGAGCGGGACGCCGAGCGCTTCGAGGCCATAGCCTCGAGTGTTGGGCACGCGCCCGAGCGCGCAGAGAATTTCGTCGAACGCGATACGCTTCTGTGCGCCGTCGTGCTCGACCACCAGGGTTTTCTCGCCGTGCTCCACGACCACGGACACTGCTTTGTGCCCGGTCAGCACGGCAATGCCTTCCGTTTCGAAGCGCTGCGTGACCAGCGCGGAGACGTCAGGGTCTTCGCGCATCAGGATGCGCGGCAGCATCTCGATCTGGGTCACGCTCGAGCCCAGCCGCGCGAAGCACTGCGCGAGCTCGCAACCGATCGGGCCGCCGCCGAGCACCACCAGACGCCCAGGGAGCGCGCGCAGGTTCCAGACGGTGTCGGAAGTGAGCGGCTGTATCTCCTGTAGCCCCGGAATCGGCGGGACTGCGGGCCGCGCACCGGCTGCAATGACGATGCTGCGGGTGGTCAGGGTGCGGGTCGCGCCGCTTTCGAGCGCGACGTCCACACTCCACGGCGAGGTGATGCACGCCCTGCCTTTGAGGCATTCCACGCCGAGCGCGGTGTAGCGCTCGATCGAATCGTGCGGCTCGATCGTCGTGATCACTCGCCGGACGCGTGCCATGAGATCCGCGAAATCGAAATCGGCGCGCGCAGCGCGCAAGCCGAAATCAGTGCTTCGATTGATCTGCCAGAGCAGTGCAGCGCTGCGTATCAACGCCTTAGACGGCACGCACCCGGTGTTGAGGCAGTCGCCGCCCATGCGGTCCTCTTCGATGAGTGTCACTTTGGCTTTGACCGCTGCGGCGATATACGCCGAGACGAGCCCCGCGGAACCGGCGCCGATGACCACGACGTTCCTGTCGAACCGCCGCGGTCTGGTCCACGGTGCGTAGACCTTGCGTGCTTTTACCGCCTCGAGCACGCGCTTGGCCGCAAGCGGGAAAACGCCGAGCAGCGCGAGCGCGAGCCCGAGTTGCCAGGTGATCTCGAACTGCCCGAGTTGAGTGCCGGCGTACACGTACACGACCGTTCCCGCGAGCATGCCGACCTGGCTCACCCAGTAGAACGTCCTCGTGCGTATCGGCGTTAGGCCCATCGCGAGATTGATCGCGAAGAACGGAAACACCGGCACGAGCCTCAGCGCGAAAAGATAGAACGCACCGTCTTTGGCGACGCCGGCGTTGATCGCCTCGAGCTTGTCGCCGAAGTGCGCCTGCACCCAGTCGCGCAGCAGGAAGCGCGACGCGAGAAACGCGAGAGTCGCACCGATCGAGGACGCGAACGACACGATCAGCGTGCCCCAGCCGAGACCGAAAAGGGCGCCGCCGATCAGCGTCATGACCGTGGCGCCCGGCAAAGACAGGCCGGTGACCGCGACGTAAGCGAGAAAAAAGACCGCGGCGGCGATGACCGGCCGGTCGTGCACGACACTCTCGATCGTCGCGCGGTGCGCCTTGAAGGCATCGACTGAGAGGTACGAATGCAGACCCAGCGCGAAAAACGCGGCGGCGGCGCCTGCGACGATCAGGATCAGCAGGAGCTTCTTACTCAAACCGATCTCCGGTCTTTGTATCTCCGGCCGTGGACGCAGACTTTCGCGGCGAGCCGCTGATCCCGCGCATCAGGCGAGCGCCCCTCCACAGCTCGAGCCCTGCCCTGCGGTGCAGCCGTAGCAATGGTCTTTCACGACGATGCGATTGCCCTCGAGCTCGGTGTTCGTGAGATCGCGGATATGAGTCCTCGCGCGTCCCTGCCAGTCGAGAGGCAGCCCCAGCATCTGGTTGAAATCGCAGTCGTAGACGTAACCCCGCCAGTCGATCGAAACGAGCGAGCGGCACATCACGCTCTCGAGGTTCAAAGGCTGGTAAGCGCTTTTCAGAAGCGCGAGATATTCTTCGAACTGTCCTTTCGAAATGAGCGTGCTGCCGAAGCGCTGTATCGGCATGTTGGTGAGCACGTAAAGTGCGTTGAACCGTATGCCGTAGCGCTCTCCGAGGTGTGTCCTGTAGTCGCGCTCGAGCGGGCCTTGCGCGGGCGGAAGAACCGCGCCCTGCGGGTTGTAGACCAGGTTGAGCACACGCGTGGTCCCGGGTTCCCCGTAACCGCGCGCGTTGAGCGCGCGCAAGCCGCGGATGCTGGCGTCGAAAACGCCTTTGCCGCGCTGGCGGTCGACATTGTCTTCGAGATAGCACGGCATCGAGGCGACGACTTCGACCTCGTTGGCCGCGAGGAAATCGGCGAGATCATCCTGGCCCGGCTGCTCGAGTATCGTGAGGTTGCAGCGGTCCATCACGTGCACGCCGAGGCGGCGGGCGTGTTGCACGAGCGTTCGAAAGTGCGGATTGAGCTCGGGGGCGCCGCCGGTCACGTCGAGCGTTCTCACCCCCGAAACTTCGAGGTAGGCGAGCACTTCCCCGACGGTTTCGCAAGTCATCTCCTCGGTGCGGCCGGGACCGGCATTCACGTGGCAGTGTACGCAGGTCTGGTTGCATCGGTAGCCGACGTTGACCTGCAGCGTTTCGAGCCGCCGACGCGAGATTTTGGGGAAATCGCTGACCTCGATCAGCGGCAGTGTGGCGTGCATCCTGACTCCTGGGGTTCGGCGCCAATGGTGTCGGGCGGTGTGGTTTTTTACAAGCTCGCTGGCGGGCCCTGGTTTAAACCGGGGACAGGCCCCCTCCAAAAAAGAAAAACCTGGGTCTGTCCCCGCAAAACCCGGTCTGTCCGCATTGACCGCAAACCACTGATTGCGCTAATCTTTCGGTTTCGTCAGGTGTCACCGAATGCCCACCCCCGGCAAGAGCCAGGACCAACCCAGTTTTGAATCGGCGCTTGCGGAGCTCGAGAAGATCGTAGCCGGCATGGAGGCGGGGCAAATGCCGCTGGAGCAATCGCTCGCCGCATACAAGCGCGGCGCCGAGTTGCTCAAATTCTGCCAGTCCGCGCTTCAGGATGCGCAGCAGCAGGTAAAGATCCTCGAAGACAACGTGCTGAAGAACTTCGGCGCGACCGAGCAGTAAATGACTCCCGCTGATTTCCAGAGCTGGGCGGCGGTCCGGCAATCCCGTATTGAAGCCCTGCTCGACAAAGTGCTTCCGGCGACGAAGCTGGTGCCCGAGCGCCTGCACGCCGCAATGCGCTATGCGGTGCTCGGACGCGGCAAGCGCGTGCGTCCGCTGCTCGCTTTCGCAGGCGGGGAGCTCTCGGGTGCGGACATCGAGCGCGTGGCGATAGCGGGTGCGGCTGTCGAGCTGATCCACGCGTACTCGCTTGTCCACGACGATCTGCCTTGCATGGACGACGACGTGTTGAGGCGCGGCAAGCCCACCGTCCACGTGGAGTACGACGAGCCGACCGCGCTTCTGGTCGGAGATGCGCTCCAGAGCCTCGCTTTCCAGCTTCTGGGCGAATACCGCCTCGCCGAGCACACCGTCGATCAGCTTCAGATGGTGAAGCTGCTCGCAGCCGCGTCAGGCTCCCGCGGAATGGCGGGCGGGCAGGCGATCGACCTCGACTCGGTCGGCAAGAAGCTGTCGGTGCCCGAGCTCGAGCTCATGCACATCCACAAAACGGGTGCGCTCATACGGGCTTCCGCGCTCTTTGGCGCGCATTGCGGCCACGGGCTCGGCGAAGCCGAGCTTGCGCAGCTCGACAATTTCGCGAAGCTCATCGGTCTCGCGTTCCAGGTCGTCGACGACGTGCTCGATGCGGAAGTCCCGACGGCGACACTCGGCAAGACCGCCGGCAAGGACGCCGACAGGAACAAGCCGACTTATGTGAGCGTTCTCGGGGTCGCCGAATCGAAAGCTTTCGCCGAACAATTGCGACAGGATGCGTTGCGTGCGCTCGACGTCTTCGGGACACGTGCCCTGAGGCTGCGCGAGCTCGCCGATTTCATCGTGCTCCGCAAGTTCTAGCCTCGACGCCCAAAAACAGCCGGCTCACAAAAAGGCGCGGTCCGCGATGTACGAATTACTCGACACCATCAACTATCCCTTTGAGCTGCGCCAGCTCGAGAAAAGCCAGTTGCGCCGCGTCGCGGACGAGCTGCGCCAGTTCCTGCTCGAGTCGGTCAGCCAGACCGGCGGGCATCTCTCGTCCAACCTCGGCACCGTCGAGCTGACCATCGCGCTGCATTACGTCTTCGACACGCCGAACGACCGCATCGTGTGGGACGTCGGTCATCAGACTTACGGGCACAAGGTGCTGACCGGCCGGCGCAAGGGCATGGACAAGCTGCGCATGTGGGGCGGGATCTCGGGATTTCCCCGCCGCGACGAAAGCGAGTACGACACCTTCGGCACCGCGCATTCGAGCACCTCGATCAGCGCCGCGCTCGGGATGGCCGTCGGCGCGAAGCTGAAGGGCGAGAAGCGCCGCGCGGTTGCGGTGATCGGCGACGGTGCGATGACCGCAGGCATGGCGTTCGAGGGGCTGAACAACGCCGGCGACATGGACATCGACCTGCTCGTGATTCTCAACGACAACGACATGTCGATCTCGCCGCCGGTCGGCGCGCTCAACAAGTACCTTGCGCGCCTGATGTCGGGCCGCATGTACACGACGGCGCTGGGATTGGGGGAGCGCGTGCTCGGGCAGCTCGCGAGGCGCGCCGAAGAGCACGTGAAAGGCATGGTCACGCCCGGGACGATGTTCGAGGAGTTCGGCTTCAACTACATCGGCCCAATCGATGGCCACGATCTCGACGCGCTCATCCCGACGCTCAGCAACATCAGACAGCTTCGCGGTCCCCAGTTCCTGCACGTGGTGACCAAGAAAGGCCAGGGCTACAAGCTCGCAGAAGCCGATCCCGTGCTCTACCACGGCGTCTCGAAGTTCGACTACACCAACGGCATCGTCGGCGGCAAGTCCGGAGGCAAGCAGAGCTATACCCAGATCTTCGGCGACTGGATCTGCGACATGGCCGAAGCGGATCAAAGACTCGTCGGAATCACTCCCGCGATGCGAGAAGGCTCGGGCCTGGTGAAATTCGCCGAGCGCTTTCCCGACCGTTATTTCGATGTCGGCATCGCCGAGCAGCATGCGCTCACCTTCGCTGCGGGAATCGCCTGCGAAGGCTGCAAGCCGGTGGTCGCGATCTACTCCACCTTCCTCCAGCGCGCATTCGATCAGCTCATCCACGACGTGCAGATCCAGGGCCTGCCGATGGTGCTTGCGATCGACCGCGCAGGTCTCGTCGGCGCCGACGGCGCCACGCACAACGGCAGCTTCGACCTCACGTACCTGCGGTGCCTGCCGAACATGACCGTCATGACGCCGTCCGACGAGAACGAGTGTCGCCAGATGCTCTACACGGCGTACCAGATGGACACACCTGCGGCCGTCCGATATCCGCGCGGCACCGGCCCAGGCGTCGCCATTCAGCGCGAAATGAAGGCGTTGACTATCGGCAAAGGCGAAGTGAAGCGCGAAGGCGCCGCGGACGCGCCGCAAAAAATCGCCATCCTCGCGTTCGGATCGATGGTGCAGCCCAGCCTCAAAGCCGCCGAGGCGCTAGGCGCGACTGTGGCCAATATGCGCTTCGTCAAACCGTTGGACGACGCGCTCGTGGTCGACCTCGCAAACCGGCACGACCTTCTGGTGACGGTCGAGGAGAACGTCGTCGCGGGCGGGGCGGGGAGCGCCGTGCTCGAAGCGCTCGAGCGCCATCGCCTCAAAACGCCTGTGCTGCAACTGGGGCTCCCCGATCGCTTCATCGACCAGGGTGACCCCGCGCTCCAGCTCGCCTCGTGCGGCCTGACGGGCGATGGAATCCTCGAGTCCATCCGTGCGCGGCTTGCGGATCGGTGATGAAGCCGGATCGAGCCACGCCGCATTTTCGTGAGCGGCAGGCAGGCGGGCAGGCGGCTGCCGAGAACCGTGCTATCCGGTGCAGGGTCAGGCCCCGGTAGAATGGCGTCCCCTTCCAACAAAAGCGGTGCCGTGATGAACAGCCCAGGCGACATGGCGCAGGAAAACGAGATGAACGGCTACGCCAAGATCGACCGGTACAACACGGCCGCTGTCGAGCGCATGGCGCAGATGTACCGCGGCGTGCTGGAGGAGCTCGGGGAGGACCCGCAGCGCGAAGGTCTGGTGAAAACGCCCGAGCGCGCGGCCAAGGCGCTGCAGTTTCTCACGCACGGCTACGGCCTCGACCCTGCCCAGATACTGAAGTCCGCGATGTTCCGCGAGGAATACCAGCAGATGGTCATCGTCCGCGACATCGAGGTGTACTCGCTGTGCGAGCACCACCTGCTTCCTTTCTTCGGAAAGGCCCACGTGGCTTACATTCCGAACGGCTACATCGTGGGGCTTTCGAAGATCCCGCGAGTCGTCGACGCTTATGCGCGCCGCCTGCAGGTGCAGGAGCGCCTTACGGTCGACGTTCGCAACTGCATCGAAGACACCCTGAAGCCGCTCGGCGTGGCCGTGGTGATAGAAGCGCAGCACATGTGCATGGTCATGCGCGGGATCCAGAAGCAGCATTCGATCGCCACCACCTCCGCATTCACCGGCGAATTCAACAGCGAGAAAACCCGCGCCGAATTCATGCGTCTCATCTCGCGCGGCTCCCAAGCTTGATGTGAGCGCCATGAGTTCGGCCAAAACGAGCGAATACCTGGTCGAGCACGTGCTGCCCGAAGTGCGCAAGGGCCGCATGCTCATACTCGTGGACAGCGCAGAGCGCGAGAACGAAGGCGATCTCTTCATCGCCGCGGATAAAGCCACGCCGGAAGCGATCGCGTTCATGGCGACCCATGGTCGCGGCCTGGTTTCGCTGGCGCTCACCGAAGAGCGCGTGCGCCAGCTCGATCTTTCGCTGATCACCGACGATCGCGTCAACACCACCCGCTTTCAGACTGCATTCGCCACGCCGATAGACGCGCGCGAAGGTGTCGGCTCGGGCATGTCGGCGCACGACAGGGCGCGCACGATCCAGGTGGCGATCGCCGATGACGCGCGTCCCGCAGACCTCATCAGGCCGGGGCGGCTGCAGACGCTGCGCGCGGTCGACGGCGGCGTGCTCGCGCGGCGCGGCCACACCGAAGCGGCAGTCGATCTCGCACGCATGGCCGGGCTCAGGCCGGCCGGAGTCATCTGCGAGATCATGAACCACGACGGCACGATGGCGCGCATGCCCGACCTCGAGCGCTTTGCCGACGAGCACGGCATCAAAATCCTCCAGATCGAGGATCTCGTCGAATATCGCCGCAACGAGCGCGCGATCCGCCGTCGCGCCGAAACGGTGCTGCCCACGAGCAGGGCCGGAACGTTTCGGATGATGGTGTATGCCGACGACCTCGAGCGCACGCTCTATGTCGCGCTCGTCAAAGGCGAGATCCGGCCGGGCGAGCCTGCGCTCGTGCGCCTGCACTCGCAGTGCCTCACTGGCGACGTGTTCGGCTCCGAGCGCTGCGACTGCGGCGAGCAGCTCGACGCGGCGATGGCGATGCTGGAGGCCGCCGGCAGCGGTGTGCTCGTCTACATGTTCGACGAAGGACGAGGCATCGGGCTGCTCAACAAGATTCGCGCATACGCGCTGCAGGATCAGGGCCACGACACGGTGGAGGCCAATCACGCGCTCGGCTTTGCGGCCGACATGCGCGATTACAGCGCCGGCGCACACATCCTGTTCGACCTCGGGGTGCGCCAGGTGCGGCTCATGACGAACAATCCGGACAAGGTGCAGGCGCTCGAGAAATACGGCTTGTCCGTGGTGGAGCGCGTTCCGGTGGAAGCGGCTCCGCGCTCGGCCAACCGCGCTTATCTCCAGACCAAGCGCACAAAGTTCGGACACCTGCTTTCGATGCTGGGTGAGGATCAGGAACAGCGGGATTCGGGATCCGGGATTCAGGATTCAGGAAAACCGAAAGGGTAGCTCGCTTTGATGCCACATGCGTTGCGGCGCTCCCGGCACCCGGTTTGCTCCGGCTGAATCCCGAATCCGAACTTTTTCCCCCTCGATCCCGACCCTGATGGATATCGACCTGCTGCAATGGCCCGCCATGGTGGTGACGATCACCGCCGCATGGCTGGTGGGCGCTCAATCCAGGCGCAAGCGCACCTTCGGTTTCTGGGTGTTCCTGTTGAGCAACGTGCTCTGGAGCGTGTGGGGCTGGAGCCAGGGCGCGTACGCGCTGTTACTCCTGCAGGTGTTTCTTGCCGTTACCAACATACGCGGCATCTTCAAGAACGATCCGGAACTGAAGGCCACCAAAACCGTCATCGAAACCTGAAGATCAATACCTCCGGACGAGCGTCAGCGTGTCCCCGTCGCGTTTCATCTGCATGCGGTTCAGAAAGCTCATGCCGAGCAGGGCCTCTTCGGGATAGCGGCCTTCGAGCACGATGCCTTCGACGCTGTTCAGCGTGATGTCGCCTACGCGCACGGTGTCGAGGCTGATGCGATAGCCGTTGATCGTCGCATTCGCCGTTTTGATCGGGACCCGCGCGCCGGCGGTGTAATTGAGGCCGAGGCGTTTGGCGGCGTCGCTCGAGAGCGCGACGGACGTGGCGCCGGTGTCGACGAGAAAACGGATCGAAACACCGTTGATCGCGCCCGGCGCCCAGAAGTGGCCGCCGGCGCCGGCACTGAGCGTGACTTGTCCGCTGCCTGCGCCGGCAGAGGCCGAACCGATACGCGTGCCCTGGCCGAGCAGCAGCGTCTGGCGTTTGCCCGCGTATTCGATGACCGCCGATTCGCTGGTGGCGGTGAGGAGCTTCACGCCTTCGGACGACGTTTCGCCGACGCTCATCATGCGCGGCTTGCCGTTGTCGACCGTGATGAGCGCCTTGCCGTTGAACAACGCGCTCACCGCGATGTCGGCAGCGAGCGCTTCCCCCGTCAACGACAGCAGCAGTGCGGCTACACTAGCAGCTCGCGCTTTTTTTCCGACGAACATGAAACCGGTAGCCATCTGCCGCTACGCTCCGCATGAAGGGCCAGGCTATTTTGCCACGTACCTCACTGCGCGAGCGTTGCCGTGGCGGCTCGTGAAGCTCGACGAGGGCGAGCCGCTGCCGGCTTCAGGCAGCTTCAGCGGGCTCGCTATGATGGGCGGCGCGATGAGCGTGAACGACGACCTGCCGTGGATAGCGCCGATGCTCGATCTGGTCCGTCAGAGTATCGCATCCGGCGTGCCCGTGATCGGTCACTGCCTCGGCGGACAATTGCTTTCCAGAGCGCTCGGCGGACACGTCACGCGCAACCCGGTGAAGGAGATCGGCTGGGGTGTAGTCCGGATGCTCGACACGCCGCTCGCGCCGGCGTGGGGGCCCGCTGAGAGTTTTCTCTCGTATCACTGGCACGGCGAGACTTTCTCGCTGCCGGAAAGCGCGAAGCGCATCTGGTCGAGCGCCCACTGCGAAAACCAGGCATTCGTCGTCGGCAACAGCATCGGGATGCAGTGCCACATCGAAATGACCGCAGCGATGATCGAGAACTGGTGCGAGACCGGCGCATCGGAGATCGAAGAGAACCTTCTTCTCAGCCCCGCCGTCCAGACGCCGCAGCAGATGCGCGAAAACATTGCCCCGAAGCTCGACGCGCTCCATCACGTAGCCGACGCCGTATATAACCGTTGGCTTCAGGGTGTAACGACGAACGGTACGTAGCGCCGCAAGGCGCCTAAGCCGTAGACCTTTCCCCGGGCCGTTACGCCCCGAGCGAAGCGAAGAAGCGTCGTAGAGCTTTCAGTCTCTGAAGTTCTTGAACTGCAGAGGAAAGTCGGTGATCGACTTGCGCACCAGCGCGATCGTTTCCTGCAGCAGGTCTTTCTTGGCGCCGGTGATCCGTACCGCATCGCCCTGGATGCTCGCCTGAACCTTGAGCTTGCTGTCCTTGACGACCT
>JAQGMV010000398.1 GCA_028292225.1 Betaproteobacteria bacterium
TGAACCAGAGCGACGAAGCGCTGATCGGCAAGAAAGTGCTGGTGGTGGACGACGACGTGCGCAACATTTTCGCGCTGACCAGCCTGCTCGAGCGGCATCACATGGAGACGGTCGTCGCGGGATCGGGCAAAGACGCCATCGAAATCGTCCAGAAGACGCCGGAAGTCTCGCTCGTGCTGATGGACATCATGATGCCGGAGATGGACGGCTACGAGACCATGCGCAGGATCCGGCAGGAGCCGCAGTTCCGGATGCTGCCGATCATCGCGCTCACGGCGAAAGCGATGAAAGGCGACCGCGAGAAGTGTCTGGAAGCCGGCGCGTCCGATTACATCGCGAAGCCGGTCAACACGGACCAGCTTCTTTCGTTGATGCGGATGTGGTTGCATCGGTAGGCGTCACTTCGGGATGCCGCGCGGTGCAGGCCGCAAACGAACAGGGGGAACCCATGGTTCCCCGAAATCCCCTCCTTAAGTTCAAGGGCGGGGTGAGGGGCAACGGGGTTAAAGCAGCAACATGAGCACAGAAGACAAGGTCAACATACTGCTCGTCGACGATCAGCCCGGGCGGCTGATGAGCTACGACGCCATCCTGAACGTGCTCGGGCAGAATCTCGTCCATGCACGCTCGGGAACCGAGGCGCTGCAGAAGCTCATGGAAGGCGATTACGCCGCGATCCTGCTCGACGTGAACATGCCGGGCATGGACGGTTTCGAAACCGCGACGATGATCCACCAGCATCCGCGCTTCGAGAAGACGCCGATCATCTTCGTGACCGCGGTTCACGTCACCGACCTCGATCAGCTCAAGGGCTACCAGCTCGGCGCGGTGGATTACGTTTACGTCCCGGTCGTTCCCGAGATCCTGCGCGGCAAAGTCGAGGTGCTGGTGGAGCTGTACCGCCAGAGGCGCGAGCTCGAGCGCCTGAACCGCCGTCTGGCCGAAGCGAACGCGGCGCTGCAGGCGGAGAAAGCGCGTGAGCTCGAAGCGCTCAACGCGACTCTCGCGCAGGCGAACCTCGAGCTCGGGCAGGCGAACCGCACGCTGCAGGCCGAAGTGGCCGAGCGGGAGCGCGCGCAGGAAGCCCTCGAAGCCGCCGACCGGCGCAAAGACGATTTTCTCGCGATGCTCTCGCACGAGCTCAGGAACCCGCTCGCGGCGATCCAGGGCGCAATCGAGCTCATGCACAGGAAAGCGATCGACGACACGCAGCTCGTGTGGGCGAGGGACGTGCTCTCGCGCCAGAACCGACACCTGTCGCGCCTCATCGACGATCTGCTCGACGTCTCGAGGATCACGATGGGAAAGCTCACGCTCCACAAGGAGCCGGTGGAGCTTCGCGACATCCTTCAGCACGCGGTCGAAACGGCGCGCCCGCTCGTCGAGCTGCGCCGGCACAATCTGACACTGCGGCTTCCCGACGAGCCGCTCCATGTCAAAGGCGACGCGGTACGGCTGTCACAGGTCGTGTGCAACCTGCTCACCAACGCAGCCAAGTACACCGATGAAGGCGGACACGTTGAGCTCTCGCTCGACTACGAGTCCGGCCCCGACGGCGAAGGCGATGCGATCGTCAAGGTGAAGGACAACGGACGCGGCATCGGCAGGGACGTGCTGGACCGCCTGTTCGAGCCGTCGACGCACGAAGAGCGCCTCAACAGCGGCGCGCACGGCGGACTCGGGATCGGCCTCATCGTGGTTCGGGGGTTGGTGCAGATGCACGGAGGCTCGGTCGAGGCCCGCAGCGAAGGGCTCGGGCGCGGCAGCCAGTTCACGGTTCGCCTGCCGCTTTTATCCAGCGAGAATTTCAAGATGACGGTCGCACCGACGCGCGATCCGCTGCCGGCATCCGCCGCGGCGGCGCGCGCCGAAGAAAACGCTTTGCGCATACTCGTTGTCGACGACAACCAGGACTCGGCGTGCAGCATGACCCTCCTGCTCGAGCTGCAGGGGCACCAGGTCCACGTTGCACACGCCGGACAGGCAGCGCTGCAGATCGCCGGGCAATTCCACCCGGACGTGATCCTGCTCGACATCGGCATGCCCGGGATGAACGGCTATGAAGTCGCCAAGCACCTTCGGTCGCAGGCCGCGTTCTCCGAGACCCTGCTCATCGCAGTGACCGGATACGGGCGCGCCTCCGACGTCAAACAGACCGAGTCCGCGGGCTTCGACCATCACCTGGTGAAGCCGATCGATTACGACAAGCTGCAGTCCCTGCTGGAAGCCCGGTCAGGAAGGCTCGCGGGCCCGGCCGAGCCCGCGGCGACGCTCGCTGGAGATGCGCCGGTCTAGAAGGGAAGAGACGCCTCAGCTCTTCATCGCCGAAACACGTGGTGGCGGAAACATCTCACCTGCAGGTCCTCACCACTTCTCACCTCATCAACCCTTCAGCAAAAACGCGCTTTGGCGCGTTTTTTTTAGACAAATGTCGGATCCCGATTTTCCCGAGGCGCTGCGCTCGTTCATTCGCGACAACATTCCGGATGTCGACGCGGCTGAGCTTCTGCTCCTGCTCGCCCGCAACCCCGAACGGCGTTTCGACCTGCATACGCTCCTGTCGGAGCTGAGCTCGACCGCGGTCACCGCGCCGATTGCCCGCAAGCACCTCGCGCTGTTGCAGGAGCGCGGGCTCGTCGTCTCCACCCAGGCGAGCACGTACCAGTACATTCCCTCCAGCCCGCAGATCGACCAGGCCGTGCAAGCGCTCACGCGAGTCTACGACGAGCGGCCGGTGAGCATGGTCCGCGTGATCTATGCATTGCGCGACGAAAAAATCCGCTCCTTCGCAGACGCTTTCAGAATCAAGAGATAATCGTTGAAACTTTCAAGGCCGCACTTTTCGTGATCGCGCTGCTCACGAGCTTCGCGTGCAACCCGGAGGAGGCATGAAAACAACAGGTCACGCTGCGCTCGGCGTAGCGATGCTGCTCTTGACGGCGCCGGTAACAGCAGCCGATTTTCCCAGCCGGCCAGTGCGCATCGTCGTGCCTTCGACGCCGGGAGGCGCGCTCGACGTGCTCGCCCGGATCCTGGCGCCGCGGCTCACCGCGAGATGGGGCCAGCAGATCGTGATCGATAACCGCGCCGGCGCGGGCGGGATCGTCGGGAGCGAGATCGCGGCCAAAGCCGGCGCGGACGGCCACACCCTGCTGCTGGTCGCGGCGGGTTATACGGCGAATCCTTTTCTCTATTCGAAGCTGCCTTACCGCACGCCCGCGGATTTCGCGCCGGTCACCGTCCTCGGTTGGGCGCCGAACGTTCTCGTCGTGCACCCGCAGGTCCCCGCGCGCAACGTGAAAGAGCTCATCGCGCTCGCCAAAGACAAGCCGGGACAGCTCAACTTCGCGAGCTCGGGTATCGGCACCAGCGGTCACCTGTGCATGGCGCTGCTCGCGCGCTCGGCGGGGATAGAGCTGGTTCACGTGCCGTACAAAGGCGCGGGTGCAGCCACTGCGGCGGTGGTCGGCGGGCAGTCGCAGGCGCTCTTTACCGCGACCGGGGCGGTCATTCCGCAACTGAAGGCTGCGAGGTTGAGAGGACTCGCGGTCACGAGCGCCAAGCGCGTGCCGTCGCTGCCGGAGATGCCCACGGTTGCCGAAGCGGGGGTGCCGGGCTACGCGGTCGACGGCTGGTACGCCATGCTGGCCCCGGCGAACACGCCACTGCCGGTCATCACCCGGATCCATGCCGACTTGGCCGAGGTGCTGAGAGCGTCTGACGTCGCTGCGCAGGTGCAGGCCGCGGGTTTCGAGATCAATCCGATAGCCCCCGCGGAATTCGCGCGCTATATCGATGGCGAGCTGAAGAAGTGGCAGGCGGTGATACGGGACGCGGGGATAAAAGCAGAGTGAGTTTGCAGCGCAGGCGGCCCGCCTGCGCTACGGAACTGCGAAGGCCGACGCGGCACTGACCGCGGTTATGTCCCGCCGGAGAGGCCCATTCCGCGGGCCAGGCGGGCTACGACGCCTTCGGCTTCCCCGCCGCTTTCCGCCTCCGCGGAGCCGCTGCCTTTACCGCTGCTGCCCGAGCGGCTGCCGCTGAGGTCGCCGCGTTTGCCGCCGCCGCGGTCTCCACCCTCGCCCATGAGCTCCATCTTGCGCGTCATCATCTGCTCGCCGAGGGCTTTCAGGTCGAGCTTCGTTTTCTTCACCTGCGGGAACATCTCGTTCTGTTCCTCTTTGACGTGATGGTCGATGTACTCGCCGAGGACTTTCACCT
>JAQGMV010000404.1 GCA_028292225.1 Betaproteobacteria bacterium
TCGTGCGTCCGGAATGGCGATGCAGAAAGAATATGGGCGCGATCGGTCATGGGTTTTTTCAATCGGTCTTCGCGGCGACGGCACGGGATGCCTGGATCGCCGCGTGCCCGTACTCGGAAGACAACCACGGGATCGAAGGGAGGACGAGATGGGCGGGAATGCGGTCCCTGAGGGACTCGTGCAGCGCCGGCAGTTTCGACCAGTGCACGGCGGGGCTGTGGTGATGCGCGGCGTGATAACCCACATTGAACGCCAGCCAGTTGAAGTACGCGTTGTCGTAGGTGCGGGACGCGGACAGAGGATCCTGCGAATCGAGGTCGGCGTGCTGGTGATGAGCCCAGTAATAGACGGCGAAAACGTTGAAGACCATCGGGAAGAGGAACACCGCTGCCGCCACAAAGGGCTTCGCGAACAGAAAGGCTGCCAACACCGCAAGCACTGCGGACAACTCCGCGATGTAATCGAGCGCGATCGGACGTCCGCCCTGTTTCGCAAGATGCCACGCGCGCGAGTACACCGTGAACAGATGGCGCAGCGCATAGCGATGACGCCGCCACGGGCCCGACTCGAGCCGCCAGGAGTTGGTGTCCAGAGAAGGATCGAGGTAGTGGCGATGGTGCGTCATGTGGTCGAGCCTGAAGCAGGTGCGGGTAAAGCCCAGCGCGAGCGAGCACAGCGTGCCGAACGCGAACTCCGCGCGTGCGCTGCGGAATATCGAGCTGTGGATGGAGATGTGCAGCACGTTCATGAGAGGCACGTGCAGTATGAAGTGCGGCGCCGCGACCAGCACGAACGCCGTCAGAGGACTCTCGGCGCACAGGAATACGAGGACCTGGTAAAGACAGAAGGACAGGGTGAACAGGACCGGACGCAGATCTGCCGGATGATGCAGAAGCCCGGCCGGGCGGCCGGTCCGTCTCCCCGTGCGAGCTGATGTCATGTCATTCCCGCGCTCATGGCCTTGCAGGCGGCTTGCTGCCATGATCATACGGCAACAGCCGGTCGCCTGGCGCGTCTCACGAAGCACCTGAGCTGCGCCTGACGACAGGGGCGAGTCGGAGCAGAACGTGTAAGGATCAAACCTCGGAGCGTGTCATTTTTAAATAGGGAGCGCGCAGATGGCTGCAATACAGGCATCGGTCGGCAATCAGGGGAGGAACCTCAGTGCGGACGTTCTCGACGTACAGGCGCTGCTGAAGGCGAACGGGTGCGATCCAGGCGTCGTCGACGGACTCTGCGGCGCGAAGACGATCGCGGCAATCGTGACGTTTCAACGCGCGAGCCTCATAACCGCGGATGGATTGATCGAGCCGGGACGCGCGACGTGGCTCAAACTGAGCGGGACAACGGCCCCGCCACCCGCGCCTCCGGCGGGAACGTGGAGCGGCGACAGCGCAAAGTGGACTCACCGGAAAAAGCTCGAAAGCATGCATCCGGATTTGAGGCCGAAAGTGGAAGCGATGCTGGATGCGCTCAGGATACGTGCGTACCAACCGAAGATTTTCTATGGCTGGCGCTCGGTCGCCGTTCAGCTCGAGCTCTACAACCAGGGCAACAGCAAGGTCAAGTTCAGCTTCCACAACGCACAAAACGTCGACGGAACGCCGAACGCCTACGCCGCCGACATCATCGACGAGCGCTACGCATGGTCACCGCAGGCCGAAGCTTCGGGCTTCTGGAAAGCGCTCGGTGAAGAAGCCAAGAAGCAGAGCCTGTTCTGGGGAGGCGATTGGTCGGGCTTTCGCGACTGGGCGCACGTGCAGCTCGTCGCGAACGACGAGCTGGCAAGGGTGAAGCGCGAAAGCGGCTTGTGACCCGTCTCGTATTCGCCGCGGTCCTGCTCTTCGCGGTCGCAGCACCTGCACGATCGGCACGCGTACGGCTGGTCGTGGCAGGCAGTGATGCGTCCGCCGAGGTGATTGCACGCAAGGCAAAGGAGGCTCGCCCGCGTTGCGCGGAACGGTCCGGTCGTTCAGACAAAAGACTGCGGCGACTGACGGTTCGATTCGCGCGACCCCGCCCGTCAGTCGACGACGATCAACCTGCCGTTCATTTCCTCGTGCCCTGAGCCGCAGAACACATCGCAGAGAAAGACGAACGTTCCCGTCTTGTCCGGCACGAGGCGCAGCCGCGCAACCTTGCCCGGAACGATGTCCACCTTGGCCTCGAAATCAGGCAGGTTGAAGCCCATGAGGACGTCTTTGGTCGTGAATTCGAGAATCACCGGCACGCCCTTGCGGACCGTGACTTCCGCCGGCGAGTAGTTGAAGCGCTCGCTCACGATCCTGATGGTCTTTTCCTGCGGCACCGCCGAGCTCGCGACGACGTAAGCGCCCAGGCCCGCGACCATTACGGCGATGCTCGCGCATGCCGCACCGGCTCTCAGGGTACGCATCCTTTCACCCCTTCTTCTGGACGGGGAATTCGCCGAGCCTGAACCCCGCAGGCTTGTCGACGCCGACGCTGCGGAAACCCAGACCTTTATAAGGCTCTGCCGGGTCCCACGCGAGCGGGCTGCGCTTCGGCTGCGACCCGGGCGCAGGCAGCGGAAACATCAGACCCTTCGCCGCGTGGTGGGCGATGTGGCCGGTCATGTGGTGGTGCTCCTGGTGAATGTGGCCGTAAAAGACCGCGACGTTCGTGTACGGCATCAGGAGCGCGACGGCTTTCGCGCCGTCGCGCGTCGCCCAGTCCCATTGCGGCGCCAGGTCGAACAGCGGACGGTGGGTGAGCACCACGATCGGGGCGTCGGCCTTCTGCTCTTTGAGGTCCGCCGCCAGCCACGCGAGCTGCTCGTCGCCGATCGCGGCGCGCGGATCGGACACGTTGTCGAGTGCGATGAAGTGGACCCCTTTGTGATCGAAGGTGTAGTAGGTGCTGCCGAAGAACTCCCTGAACGCCTTGCCGTTGTCGAGGGAGGCATCGTGCTCGCCCGGCATGAAGCGGACGGTCTTCGCCTTGAGGCCGGCGACGATGTCTTTGAACTCGGCCAGGCGCTTACGCCGCTCCATCGGATCGTCGGTGGTGTGTGTCAGGTCGCCGGTGAACACGATGAAATCCGGTTGCTGCTCGAGTGCGTTGACCGCGGCCACCGCTTTCTTCAGCGTGCCTTTCGCATCCGGATTGGGTGGCCCCTCGAAGCCCCAGTGCGTATCCGACAACTGGACGAAATAGAAGTCGTCCTGAGCGGCAGCGCCGGCCATCCCCGGCAGTGCCGATCCGAAAACAACGCCTGCGCCGCCGATGCCTGCGAGCTTCAGGAAGTCCCGCCTGTCTATGCCTGCCATGTCTGCCCCCTGTGCGAGTCGATCGTTCGATTCCGTTCGCCTTACATCCATACCTGCGCGTGCAGAAAAATATTCCCGGATCGGCGCGGCGTTCTGCGGCTAGCGATGTACGGGAATAAAAAACATGGACTGCTGGTATAAGTACTGGCTGACATCGTTGCCTGCCGCCTGCGCCCGTGGTGTCATGGGAGGCTGCACGGCCAACTGAACGACAGCCAGGAATGACCTTGGACCACAGCGCGCGGATGAAACGCTTCGAGGAGGTCTGCGTTGCGCACCTGGATGCGGCTCACAATCTTGCGCGCTGGCTCACCCGCGACGCGCGCAATGCCGAGGACGTGGTGCAGGAAGCCTGCCTGCGCGCGTTCAGGTTCCTCGACAGCTTCGACGGCCGGAACGGACGAACCTGGCTGCTGGCGATCGTGCGCAACACCTACTACACGTGGCGCGAGAAAAACCGCGTCCACGGCTCGAGCGTCGAGTTCGACGAGGACGCTCTCGCCGCGCTGGGCTATGACATGCACTCTCTGGGTAACGACCCGGACGACTCGATCGATCGCGCGTTGAAGGAAGACGAAAGCCGACGCCGGATCGAGTGCGCCCTCGCGCAGCTCCCTCCGGAATTCCGCGAGGTGATCGTTCTGCGGGAGCTCGAAGAGCTCTCTTACAAGGAAATCGCCGTGATCATCGCCGCGCCGATCGGGACCGTGATGTCGCGCCTTTCGCGTGCGCGCAAACTGCTGCTGCTCGAGCTTCAGGCTACCCAGGCGTCCTGATATGGATTGCTCACCGATCGAACGCCTGCTCGACCCCTATCTCGACGACGAGCTCGACCCGGCGCGGGCGGCATCGGTGCGCACGCATCTCGAGGGATGTTGCGCGTGCAGGCGCGTGCTCGATGCCATGTCGTCGCTGAGGACGACGATCAGGACGGAGGCGCCGTACCACCGGGCGCCGCCGGAGCTCGCGATGCGCATGCGCGAGACCCTGGGGCGCGAATCGCAAGAGGCCGTGCGCACACCGGCGCCACGCACGCACCCGCCGCGATGGAATCGGTGGTTTCAGCTCGGGGCTGCCGTGCTCGCGGCGGTGGTCGTGTCGACGACGGCTACTTGGCTGCTCACCGCACCCGACCCGGAGTGGGCGATCGCGGAGCAGGTGATCAACGGTCATGCGCGCTCGGCACTGACCGGACGTCCCATGGAGGTCGCCTCGTCCGACCGCCATGCGGTCAAGCCGTGGCTCAGCGCCAGGCTCGATTTTTCACCGCCCGTGGTCGACCTCACGACCGCGGGCTTTCCGCTGCGCGGAGGCCGGCTCGATTACGCAGCGGGCCGGCCCGTGGCGGTGCTCGTCTATGCGCATCGCCAGCACGTCATCGATCTCTACGTCTGGCCGGGAGCGCAGTCACGCAGCGGGCTGGATCGGCCCCGCACGTTTACCCGCAACGGTTTCAATGTGGTTCACTGGACCGATGCGGACATGACCTACTGGGCGATCTCCGACCTGAACAGCGCCGACCTCGAGGCGTTCGCCAACAACTATAAAACCGCGAAGTAGGGGATTCCTCCCCTCGCGACGCGGTTTCGAACGCGCTCAGGCGAGAGCGGCGGGTCGCTTCCAGCCGAGCCAGTCGACGATGGCGCCGCCCATGACGCGCTCTAGATCGCGGCCTCTCAGCCACGGCATCTCCTCGGTGTACATCGTCACGCACTGGCGATACGAGATCGCCATGCGCGTGATGTCGGTGCCCCAGAAGCAGCGGTCCGGCCCGAACGTCTCGACGATCTGCTGCAGGTAGCCGTGGATGTTCCTGTACGGCCAGGCTTCAGTCGAAGTGCTCGGCGCACCCGACAGCTTGACCGCGACGTTGGGCAGCCTGGCGAGCGCCAGCATCTCCGGAAGATCGGCATACGCCGCGTCGTCCTTGGCCCCGGCACGGCCGCCGCCGCGTCCGATGTGATCGATGTGCAGCTTCAGGCCGGGATGCCGCTCGGCGATTTTTCCGAGGACAGGGATGTTGCCGCCGGTCGCGAGGAGGCCGATGTTGAGTCCCGCTTTCTCGGAAGCCTTCCAGAACCAGTCGAGCGAGCCGTCGGTCCACCACGCCTTCTGATCGGTATCGCTGAAGGTGAACCGGAAACCGAGCATGCCCGGCCGCTCGGCCCAGTGGGCGACGATCTTCTCGCGATCAGGGCTCTGCAGATCGAAATGCCCGAGGATGCAGAACTTGTCGGGGTGATCGCGCACCGCCTGCACGGCAAGCGCGTTGGATGCCTCGCCGAAAGCGCTCGGCGGATGGATCACCGCGGCGTCCACCCCCGCCGAGGCCATCTCGGCCAGCGCGTCATCGGCCGAATAGGTGGGGTCCTGGCGATGGTGGGGACTCATCTTGCCGTTCTGCCAGATGTGGATCTGGGAATCTACTATCAGCATTCTTGCTCCTGGTGACGAAGTAGGCGATGCGTTATGCCGCGGACTCGAGCGGAACATCCCAGCCGGGAAATACGAGCACCGCCGGGTGACATTTGAGAGCGCGCGCGAGAACCTTTGCCCGTTCCACGCCGAGATTGACCCGGCCATTCTCGATGGCGGAAATGGTGGCCTGGGGAATGCCGGTGAGCCCGGAGAGTTGGTTCTGGGTCAATTCCTGGAGCTCGCGAAGAATCCGGACGGATTCACCGACGGAGACTTCGATTCGCTTTTTGGCAGGACGAAACTCTTTCATATCAGGACCTCCGGTAATCATGCGGAGTGACTTGAACGATCTGGATCAACAGGACGCCGGCGGTAACTTGATAGATCACTCGCCACTGAAGCCCGAGTCTGGAAGAACGATGCCCTTTCCATTCGCCGGACAGGGCTTCATCGTGAAACCCCTTGATCGCCCTCAGTCCCGCGGGGCCCGAGAGCATGGCTATGTCTTTCCATTTCTCGTAGCGCTTGAGGATTTCCTGAGGGACAGAGCCCGAAAGCTGCTTATCGACCCGGCGGTGCTCCTCAATGCGCCACATACCATAGAGTAACTATACCATTAATGGTATGTCAAGGGAGGCGATTGGCGAGGCGCCAAACGCGGAGAGGATTCAGCAACGGTTATTCGCGACGACGTGTTCCCGATCGACCGGCCTAGCGACTCCCCAGCGTCGTCGCGCCCTGCCAGTCCCCACCCAGCGCTTTCACCAGGAACACCGCGATCAGCAAGCGCTGCCCATGTAGCTGGCTCGCCGTTCGCTCGGCATTCAACAAGGACTGCTGCGCCGTGATGACGTCGAGGTATGTCGCCACACCGCCTTCGTAGCGCGTGGTCGCGAGGTCGAGCACGCGGCTCGAGCTGTCGATCGCGATCTGCGCCTGGGCGTGCGCGCGATCGAGGGCGGCGCCGCCGAGGATGCCGTCTTCGACTTCCTGCATCGCGGTCAGCACGACCCGCCTGTAGTTGGCGAGGGTCAGGTCGTATCCCGCTTTCGCGAAGTCGACGTTGGCCTGAAGCCGGCCCGCGGTGAAGAGGGGCTGCAGGAGAGACACACCCAGCGACCAGATCGTGCTCGGCGTATCGAACAGCGTCGGCAGCGAAGTGCTCTGGTAGCCGAACGACGGGCCGATGATGAAGCTCGGGTAGAAAGCGGTTTTCGCAACGCCGATCTGCGCGTTCGCCGCGGCCATCGCGCGCTCGGCTGACGCGACGTCGGGCCGGCGCTCGAGGATGTCGGACGGCACGCCGATGGGAATCTCGGGCGGCGGTGCGCGCTTCACGTCAGCCGCGAGCGAGAAGAGCGGGGCGGGCGTTCCGGTGAGGGTCGCGATCGCGTTTTCGAACTGCGAGCGCTGCCTCTTCAGGATGTCGAGCTGGGTAAGGGTGTTGTCGATCAGGGCCTGCGCCTGCGCCACGTCGAGGCCGGATGCCGCACCGAGGTCTCGGCGATTGCTCACGAAGCCGAGCGAGCGCCGCTGGAGCTCGATCGAGCGGTTCAGCACGTCGAGCTCGATGTCGATCTGGCGCAGGTTGAAATATGCCGTCGCGAGATCGGTCGTGAGCAGCAGCCGGGTGTTCTCGTAATCGGCGGCAGTCTGTTCGGCTGACGCGCGCACGCCTTCGAGCGTGCGCTGCACGCGGCCGAACAGATCGGCTTCGTAGGTCACGCCGAGCGAGACGACGAAGTTGTCCTGGATCGTCGAGAAGTTCGGGGAGCGGTAATTCGTCAGCGGGCGATTGGCCGAGATGCGCTCGCTCGCGGCGCGTGTTGCGAGACTCACCGACGGGAAAAGACTCGACGAGGCCGAAGCCACCAGCGCTCGCGACTGCGCGAGCCTGGCATTGGCTGCAGCGAGGTTGGGGCTGTCGGACAGGGACTTGCGGATCAGCGCATCGAGCTGGGGATCGCCGAAGCGCTGCCACCACGGGCCTTTGGGCGTGGTGTCTTTCGGCGTGCTTTCGCGCCAGGGGGCTTCGACTTTCCACGAGACCGGCAGGTCGACGCTCGGTTTCTTGTATCCCGGCCAAAGGGAGCAGGCGCTCAGGAGGGAGAGGGCGCCCAGTGTGATCAGGGACTTCAGTGCTCGCCGTACACCTTTCGACCGCGCTATTGCTGGCTCAGGATGAACGGCTACCGCAAACACGCCCCTCATTTCACGGCCTTGCCTGCGTCGGCGGACTTCTCGCCTTTCGCCCCTTTCTCGGGCGCAGGCGGGGCGACGGTGACCTGGTCGCCCTCGGTCAGCGAATCGCTCGGGTTGAGCACGAGCTTGTCTTTCGGCGAGACGCCTTCGGTCACTTCGACGCTCTCGCCGTAGTTGCGGCCGACCTTGATCGGCTTGATGCGCACGCGGGAGTCCGCATCGAGCGTCGCCACCCGCACGCCTTCGCCGCGGATCATCAGTGCGTTCGTGGGGATGGTCATCGCGTTGCTCGCCTGCAGCGGCAGCAGCACCTGGACGTACGCGCCGGGAAGCAGCACGCCGTCCTTGTTCGGCAGCGTGACCTCGACCTGCATCGTGCGCGTGGCCGAGTCGATCGACGCCGCGGTCCTCGCAACCTGGCCGCGGAAAGTCTGGCCTCGCAGCTCCGACTGGGTGATGGCGACTTCCTGCCCCTGCTTCACGAGCTGGGAGTAGGTCTGCGGCACGTTCACCGTCACACGCAGAGGATCGGTCTGCGAGAGCACGAACATCTGGCGTCCCGCGCCGCCGCCGGCATCGATGAGGTCGCCGACGTCGACGTTGCGGCGTGTGATCACGCCCGAGAACGGCGCGATCACGCGCTTGAAGCCCGCGGTCTGGCGCAGGCGCTCGACGTTCGCGTCCGCTGCAGCCAGGTTCGCCC
>JAQGMV010000411.1 GCA_028292225.1 Betaproteobacteria bacterium
CAAGTGGCGTGATCCTGAAACAGTCCCGAGGATCACGATAGGCCTGAGACCTGCCGCACGCAATACAGCAATGCGTGCGAGATCGCTGAATGTCCGGAGATGTCCAGCAATGTCGCGGAATGCTGCCGTAGCAGCGAGCGCCGGCAGGAGCGCGGGCGAATGGAAAGAGACTGCAGCGAGTCCTGCGTTCGTGAGCTGACGCTCAGCGTTATCAAGCAGTACCGGCAGATTACCGATTACTTGCCGGCGATTCGCTCCCCCGTGCCTGGTGTGGTGAACTTGGCTACGCCGCTTTTCACCCCATCGCTCGTCCCGTCGCTCCCCGTCGAGGTCACTGCATAGTAATAGGTCGTCCGCGGCTTCAGGTAGGGCATTCGGACGCGGAAAGTCGTCTCGGCATGCCCCCGGTTGATACTGATCGGAGATTTCGCGATCTGGCTCAGATTCTTCGGATCGGTACCGTAGTGCACGACGCCGAAATGAACGTCCGTTCCTCCGGGATTGTTGGTCTTCCAGCGGATGATGGTCAGGTCGTCGCTGGCCATTTCGAGCGCCGGCCCCTGGGTGATCTCGACGCGCTGCGGCTTGCTTGCGGGCGGCGGTATCTGAGCGACGCCTGGGGTGGTGTGGACCAGGGTGACGAACGCCGCCGTGAGCGTCAGCGCCAGCGCCAGTACCAGTCTATTCATGGCCGCCCCTCGTTTGCGCTTGGGCTCAGGAGACCGAGGAAAAAGCATGGGGGTCCCCTCCGACCCCCATGCGCTCATGCGTCCTCAGCTTCCGCCTTCTCTTCGGGTGTCCCCACCCGGCACCTCGTCTACGGAATAGGCCTCGGACCAGGCAGAGGCTGGACTCCGCAGACCTGCGGCGAGCAGGGCGGAAGAGGCGGCGTCCGGATAAGGAACGCATTTCCCTGCGTCGCTGCGGTACCACCCGTCATGCACACGCCTGTATAGGTATTCCTGTCGGGGAAGGGTATGGTGAACCCGTCCGTCAGGGTTTGCAGGAAAGCGACGATCTGGTTCTCTTCCAGGTCCGTCAGGCCGAGATTGCCAGTCGTCATGTCGATGTTATTCGGGACCTCGGCCATCGGCCAGCAGTCCACCTTTTCGGTTTTTCCTGCCGGGCAGTTGCCCGACGTGACGGGAAACCGAAACACATCGCGTGTGTTGTAGAAGTGCACGAGCTGTTTCAGGCTCTTGATGTAGCCGTTGTGGAAGAACTCCTTCTGGAAGTACGGCCCCGGCGCTTCGGTGGTGGGACATTGCGGCGGCGTCATCGCCACGTTGCGCGCGGTAGCCACCTGCATCTGGCCATCGGTAGTCGGCGCAAATTTGATCCACTGCGCGTTCGGATTGGGAGCCGAGCCGAAGCCGCTCCTGAGGAACGTGCCCAGTCCCAGATCCCGGTAGCCGAAGCCGAGCGGATTGGGCGTAAACCCGTATGGATCCGGCTTGGTCTGATAGAAGAACGCATTCCTGGGATTCAGGGGTAGGCCGAGATTGGCGAAGCCGAAGCAGGTGAACAGCGGCGCCACATCGGCCTTGGCACTGGTGTCGGTCCCCGTCGTAGTAGAAGGGGTTGTTCCCGAGCCGGTCCCGGGCGTCTGAGTGCTCCCTCTCCCGTCCAGGTGGCATGTATTGCAGCCGGCCTTGCCCCGGAACAGGTTGTAACCGGCCGTCTCGACGGGAGTCAATGTGGCCGTGCCCTTCAGGAAAGCGTCGAACTTGGACGTGAACGGGCTCACACTCGGTGAGGATTCGAAGAACGAGATGGACTGGCCCCAGTTGTCGTACACCCGGTTCGCCTTGGTGCGGTCTTCCCGATCCAGCCGAATGGGCATCGTATTCCCGCCAGTACTTTGACCCAACACCGCAGCCCCCCCAGGCGTGGAGCAGATCTTCTCAGTGTCGTGCGGCCATCTGATATCCAACGAGCCCATGCCCCATACGCGCTCGAAGAGCGGTCTGTATACGGCCTGGGATATCCGGAACGCGACGCACGCTGTGTCGGGAAGGGCCATTTCCTGGGTATCGACCGGAGGGTGCTGCGCCTGCTCGGCATCGGGACTCTGCAGCAAGTATCCGGTCGAGCGTCCATCCCAGAAGTTACCGCCGAAGAACAGGCCCTGGGTGGTGTTGTAGTCGAGCACAGGGAACCTGGGTGAATACGTGTATCGCGGCGCGGTCCGTTTGCCGGCCCGGTAACGAACCGATCCGGGATACGCGATCATCGTCAGATTGACCGAGGGGATCGGTCCGCTGAAGGCGGCGTACGGCATATGGCAGGAAGCGCACGCGACGTTCCTGTTCGGCGACATGTTTTCGTCGTAGTTCAGCAGCTTGCCGAGGGTTTGTACCGCCTGATATCCGGTGCCCTGAAGCGTGGGAGGTTGACCCGTCAGAATGGGCGGCGGTAGTGCGTTCGCCACTGCGAGGGTCTGATTGAAGATTAAGCGAACCTCACGCCGAACCCGTTCGAGCTCCGGGATGATATCGCCCGGGACGATCCCCGGCGGGTATGGGTTGTAGGTGAGGGGACCTGGTGGCGGCTTGGAGCGGTCATTGTCGTCGCGCCCGCCCTGCTCATTGCGATGGCCGTCGTCGCGGTCTTTCTGAGCAGTCATGACGGTTTGGGAAAGCATGAAAGTTCCCAGAACGATCGCTACGGTGCCCGACAGGGTCATGAACACGCTTCTCTTGCGCATGATCGGTCTCCTCATCACAGTCCGCAGTGGATAACGATATGCCTGGGATTTGCCGCGCACAAGACGCAACGCGCGCGTTGCCGCGAAATGTCTACAGATGTCCAGCAATGTCGCGGCGCGCTGAGGTGTCGGCAATCGCGCCTATCTGCGAGGCGATGTCTCCCCTTGAGCGACGACCGTGAGTATGTCGCGCTTCCGGAACAACACGCGGCCGCTGGGCGTGCGGTGACCGGCGACCTTGCCGGCCATCAACCATCGATCGACTGTCCGGATATTCACGCGGCAGAGGAGAGCGACCTCGCCTTTCGTCAGGAGCTTCTCGTCTTCGAGAGTATTCATGACGTGATCTTCCTTTTCGCGCTGCGTGCCCAGGCAAGCGGGAAATCTCACTCTAAGTGTCCCGGATTCTCCGGACAACCATTAGTCCACAATGAGTGAATTCGGTATCAGTGCAGCGCGCCCGTGTCGGCGCACGCTGCGTAAAATTGGTGGTTGATCTGCACGACCGCGGACTCTCTCCGTAAGAACGGTGCTCGCGATGGCTTATGCTCAGGGTGTTATGGCGGTCCTGAAGGTTGCCACGCGATCGACAGGAATGGGGCGGCCTGCGGCGCCTTGGAGATCGAGCGTCGCGATGCTCACTTCCGCCGCGGGCCCGGGCTTTAGCGGTCGCAATGTAAGCGCGAACAGCTGCGTACCCGAAGCCGGCACAGCATGCTGCACGGAGGCGCCGATGAAAACAGCGCCGTCGGGATTCACGCGGTAGGTGAAGCTCGGGTCCGACCCGCCCGGTAATTTGCCGGGCGTCACCGCCACGACTTCGAAGTGTTCGGGATCCACGTAGAGCTGCATCGGCCACGCACGGAGCGGCTGGCTCGAATTCACCCGCAACGTCACTTCGAAGCGCGTGCCTAGCTTCACCTGCTGCGGGCCGCCCCACGCGAGCGTCGCCTGCGCGGAATCGACCTCGGGAGGCGCCGGTGCGACCACCTTGCGGGTGGGTATCGGCGCACCCGGCTGGGTACCGCCGCCCGAGGCTGAAGCCGTACGCGATGTCGCTCCGGCAGCGACTGCCGCAGGCTGAGATGCGGCAGCCAGCGAGGTTACGACGGGAAGGGTCTGCCTCTGGGCGAGCGGCAGATAGACGAGCGTGATTTGCGTATCGGTGATCGACTCGATCCGGTATGTGCCGTCGAGCGTTTCGCCTTCCTTCACCGGGATGACCGAATCACCCTTCGCCAGCAAAACGGAGAGCCGCCCTTCCTGCACCAGCTTTCCGACGAATTTGAACGGCAACGGAGGCGCCACGGGGGGCGGCGCAGGTTGCGGGCGCACTCTGGGGGGCGGCGGTTGCCACGATCGCGACGCGAACAGCGGCGATCGGGACGCGCCGAGCTCCGAGCGACCGGGTAAGGAAAACGGCTGCAGATCTGACGGGGCGGTATCGGGGGCCGGACCTTCCGTCCCCCCATCGGGCAGACGGGCTCGCGAGTCCCGTTCCGGCGCACCGCGGGGCACGGCCGCGTCTTTGACGGCATCGATCACGACGAAACCGGCGATGCCTGCGAGCAGCGCCAGCAGAGCCGCAGTTTTCAACCGTGTGCGCATTCTGCGGTCATTATGTTCCCGGATACAAGAGAAAAGCTATGGCGAGCGTTGTCGCAGGCGCCAGCGTCCGCTGCCCGCTGCCCGGCAGTCTCATGTATGGGAAATGCGCTATCGAATCGCCTCAGGTCTTCGCACGCGAGGCGCATTGTTCAGGCCGGCACAAGCCCATCACCGGCAGATCCGAGCGTAATGCAGAATGCCCCCACGGACGGCGCGTCGATCGTTATAGAAGCCGTTGTTCATCACGCCCCGACCGTCCACGCTGCCGATGACGACCAGAATCTGCAGCTCGCAATGCCGTTCAATACGAGCAATGCCAGTGCGAGCGCGAGCACCGCGACGACACCGACATGAAAGACGAGTAGCGCGCCGACGGCGGCGCCCAGGAACATGGTGACAGTGGCCAGCACGCGTCGGCCAGGATAAGGATTTTTCCCGCCCGCCAGCATCGAGTCGGCAGCGAGTCCGGTAAGCGTCATCGTCAGCACCGTCGTCGTCAGGTCCGGCACGCCGAGCCGGCGCGCCGTAGCATTCTGCAGCCCCATCGCGAGCGAGAGCAGCACGATGAGCGGGTACCGAGTGAGGCCTCCATTGGGGCCGGGTCCAACCATCGATACGACGAGCGCGCCTCCCACCAGTGCAATCTGGACGCCCGTTGCAATCGCCAGAAGCCGGCCGCGATGATGGCCGCCGCTCGAGCCGATCTCACCGCCCGCGAGGGCGCCCGCCAGGAACGCGGCGATCGCCGCCAGCGACGCGGAGATCGAAAAGTCGGCTGCGTCGGCAAAGGCAAAGCCGAGGAACACGACATTCCCGGTCATGTTGGCCACGAAAACATGCCCCAGTTTGAGATAGCTGACGGCGTCGACCAGCCCGGTGACTGCAGTGAGGACCAGAAGCAGCGCCGGCAGCGGGCCGTGCCGATCGTCCATTCGCTAGAGGGCTCGTTTCACGGCGCCGCGCAGTGTATCGGCACTGCGCTGCAGGGCCTGCTGCTCTTCGTCCGACATGGACGGCTCGAGGATGCGCTCCACACCGGCGCGGCCGACGACGCTGGGCAGCGAAAGCGTGACGCCGTACGCGGGGTTGAAGGAGCCGACGGGGATCACCGCACGCTCGTCACGCAACACGATCTCTGCGATTCGCGCGCAGACCATGCCGATGCCGTACTGGCTCGCGCCGATGCCTTCGATGATGGCGATATTGGCGTAGCGCACGTCCTGCTCGATGTTCTGCCGGGGCACCTCGGTCACGGGCACGCCCGCGACCCGCGCAGACGACCAGAGAAATACCTGGGTGGTTCCGTGCTCACCAACGACCTGGGCTTCGACGGCTGCGGGATCCACATCCAGATGCCGAGCGACGTGGTGGCGAAAGCGCAGGCTGTCCAGAAAGGTCCCTGTGCTCATCACGTGCTTGAAACCTGACGCGCGGACCAGCTCGGCGAGCGGGTCGGGCGGATCGGTGACGACCAACACGACGGCATCCGGCACGGCCGTGAAAAGCTGCGGCAGTATCTGGCGGTAGACCTCGACGTTCCTGTCAAGGAGCCGAAGCCTGCCTGCCGGATCGCTCCGGTCGGTCGCGCCGCCGGCTTTCTCGTTCACGCCGGCGGTGATCATCACGAGCGCCGCGCCGGTGAGATCTGCATAGTCGCCATCGCGGATATCGACCGTCGGCGACAGCGCTGCACCGTAGCGGAGATCCGTGGCGACGCCTATGGCGCGTTTGCGGTCCCTGTTCACGACCACGATCTCTCGCGCGCAGCCGCGCATCACGGTCGCCAGCAGGCAGGCGGAGCCGACCGCTCCGGCGCCGATCACTCCGATCTTCATTGCCATGTCAGGTTTCCTGAATCAAACCGCATCATGTGCGTTGCTCTGCACACGTTAGCCCTTCACGAATCTCAAATCCTTGGCCATAGCTGAAGAGTTCTGAAATTCGTTGAACGACTACCGGTCACCACATTCTCCGTCGTGAAATTCGAGTCGCGTTGATTCGCGCAGTCATCCGGCTGAGTCCGGGAGGCATTCATATCCGGTCAGTTCCAAATTATGCTGTCGTGTCGGTGCAGGCCTTCCAAATCACGGCATGCACACGAACGCCTGCACACCAACTTGAAAGGAGTCACCATGAAACGCATTGCAAGAACACTCGTCATCGTAGCGCTCGCGAGCGCGGCGACTGCGGCAGTGGCGGCCCAGGACGCGGGCACCGCTGCGGCACGTGCCGCAGACAAGCCGTACCCCGAGAGCGCCCCGCAGGAGATACCTATGTCGGCCGAGTTTCCGAACAGCCCGACGTACAAGCAGGAGCACAAGAATGACCCGGGTCGGCAGTCGCGCACCCCGAGCTCCCCATCGTCCGTCTCGAACGAGATTCCGCTCTCCGCCGAGTTTCCGAACATGCCGACGTACAAGCAGGAGCACAGGCCCAACCCCGGTCGGGCGTCGAACACATCCACGTTTCCCTACAGTGTGCCCGCGGAGACGTCGATGGCTGACGAAGGTCTGGTCCCGGGGATCGCCGGCGTACCCCCGTATGTCGACCCGAACCGCGCAACCGGCGCAACGCGCTGAGAGTTGCATCCCGAGACGCTGAAAGGTCTGCTCTTCGTTGCGCTGCAAGGGGAGCGGATCGTTCAGCGCGCTCAAAACATGACGCGCTACGCGGACGACCTGCACGACCACATTGATCGGCAGAGCGTCACGTTACCGCTGATCGGCGGATTCGATCGTCAGTGTCCCGTGCGAGGGTGTCGGGCATGGGGCGCTCGCTTTGCATCGGCGATCGATCATCCCCTGCCATTACGCCGTCGCGGCCTCGACCTCTGCCCGATCGCGCGTGTGTGACCAGCCGACTACGATCAGCCGGTCGGCAGTCCAGACTTCGTAGAACCAGCCACCCCGTCCGGCGTAGATGTTGATGGATTTCATAGGTGTCGTGCCTCGCGTCTGACTTCGGGTGATGGCGATCTCTTGCCGGGTCAGGAAGCCACCGACTCACGCCACGCAAGTACTGCGTCGTGGCGACGTTCGGTCAATAAGTGCGAGTTGTGCCTTTGCGATTTCACGATCCTGAGTTGCGATGCTCTCCGTGAAGCGTAAGTCGCGTGCCGGCGTGCGATCTCGTCGAGCTCACCCGACTCGGTCAACTTCTCGCGCGCGTAGGCACGGGTAGTGCGCAGCAGGCTGTAGTGCGTGGCCGTGTCGTCTACGTGCGCAGTCAGGAGCGACTTGGAGACGAGGTTCGAAATGCAATCGACAACCGTCGGCCGGTCGAGATCTCGACTTTCCGCGACGGCGCTGGCGGCATCGAGGTCAAAGCGGCCCAAAAAGATCGACAAACGCTGCAGCACGATGCGCTCTGATTCCGCGAGCAATTCGTAGCTCCAGTGCAGGCTTGCGTGCAGTGTCTGGTGGCGCGGCAGCGCCGTACGCCGGCCGCCGCTCAGCAGCATCAGACTATCGTTGAGCCGGCTCTCGAGCTCCTCGATTCCCAGCGCAGGCAGACGCGCCGCCGCGAGCTCGATCGCGAGCGGGATTCCATCCAGGCTGCGGCAGATGGCGGCCGACGCCGCTGCGATGCGCACATCCGACAGCGTCTGATCGCCTGAGCGCGCCCGGGCTACAAAGAGCTTGACTGCGGTATGTTGCAGCAGCTCCTGGACGCTTCCTGCGCCTTCGGCGGGAACATCGAGCGGCGGCACCCGGAAGATGCGCTCGCCGTCCGCGCGCAGAGGCTCGCGACTCGTCACGATCACGTGTGTATCGGGATTGGCGTGCAGCAGCGCCTCGGCCATGCGGGCCGCCGCGTCGATCACGTACTCGCAGTTGTCGAGCACGACGAGGGTATGCTTCGATGCCAGTGCGGCGGCAATGTGAGCGGGTGCAACCGCTTCGCGGTCGAGTCCGAGTGCCTGTGCCACCGTGACTGCAACAAGGTCAGGATCGGAGAGCCGGGCGAGGTCGGCCAGCCACACCCCATCGGCAAAATCAGGCAAAAGCGCGCGCGCCGCCTCGACGGCCAGTCGCGTCTTGCCGATACCTCCCGCGCCGATCAGCGTCACCAGCCGGTGCGACGCCACGAGGTCCAGCACTTCGGACAGCTCGGTTTCGCGACCGATCATCTCGGTGGGCTGCACGGGGAGGTTGGTCAATGTCCGGGACGCGTGTCCTGACACGCCGGAGCGCTCACCATCAGCTTCTGCTCCGACGCCGCTCGTGGTGAGCTCGGCGATGAACCGATAGCCGCGGCCGGAAATGGTCTTGAGAGCATCGCGATCCGCGCCGAGGGCCTTGCGCAGCGCCGAGACCTGAACCTGAAGCGTGTTCTCCTCGATGATGACACCCGGCCATACGCGGGTCAGGATTTCATCCTTGCTCACGAGCTTGCCGCGGCCCTCGACGAGCACCAGCAGCAGGTCGAAGGCGCGGCCTCCGAGATGTACCGCCCGGCCGTCGATGCGCAGCTCGCGATGATGCGGTAACAACTCGCAGCGGCCAAAACGAAACCTGGCAGGAACAGGGTCCATGGTATTCATAGTCACACTCCCCGAAGGCGATGCCCATGAATACCAAGCTACGCGCGCGCAGTGGCCGGCCGGTGTCAGGTTCCGCGCCGAACGTCACAAACGTCATCCCGAATGTCACGGCGGCGCACCATTATCGGGCCGCATCCGCCGGGGTGCGAGCCAGGGCCCATGCTAATGTCCGACGACGAGGAGGGTGAACGGATACAAGTTCGCCTGTGCCGTCACGAGCAATCCCACTAGGCTTGCGAGCGCGAGGCTATGGAAGAATACGTAGCGCAGGATTTCGCCTTCATGTCCGAACCACTGCGTGGCAGTCGACGCGACGACGATGCTTTGCGCATCGATCATCTTGCCCATGACGCCGCCCGAGCTGTTCGCTGCAGCCATCAGCACCGGGTTCAGGCCAAGCTGCTCGGAGGTGATCTTCTGCAGTCCTCCGAAGAGCACGTTCGACGCCGTGTCCGATCCGGTCACGGCGACACCCATCCAGCCGAGCATGGCGCCGAAGAAAGGATAGAAAACACCCGCCGTCGCGAAGGCGAGCCCCATCGTCGCGTCGGTGCCGGAGTAGCGCGTGAGGAACCCGAGCGCGAGCATCGCGGAGATCGTGAGCAGAGAATAGCGCACGCGAACGATCGTGCCCCAATAGACGCGGGCGAGTGCGCGCGGCGAGAACTTCATGAAAAGGCCTGCGATGACAGCAGCGAGCAGAATGCCGCTGCCGGTTGCCGACAGCCAGTTGAGCACGTAGACCGCCGTTTCCTTTTGCGGCTTCGCAACGACGGGCGGCATCCTCTGGATCATGTTGTTCAAGCCTTCGATCGGAAAGCGGAAAACCGAGACGCCGTCGAGAAGTGTTTTGAACTCGGGCACACCCCAGAGAAACACGAACACGGTCAGGATCAGCCAGGGTATCCACGCAACGAGTACCGCTTTGCGGTCGTGCTGCGGCGCCGGCACAGGGTTCGCCGCGATCGCCCCGATGGCGGGTGAAACCGGCGCCGGCGCTCCCCGGGCATTGAGCGCAGTCGAAGTCCAGATCGTCGCAGGACGCCACACGCGCAGGAACAGCGTGAGGCACGCGATCGAAATCATCGCGCTCACGACGTCCACCAGCCACGGTCCGTGGTAGTTCGACACGAGAAACTGCGGGACCGCGAAGCTGACACCGGCCACGGCAATAGCCGGCCAGATCCCGAGCATGCCGCGCCACCCGGCGAACGCCCAGATCAGCCAGAACGGTACGAGGATCGAAAAAAATGGAAGCTGTCGCCCGACCATCGATGAGAGCTGCAACAGGTCCAGTCCGGTGACTGCGGCGAGCGCGATGATCGGAGAACCCAGCGCGCCGTATGCGACAGGCGCGGTGTTCGCGATGAGCGCGAGCCCTGATGCAGCGAGCGGCGAAAAGCCGAGCCCCATCAGGATCGCGCCGGTCACCGCGACGGGGGTTCCGAAACCTGCGGCGCCTTCGAAGAACGCGCCGAAACTGAACGCGATCAGCAGCAATTGCAGCCGGCGGTCTTCACTGATGCGCGCGATCGAGTCCTGCAGCACTTTGAACGCGCCGCTTTCCTCGGTGAGACGGTAAAGGAAAATGATGTTGAGGATGATCCAGCCGATGGGCAGCAGCCCGTACAGCGCGCCGTTCAGCACTGCGAGCCCGGCCATGTCCGCCGGCATGCCGTAGGCGACGATCGATACGATGAGGGCGCCCAGCAGGCCGAGGACCGCGGCCCAGTGCGCCTTGATCTGGAAGAACGCGAGTGCCCCCAGCAGCACCACCACAGGAATAGCCGCCACCAGCGTCGACAGCAGCATGTTGTGAAGCGGGTCATAGACCTGGGACCAGACCATGGTCGTTCCTTCCTCCTGAGATCGCACCGACTGCAGCGCCGTCGCTGCACTCGCGCAGGGCTCGTCTCGATCAACCGGCGGCGGCGTTGAAAAGAGTGGCAAGCATAGTCGCTAACGCGTTAATGCTCGCGTTCGTGCCCGAGTCGAGGCGATGCCGCCGGCCAAGCCAGCTGGGATCGTTGTACGTAAGCCAAACCTTCCCATCCGCGTCCTGCCAGCCCAGGATCTTCAGGGGCAGGTCGATTCCAATCGTCTGGTTGGATTGCATCAATGGCGTTCCGGCTTTCGGATTGCCGAAGATCAGAAGCTCCGTGGGTCTTAATGGCATCGCGACCGAAGCCGCACCTGCCGCATGATCGATCCGCGCAAAAACCGTGATGCCTTTCGCCTTTAGATCAGCTTCAAGCCGATCGAGCGTTTGCTTCACCGGGAATTTGCCGGCTATGGTGATCAGCCCGTCTTCAGACATGGGGGACGCCTCCGGTTTCGCTGCGATCAAGGCGGCGGCGGAAATCGCTGCCAGGCATTTGAGTGCACTCCTGCGTTCGATCATCGAGTCGCCGTTTTCAACCTTTCGTCCGGCCCGATTGCCGCCTGCTTCAATGCACGTGCCACACCCTCGCCATAGGCAGGGTCGGCTCTTCTGCAGTTCGCGACATGCCGCTCCAGGACCTCCTGAGAGGCGCCAGCGATCGCGCGAGCCGTGTTGTCGAAGAGCAACTGCTTTTGCTCAGGTGTCATCTTCCGGAAGAGATTGCCCGGTTGCTCCCAGTGATCATCCTCCAGGCGGTGGTCATAGTGACTGGCGTCGCCTTCGAGCGCGAGCGGCGGCTCGGTGTATTCAGGCTGGTTGTCCCACAATCCCCGGCTATTCGGGTTGTATGAGGTCGTCGCCCCCAGGTTTCCATCCGTGCGCATCCGGCCATCGCGGTGATAGGAGTGGAATGGACACTTCGGCGCGTTGACAGGGATGTGATTGAAGTTGACACCGAGGCGGTATCGCTGGGTATCTCCATAGGAGAACAGGCGGCCCTGGAGCACCCTGTCGGGAGAGAAGCCAATTCCGGGAACCACATTCGCCGGGGAGAAGGCGGCTTGCTCCACCTCCGCGAAGTAGTTTTCCGGATAGCGGTTGAGCTCCATGACGCCAACTTCGATCAGGGGGTAGTCGGCCTTGGGCCAGACTTTGGTCAGATCGAAAGGATTGTGCCTGTGTGTCTTTGCCTGTTCCCCGGTCATTACCTGAATGAAGAGCGTCCACCGCGGAAAATCTCCACGTTCGATCGCCTCGAATAGATCCCGGCCGTTGCTCTCCCTGTCATTTGCCACGACCGCGGCAGCAGCTTCGTCCGTTAGATTTTCAATGCCTTGCTGCGAGCGGAAGTGGAACTTCACCCAGATGCGCTTGTTCTCGGCATCGATCATCGAGAAGGTGTGACTTCCGAACCCATGCATGTGCCGGAAGGACTTTGGAATTCCACGGTCGGACATGATGATCGTGACCTGATGGAGTGACTCCGGAATCAGCGTCCAGAAATCCCAGTTGTTCTGGGCGCTCCGAAGACCCGTGCGGGGATCGCGCTTGATGGCGTGATTGAGGTCGGCGAAGCGCAGGGGATCGCGGAAGAAGAAGACCGGAGTATTGTTCCCGACGATGTCCCAATTTCCGTCCTCGGTGTAGAACTTGAGGGAAAACCCCCGGATATCGCGCTCCGCGTCGGCTGCTCCGCGTTCCCCGGCGACGGTGGAGAAGCGCGCGAACATGGGGGTCTGCTTTCCCGGCTTCGAAAAGATCGCTGCCTTCGTGTACTTCGTGATGTCGTGAGTCGTCGTGAAAGTTCCATGCGCCCCCCAGCCTTTGGCATGCATCCTGCGCTCTGGAATGACCTCGCGATCGAAGTGTGCGAGCTTCTCGATCAGCCAGATGTCCTGGAGCAGGGCCGGACCACGACGACCGGCTGTCAGGATATTTGTGTTGTCCGGTACGGGGGCGCCGGTTGCATTGGTAAAGCGTTCGGGTTTTGACATGATGAATTCTCACTTTCAGAAGCCCTGTATTGCAAAATTGACCAGTCGAACTGAAGGCGGCGGCGTTCCACTGAGCGCCGTCTGAGGGATTTCCTAACCCTTCCACCGCGAACCGCGGATGACACTGCAGAAGTTCATGCGCTGGAACTTTGGATCCTTGTCCGCCAGCACATCGGCCTTCACATTGCCGAACGTCGTCGCAGGCTTGTGCTTGATGCCGTCGTAAAACGCCTGGATGATGTCTTCCTTGAAGTGCTCGGTGCGCGGATATGCGGCAACGATCGCTTCGCGATCAGCGTCGGAGAATTCAGGGTAGGCGATTCCGAGAACATCCATCTCGACGCCGTTGGTCAATAGCGCAACCACCGGATGCATGTACTGGGGGATACCGGGTGTGGTGTGAAGGGCAATCGAGGTCCACACCGTGTCGATGTCTTGCCGGGAGATCCCGTGCTGACGAAGAAACTCACGAGCGGCGTTGGCTCCGTCCACCTCGAAACGATCGATAGCGCTGCTGTGTTTCGGTGTGAGACCCATGTCATGGAACATCGCGCTCACATACAGCAGCTCCGGATCGAAGGCGAGACCTTTCCGTTTGCCGGCTGCCGCGGCAAAGTAGTAGACGCGGCTCGAATGGTTGAACAGCAGGGAGCCCTCCGTATCGCGAACCAGTTCGGTGACTTCACGAGCCATTTTGCTGTCGGGGATGGTTACACCGGACGCGAGCGTAATGGGCGGGTGAACGATTGAGGTGGCATGCATTGCAATTTCTCCTGAATGATCATGCTTACAGCCCGGAATTGGATCTTGAAGTTCCCGCGCCGGGGTTGGAGCGGCACGTCAGGCTTCAGCCGAGGCGGGCATAGGCGTGCAGCGTGCCGCCGGCGCCAGCGACGAGCCGCGGGCGATACTCGTGGTCGAACTCAAAATCGGTCTGGTGAGGTGCTCACGGCCCGGGCGGCTTGGGCTGGACCGGTTTCGGGCCAAATGCCCGCGCCGTGTCACGCTGTGGCCGTTGCGTTCGTGAAAGCGCGCGCTGGCGTGCCAGCTCTTTGACCCCCTGTTTTTTATACTCGTCGCTCGTGAGCGAGGCGAGGAAAGCGACGACGTCGTCAATGTCTCTCTCCGTAAGAGCGAGCGGCTGCATGTCTTCATCGAGCCACGGATCCTGCACCCCGTCGCCCTTGTTGTAGTGGTCCATGACATCCCAGAGCGTCACTTGCGAGCCGTCGTGAAAGTACGGCCCCGTCACGAGCACATTGCGCAGGTTCGGTGTCTTGAAGGACGCGATGTCAGGCGCCTTATGAGTGATGAGGAAGCGCCCCAGAGCGCTCATGTTCGTCTGCAGCGCTGCCCGATCGACGGCCGCGGCATCTCCGGAATTAACCAACTGTTCGGCCTTCCGCGCAAGCGCCGCGACATTGTGCTTGATGATACCGATGCCGATGTTGTGAAAGTCGTCGTCCTTAAAGTTCGTCACGTCGCGCTTGTCTTCGGTCAAAGCATGGCACTTATTGCAGCGGGCACGGGTATTAAAGAGCTCCCAGCCGCGCTTTGCCGCATCGCCGATCGCGTTCTCGTTGCCCGCGATGAAGCGATCAAAAGGAGAATTGAATGAAATCAGGCTGCGTTCGTAGGATGCAATCGCGCGCAGGAGATCCGGGCCGCTGACCGGGCGGCCGAATACCCGGCTGAATGCTTGTTGGTACTCGGCCACGCCTGCGATGCGGGCGACTGCGGCGTTCAGGTTCGGTTGGCCCATCTCGATTGCATTGACGATGGGCAGCGCCGCCTGCTCTTCCAGCGTCTTCGCCCGGCCGTCCCAGAACTGCGTCTTGTTATAGAGCGCGTTAAGAATAGTCGGAGCGTTCCTTTGGCCGACGCCGCCGTGGATACCTACGGACGTTGGTTTGCCATCTGTGAATGCGCGCTCGGGATTGTGGCAACTGGCGCAAGCGACCGTCCCATCGGCGGACAATCGCCCATCGAAGAAAAGCTTTTGGCCAAGAGCGATTTTCTCAGGCGTTTGCGGATTGTCCGGCGGTATGACCGCCCGCGTCTGATCGGTCGGAACACCGACCTGTTGGAGAGATCCGGGTTGAGCCAACGGGCCTGCTCTGGGAATTGGGGGCTGAGTGGCTTTCTTCGAGGCCGTGTTTCCCGCACCCTCGAGAACGATCATGATCAGACCACCGACGCATGCCAAAACTGACCTGGTGTGCATTGCGGTTTCTCCTGAATCATCCTGCTTACAGCCCCGAATTCGACAGTTTTTCGACTCGTGTGCTCCGCAAGGGGGGAAGCGAGCCGATCCATCGTCTCCTTCGCGCCATAGCGGCTCGAGCGCATCGTCAGTCCGTCTGGTTTCACGGCGTCGTCCCCGGGTTATGGCGGGTTGGAAACCGATCGAGCTTCCACCTCATCCATCTTACGTGCGAGCTCCCGGGGCGTGAGGATTCCCTTCTGAAAAAGGATGTTGGCGAAGGCCGTGATCCAGCGCTCGTAATACGTGAGCTTGCCGACCATTTCGGCTCCGAGCGCTTCGACTCCTCGCCGTTTCTCTTCGGTATTGATGATCTTGTGGAAATCGAGAACGTCAGCGAGCGCATGGCAGCGCTTTTCCCAGGGCTCGAGGTCGTGCTCGGTGCGCTGAATCCGCTCAGCGGGAAGGCCCCCGATGTCGTTCGGCAGACGCCTGGTCAAATGCTCCGAATCATTCATTGCGGCACCCCGCTTGTTTCGACGTCGATCACCGCGACTCCGATCATCGCGTCGCGCGTGACGAGTCCGGCCAGTTGTTCCTCGGTATACTCGCGCGTCCCTTCGGGCCGCTTCGGCAGAACGAGGTAGCGGACCATCGCAGTCGAATCGCTGACGAGAATTTCGACGTCCGCGGGAATGACGGTGCCGAACTCGGCCAGGACAGCCCGAGGTTCAGAGACCGCCCGCGCGCGATAAGGCTTCAGCTTGTACCAATCAGGCGGGAGCCCGAGGACCGGGCGCGGATAGCACGAGCACAGCGTGCAAACAATAAGGTTGTGCACCTTGTCGGTGTTCTCCAGCACGATGAGCTGCGTGTCGTCATAGAAGCTGATGCCGAGCTCCTCGCACGCCGAGCGTCCATTCGCAAGTAGCCGTGCCCGAAACCCGGGATCTACCCAGGCGCGCGCCACCACCTTCGAGCCCAGGGCTGGAGTGCGGGAGTCCAGAACCTCGATCTGCCGGCGAATCTCGCCGGGCCCGATCAAGCGCTTCTCGACGAGGAGCTCACGAACGGCGGTTTCCATCACGTCGAAATAGCCGGGATGCGCTGATTGGCTGATTTCAGAATGTCGATCGTCGTGCGGGTGGTCGTGAGGGTCGTGCCTGCCTTGATTCATCTTCAGCTCCGCTCGAGCCAGCTTTCGAAGACTTCGATGCGCAAGGCATCCAGCGGGGACCCCGAATAGTCGGACCAGATCTCCGTCATCGGAATGGCGATGCGATAGTAGTGAAGCTTCGATCCCGCGTTTCGACCGTAAGCTTCTTCCTCGTTGTCGATGCCGGCAGGCTGAATCACGGCTTCGACCCGTCCCTTCTTGCCCCGCACATAGGTCGGCACGCGGTAATGCCCGATCGGGGAGCGAGTCAGGATGCGTACAGCGTCTCCTGCGCGAAAGACCGGCTCCTCGCCCAGGGCGGCCACGGGACCGGGTGTGGCTTTGGCGGTTGCGCGAGATTCGTTTTGCATCCCAGCTCCCGGACTTTGCTTTACGACCTATGTGGCGATCGTCCAGATTAGACCGAGGCGGGCCTACAAGGAATGTCCGGGCGAACCAAGCCTGTGGCCGATCGGATCAGGACATTCGCAACAATCATCCCGGTGCGCTCGATACCCATGCGATGCGGATGGGGTGTGGATGGCTCATCACGCCTAAGTCCAATCGCTGCCACCGCCCGCGTCTCCGCCACCGCCCGCATCGTCCCATGAGGATCCGTCCGAGATCCCGAAGTCGTTCCCGCCCATGTCATCGGACGACGACGGCGCTGGGGCCGGCTCGGGCGGGGCCGGCTCACGCTCTGAAGGTCCGCCGCCCAGCCGATGGGCGAGTGCTTCACCGGCGACCACCCCGGCTCCCACCGCCGCCCCGGTCGCCAGGCCACCCAGAATGCCGGATCCGATTCCGCGTTCGGCGGGTGACGCCGGCGCACCCGGCGCACCCGGCACGGCGCCACCGCCATAGGGCGGCATCGGCGGGTAAGGCGGGTGTGGTGCACCCGGGTAGCCGCCCGGACCCGCAGCCGCTCCAGTGCCGGGCTCTGTGTTACGCCGACGCATTGCGCGCATGACGAGGATCACGAGGATCACGAGTGCGGCACCGATCATCAGCGTGGGCCAGGGAATATTGCCGGGCGCGGCGGGACGGTTGCCAGACGCGGAGGCGGGCGGGGCAGACGCGGCGGCGGAGTTGGACGACGCGCCGATCCGTCGTTCGAGCGCCTGGACGGCCTGCGGTTTTGCAAACGGCAGTCCGGGCTCCAGGCGTTCGGCGGTCCTCAGCTCCGCTGCGGCCTCTTTCAAGCGGCCTTGCCTGGCGAGTAACTCCGACTCCACGTAGTGCGCCCTCCCACTGGACGGATGAGCGCGCAGCACCTCGTCCATCATGCCCTGCGCCTCGCGGAAGTTGCCGGCCTCGGCGGCCTGGTAGACCTGATCGATCGTGGGCTCCGCCGCAGACACGGGGCCGTTGATGAGTAAGGCAGCAGCGAGAACCACGCTGAAGATGACTTCGTTTACTGACATGGCGACTCCTGGGTTCCGTCTATCGCGATCGTATGAGAGCTTGCGGGATGCGGATGACACGTCGATCGCGTAAACGGCGCGATGCGTGGCAAATGTGACGGGTTACGGAAGGACCTCATGGAAGCGGCGTCCCGGACGGGGAGCATCCGGCTGCTACTTGCCCCGGCCGGCCGCACTCAAGATCAAGTCGGTGATCTGCTGCGGATGGGAGACCAGGGAAAGGTGGCCTGCCTCCAGCTCCACGGTGGTCGCTTTCATGCGCGCTGCCAGAAATCGTTCCAGGTCGGGCGATATCGTCTGATCGAGCTTCGAGACCGCATACCAGCTCGGTTTGGAGCGCCAGGCAGCCACTGTGGTCCGCCCGCCGAACAGAGAGGCGGCGGTGGGTTCTTGTACGGCATATAGAACTCTTGCCTTCTCCTGCGCGACGCCGTTCGCGAAATATTTGAGAAAAGCCTCCTCGGAAAGATTCGTGAAGCCGTCCCGTTCCTGGAGACCGGCCCGCAACGGCATGGCGGGAAATTTTGCGGAAAGGGCGACGAAATCCTCCCCGGCATCGGGTGCCCGTGCTGCCACGTAGACGAGCCCCGTAACCTTCGGGTCCATCCCCGTTTCGCTGATGACGGTTCCACCCCACGAATGGGCGACCAGCACGGTCGGTCCATCCTGCAGCGCCAGTGCTCGGCGTGTCGCGGCGACAGAATCGGCGAGCGATGTCAGTGGATTTTGCACCGCTGTGACATGCAGGCCGGCGGCCTGAAGGCGCGAGATGACCTCGGCCCAACTGGAGCCGTCCGCCCAGGCGCCGTGCACGAGCACCACATTGCGCGCTACCGCCGGCTTGGCGGTCTGCGCTGACGCCTTCGGCGCAATGAGCATCGACGACAGCATACTGACGGCGGCCACGGCCACCAGTGAAGAAAAAACGGCAAACGCGTTCTTCATGACATACCTCGGTCCCGGTCAGGACGCAGTGCTGTCGTGAATCCCGGCAACGGGCTGTCCGTGTCCGGCGTATGGCGCGATCACTCCCGAGAAGATTACGATCGTCACAAGCAACTGAGCGAGCGCAATCAGCGGAATCCACGGAATGTAGCGTTTCGGTAAGCCGGCTGAAGTGGTTTCCAATGCATCCGATAACTGCTCGGACGCGGTTTGATTACTGTGCTCCATGGTTCACCTCGCAATCGATAAAGTGTTTGGCGGCGCGCGCGACCTCGCGCGCAGAACAGTGTTTGGGCGTCACGAGGCGAGCGCAGCGCTCGGCGGTGAGCGCTGCGTGGCTGTCGAAACCTGGTCAGGCGCCCGGGAATCGCGTGGCCTGCATTCGGGCCAGCAACAGCTCCACTTCCACAGCGGTCTCAGCACCCTCCGATTCCTCGTATTCGATCTCGCCCATCGGCGCCAGATCGTCGGCGTCAGCGTCGAAGTCATCAAGATTCATTGAATGACGGGTCACGAGCGGTCTCCTTTGGATGACGTTCAATGCAATGTGCGTGCGAACGTGCGACCGGGCAGGAGGTCGCACACCCCGGGTTGCTCGTCGATCAGCTCGAGCAGCGAATACGCTATCTGGTTGCAGAACTCCTGCGTCACGTCAAAGCCGGGCGGGGTGGTCGCCGAGACGTCGGCGAGGCACAACCCGCCGCGAAGCTGGGCCACGGCGCGGTCCGTTGTAAGCGTGGAACGCTCTTGCACGGAGAACCCGCACAACATGGGGTGTTGCTCGAAAACCACCGCGACTCGTTCCGCGAGATCGGCCGCAATGCTCCGACCCTGCAGATTCTGCGTGCTGTCGTGTAACGCTTTCATTGGGAGCCTCCTTGCGCCGGGTTCTGTATGCGTACCAGCCTAGGGCAGAGTCATCTCAAAGGCGTCACGAAAAAACATCCATGGGTTACATGCGTGACATGATGACGGGCAGCGTATGTGCCTGGATTGCTACTCGCGTCTGTTCGACGGTCTGACCGTGATCCGCGGTCTCAATGACGATCACAGTCGTGACGGTCGCGCTTTTGATCGACATCATCGTGGGATCGAACGGTTTCACAATCAGGTACATGGTCACCCTTGCTCACTCCTGCGTTGGCCGCATCCTCCTTCACCTGCTTGCGATGCTGGGCGATCGATGCGTTCGTTTCCACGTCGCGGGGATCATGAGGGAGTTACCCCGGGTCGCGGCGGCGCTGACGCTGCCTGCCCGAATGCGTACCCGCCTGACTGGCGCATTGGTGCTTTACCTCGCCCAGCCGGTCGGACACTCTGATTCTGCAACGACCGCCGATCCGCAATCGCTGGCCGCGATACTCGATCCCGGTGATGTTCTGCTCACCGACGGCAATACGCGCGTCGCGGCCCTCGTCAAACTCGTTACCCGGTCGGCGTGGTCGCACGTATCGATGTACGTGGGTCCGCTTGAAGATGGGCCGGATCCCCGGTGCATCGTCGAAGCCGACATCGCCGCGGGCGTCAGATCGATTCGGCTCTCCGAGCTGAATGCGCTGCATATTCGCGTTTTGCGGCCCATCGGCCTGAACGACATGGACCGATACCAGCTTGCCGATTGGGTCGTAAGCCGAATCGGGAGCGAATATGACCTGGCGCATGCCTGGGTGCTCGGACGAAACCTGCTGCCGCTGCCGGCGCGTTTGCGGTCATCGCCCGACAGGACGGCGAACAGCGCCACGCGGTTCATTTGCTGCAGCCTGCTCGCGCACGCGTTTGCGCTGGTCGGATATCCGATCCGGCCGGTACGGATGCGCGTCAGTGCTGGCGGCACGCTGGACCATGGAAACCTCACGCCGGGCGATTTCGAGCGCGCGTCGATATTCGAGGTGGTCGGCCCGATCAACAGCGTCGGTTGAGGGCTGCAGAGGACACGCTCCCCCCGTCGTCGCGCAACACCTCAAGGTGACTGACGCCACCCGTTCCGAGCGAGTTCATCCTGCGGAGTCGGCGTTCACGCCTATGGCCCAACCTGGGCTGCAATGGCTCGACAGCGCCTCACTCTCTTACACCCTAATAGAAAAGGTAAACTCGGCAGAAGCACGAAGCCTGGTGGCAAGATCGTTCCAATCGGTGTTGCCGGTGAATTCGAATAGTGAGGTATGGCGATGACAACGGTCGGCAACGTCATACCCTCCGCACCGGACCGCCCCAATGCCATCCGGCGATCGCGCTGAGGGCCTTCTTCCCCGCCTCGGGCTTCGCTTCACGAACTGGGCCGCGCGTTGGTTTCCCGACGCCTATGTCTTCGTCGTCCTCGCTCTCGCGGTGGTGGCGGTTGCGGCACTGATCAATGGTGCATCACCGGTGGCCGTTGCAACGTCCTTCGGCGAGGGGTACTGGAGCCTCATCATCTTCACGATGCAGATGGTGATCGGCGTCATCAGCGGCTACGTAGTTGCGAGCTCACCTCCGGCCGCCAAGCTCATCGACAGGCTGGCGGGATTGCCACGTGACGGACGCGCCGCCGTGGCTTTCATTGCGGCAATCAGCATGCTGGCCTCGCTGTTCAGCTGGGCCATAAGTCTGATTTTCAGCGCTCTGCTCGTCCGTGCGCTCGCTCGCCGCACCGATCTTAAAATGGACTATCGCGCTGCCGGGGCGGCGGCGTATCTGGGGCTCGGGGGGACGTGGGCGTTAGGGCTCAGCTCGTCGGCCGCTCTGCTTCAGGCAAATGCGGCGAGCTTGCCGCGCCCGCTGCTGGAGATCACGGGCGTCATTCCGTTCTCACAGACGATCTTCCTGTGGCAATCCCTGATGATCGTCATCGTGCTGATCGTCATATCCATTCGGGTGTCGTTGATGTCGGCCCCCTCTGAGGAGAAGGCCGTCACGGCACAGATGATGCGGGTGAACGTCGATACCCCGCAGTCGCAGCTCCGGCGGCCCGAACGCCCGGGGGAGTGGCTTGAATACAGTCCACTGATCACACTGGTCGTGGTTGCGCTCGGCTGCGGCTGGCTCGCGCACGAATTCGCGACGAAGGATCCTGTCGTCGCGATTTCAAATCTCAATACCTATAACCTCTTTTTCCTGACGCTCGGTGCGCTGCTGCACTGGCGGCCGCGAAATTTCCTCGATGCCGTGGCCCAGGCGGTGCCTGCGACGCCGGCTATCCTCATTCAGTTCCCGCTGTACGGCGGCATCGCCGCCATCATGACTACGGCAAAGGGTATCGGCGGCCTCACGGTTGCCGAGCAGGCAGCACACGCTTTCGTCAGTCTGACGACACAGAGCACATTCCCTCTCGTTGTGGCCATCTACTCCGCGGTACTCGGCTTCTTCGTCCCCTCGGGCGGCGGCAAGTGGATCATTGAAGCGCCGTATGTCATGCAGGCCGCGAATGACCTGCAGGTGCATCTCGGTTGGACCTTGCAGATCTACAACACGGCCGAAGCGCTGCCGAACCTCATCAATCCATTCTGGATGCTGCCCATGCTCGGAGTACTCGGCTTGAGGGCTCACGACATCGCCGGGTTTACGTTCCTGCAGCTTGTGGTGCACCTGCCGGTCGTTCTTTTTCTGCTGTGGCTTTTGGCCGGAACGCTGACCTATCTGCCGCCAGTCATCCCATGATGGTGGACGGGATGCGTTGTAACTGCTCGGAAATCGCATCGTGCGTGCGGTCAGCGCGATGAACGGCTCTCGTTGTCGACGAGCAGCACGCGCTCGCCACTACCTGGTGGCGGCGGGCCCTCGGGTTGAGCTGCAGTCGCGGGCACGACCTCGGCGAGTGGCAGGTAGACCGAGAACGTGCTGCCCTGTGTGACTGCACTCTTCACGTCGATCGCGCCGGTAAGGTCGGTGACGATCGCGTATACCAGCGCCAGGCCGAGGCCGGTACCCCGGCCGACCTCCTTGGTGGTAAAGAACGGCTCGAAAATGCGGGCGAGCGTGGCCTGATCCATTCCGCATCCGCTGTCCTCGACCGCAAGATGCACGTAGCGGCCCGGCCTGAGCCTTCCATGCGAGAGCAGTTGCTCGCCGGAGACTGCTGCGGACGCGAGCGTCACACGCAACGCGCCGCCGCCGCTCATCGCCTGGATCCCATTGCTGCATACGTTCATCACCACCTGGTGCAGCTGAGTCGCATCGCCAATGACAACGAGCGGCAACGCGGGAATGCTTGCGTAGAGACGGATGTCTGCAGGCACCGAGCCTCTCACCAGCTCGAGCGTCTCGGCCACAGCGCGGCAAACGTCGGTTGGGGCGCGCTTGCTGCGCTGGCTGCGGCTATAGGCGAGGATCTGCTCGACCAGCGCGCGCCCACGGGTCGCCGCGGTGAGCACGTTCCGTGCATAGCGCTTGAGTAGTGAGTCCGCGGGCGCTTCCTCGAAGAGCATCTCGCCATAAGCGAGGATACCGGCCAGAACGTTGTTGAAGTCGTGCGCGACGCCGCCGGCGAGCCGCCCGACCGCTTCCATTTTCTCGGCCTGGCGCAGCCGCTGTCCAAGCCGCGCACGCTCGGCCTCCGCGGCCTTGCGCTCCGTCAGGTCGAGGACGAATGACACTCCTTGACCCCTCGACCTTTCGATGATTGCTCCGCCGATGAGGACCGCAACGCGCCTGCCGTCGCCGCGGATAAATTCCTTTTCATAAGATTGGCAAGTTCCGGACTGCATAACATCTTCGATCGCCTTCTCATCGGCGGCGCGGTATTCCGGTGGCGTCATGCTGGACCAGCCGACATCGCCGGACAGCAGATCCTGCCGCGAATAGCCTACGACCTGAAGAAATGCATCGTTCGCATCGGTGATGCCGCCGGCAACGTCCCAGAAGAACACGCCGATGATGTTGGATTCTACGAGCCGCCGGATGCGTGCGTCGCGCTCGCGAAGCGCCTCCTCGGCCCGCTTGCGCTCGCTGTTCTCCTGCTGCAGATCGGCGTAGAGCCGCGCGTTCTCCAGCGAGATCGCCGCCTGGGAGGCGAGCAATTCCAGCACTGCGACCCGGTCCGAGGTGAAGGCGCGTGGAGTCAGATTGTTCTCGAGATAGAGCGCGCCAACGAGCTTCGTTTGTTTGACGATGGGCAGGCACAAGACGGATCTGGGGCGCGCCTGCCGCACATACTCATCCGCCGAATACAGGTTCCGAACCGAAGCATCATCGAGGACCACGCTCTCCCGTCTCCGGATCACGTAATGAAGCGCCGATAGGGGGAGATCAGATGATGCGACAGCGGCCTGTCGAACGGTGACCTCAACCTGTCTGTGACCGGTAATGGCCTCGGCCTCGATCCGGGGCTCGTCACCATGAACCAGGATAAGCAGACCCCGTTCGGCCCCTGCGTGCTCGACCGCGATTCGCATGAGGGTCTCTATGAGCTTGGGGAGGACAATCTCGCTCGAGAGTGCCTGCGAGGCTTTGACTACAGTCTCCGCGTCCAACCGCCCGGCCGACGTGCCTATCGTGGCGGTGGGGGATGCAGGATCTCGTTCCTCGTGCAGGTGCGGGTAGCGTTCGTCGAGCTGCTTCACCTTGCCGAGCGCGCCCCAGCGGTCGTAGCAGTTCCGCGCGTTCCGCAGATACGAGAGGCCGATCATCTCGAAGCCGCGCCCCAGATAGCACCGCCCGGCCAGCTCCTGGGCCAGCGCCTCGTTCTGGACGAAGCCGTGCTCGCGCGCCGATCGCATGGACTCTTCGTACAGACGCATCGCATCGGTGTCTCGCCCTTCGAGGCGCGCGATCTCGGCCGACACCAGCGCGTGCTTGTCGGCGAAAGTCGGCGGATAGTTTTCGGCCCACTCGCGCAGCCGCTCCCGGTGCGCCGTCAGGAGCTCCGACCACCCTCGCTGCTCTTCGGCAGAAGCGTTCTCATAGAGCGCCGCCACCACCAGCGCAGTGTAGAAAAAATAGTCGAGCAACTGGAGCCTGCCGACTGCCGCCCAAAGCGGGGCCTTCGCCTTGTCGGCTGCGGCGAGCGCCTCGGCGTAGTCGCCCGACAGGAATCGCGCCTTCAGTTTGTAGATCCAGTACCAGCAGATCGTCATGGGCATCCGGTCGTCACTCAGCTGCGCCTCAAAGGCCGCTTCGTCGAACTGCGCGTCGCTGAAGGTGGAGAAGGTCGCGGTCCGGCCCTGCATGGTCGCGATGAACCGTTGCTGGCTGACGATGATGTCCGCGACGTCGCGGTACCTGGCCTTTCGGATGAAGTCCAGGGCTTGCTCGGACTCGCGCCGAACCTCCTCGAGTGGATCGTTCCGAACGAGAAGGTCGTTGACCGTTCGGGACAGGCTGTAGCAAGCAAAGGCGAGATCCCCCGTCTCGGTCGCACTGCGAAAGGCCGCCCGATTGAAGTCGATTGCCATCGCAATCGGCTGGGTCCACACGGAAACGATGCCCATCGCGTATTGGACTTTTGGCTGGTAGGCGACGAAACCATGCTTCTCGACCAGGTCGCAGGCGAGCTTGGCGAAGCGATAACCCTCGCGGTAACGGTTGAACGCCGGGCCGAGGATGCACCCGAACCAGCCGTAGGCGTGCGCGGAGGCGCCGCTCGTCCCGTGCTGGGCGCTGACGTTCACCATGCGGCACAGGTGCAAGCAATACAAATGGAAATCGGTAAAGTTGGCGGCGAAGGAAAGGGCCGAAAGCAGCCGCATTGCGGCCTGCAGTTCCGGATCGGTCATCAGCGGGAGATCGATCAGACTCTCGATCGGGCGCTCATCGAGATTCCGCCAAACCGCCTCGTATTCGGCCTGGACCTGCTCCCAGGTCGGGTGTGCCGGAATGTCAATGCCGAACAGCTTCAGGCACGTGAGCGCGCTGTCGACGCCTTGCGGGTTTTCCCCCTTCACAATATGCAGCTGGACCTTGAGGTGATAAGCGGCCGCCCGGTCGAGTTTCGACGCCGCGCGCTGCAGTAACTCCGCAATCAGCGGCTCGGCTGTGTCGAAGTTACCGGTCAGAAACTCGCATTCCGCGCGCTCCAGCCAAACGTTGAACGTCAACTCGTACTGGGTACTCCAGTGCCTTTCGTCCAGGAGCGCCATGCCGGCCGAAAAATACTCGCGCGCTGACGCATAGGCCGTGGACAACTTGGCCTTTCGCCCGGCACGCAGATCGATCATCGCCACATGCACTTTCTCGTCGTCAATCAGCAGTGCGGCGCCCCGATTGAGTTGGTTTGCAACATCGAACAGGTGCTCGGCGAGCTCGTCCGCGGTCATGTCCGCGAGTAGCGCACGGCCAGTTCGCAGGTGGAATTCGGCGCGCTGCGATTCGGGAATGAGTGAATAAGCCGCCTGTTGTATCCGGTCGTGCAGGAATTTGTAGGCGCTTTCCAGGCGGCAGACGAGCCCGGCGTGAACGGCTTCCCGGAGTGCCGCGTGCATCGCCTCCGCTGTTTCCCCGTGAACCCGGGTCAGAGTGGCGATCTCGGCGATGTTGCCCAGGCAGGCGAGCTGTTTCAGGGCTTCCTGGGTGCTGGCGGACAGCCGCCTCAGCTTCCCGGCCATGAGCTCCACCACGTTGTCGGTGTAGCTCGCGGCACGGATGCGATTCATGTCCCATTTCCAGGTCTGCGTGACGGGCTCGAATGCGAGCAGCCCCTCTTCGGCCAGCGCGGTGAAGAACTGGATCGCGAAGAACGGATTACCGCCGGTCTTCTCGTGCACCAGTTGCGCCAGGGGGCGCGCACGCTCCGGCTCGCAATGCAGGGCATCGGCGACGAGCCGGCCGACGTCGTCGAATCGAAGCGGCGCCAGCACGATCTCGTGCACCCGCGCGCCGGCGGTGCGGATCGCTGCCAGCGTTCTCAGAAGCGGGTGCGCGACGCCGGCCTCGTTATCCCGGTAAGCCCCGACCAGCAACAGGTGCCGCACCTCAGCGTGCGTGACTAGGTGCTCGAGGAGGTCGAGTGTCCCTGTATCCAGCCACTGCAAATCGTCAAGGAACAGCGCGAGCGGATGCTCCTTGCGCGCGAAAACGCCGAGGAACCGCCGGAACACCATCTGGAAGCGGTTCTGCGCATCCCGCGGCGGAAGGTCCGGAACGGCGGGCTGTTTCCCGATGACGAACTCGACCTCGGGGATGAGGTTGACGATCAGTTGGCCGTTCGGGCCCACCGCCTCCCGAAGGGCGTCGCGCCACTGAGCCACCTGCGCTTCGCTCTTGGCGAGGATCTGACGCACGAGCGCCTGGAACGCCTG